>NZ_WTYR01000001.1:2495000-2797261 GCF_009827575.1 Alteriqipengyuania halimionae | reverse complement strand
CAGAGCGCTGCAGCCACCGGAGATCGGTCGTTCGCAGCAGGTTATGCAGCGAATGCTGAAGGCGCGTCGTCGATCGCGATCGGCACCGATGGCGATGGAGATTCATTCGGCGCCCGGGCCTCGGGAAACAGAGCGATTGCGATCGGCGGCGACAGTTCTGCCAGTGAAGATGGGACCGCGCTCGGGACGGACTCTTTTGCCAATTTCGCCAGTGTGGCAATCGGAGGAACTGCGGGCTCGGTGACCAATGGAGTCGCCATCGGCTATGGCGCCTCCGCATCGGGGGTCGGGGCCGTAACTATCGGCAGGCAAGCCCGCTCAGGATCGAACTCGGCCATCGCGATCGGTGCCGATGGTGACGATGCCGACACAGCTGGCGCGCGCGCAATGGGGGCAGCCGCCATTGCCATGGGCCAGGATGCGAACGCGAACGGCGAATATGCGATGGCGATGGGGCGACAGTCTGTTGCCAGCGGCAATCTCAACACCGCGATGGGCGCCAATTCGTCGGCCACCGGGCTCAACGCCACCGCCGTGGGCCAGGGTACGACGGCCAATGGCCTGCAGGCCGCAGCCTTCGGATCCGGGGCAGCCTCAACCGGGGCGGGCGCGCTCTCGTTCGGGGCTTTCTCCGCAGCGCGCGGCCAGTTCACGACCGCGCTGGGGTACCAGTCCTTCGCTTCGGCGCCGCAAGCGACTGCGGTCGGCAAGGGCGCGCAGGCGACCGGCGAGAACGCGACCGCGATCGGCACCGGGTCGAAGGCGCGGTTCGCCAGCGGGACCGCGATCGGCAATGCCGCCGAAGCCCAGCATGCCCGCGCCACCGCGATCGGCTTCGGCGCGGTCACCACCGCCAACGACCAAGTCACGATCGGCGGCACCGGCAGCGCGGTGCGGATCGGCGATATCGATGCAAGCACCGCCGCGCAGCAGGGCCCGGTCGATGTCGTGACGGTCGATGCCGACGGCGTGCTCGGCAGGCAGCAGGTTGCGACGGCAGCGTCGGTCGATGCGGTGCGCGCCGATGTCGGCTACATCGCCGCGGTCACCGACGCGCAGTTCGCCGCGCTGAGCAGCGACGTTGCGGCGCTCGGCGGACGGATCGATGTGCTCGAACAGAGCATGACCATCCTCGACGAGCGGATTTCGTCTTCGACCGCAGTCGCGGTGGCGTTGGGTGGAGCGAGCTTCCTGCCGGGCAAGGCGTTCAACCTCACCGCCAATGTCGGCACGTTCGAGGGCGCGCATGCCGGATCGCTCCAGCTCGGCGTGATGGTCGGCGAGAATGCAGCATTCAACGCCGGGATCGCCACCGGCTTCAACAAGAACGGATCGACCGCCGGACGCGTCGGCGTGACCTTCGGGTTCTGACCCCACCCCGCAAACCCGGGGGTCGGAGCCGGAGGGGGCCGGCAGGAGCAATCCTGTCGGCCCTTTTCTCTTTCTGCTGGAACGCGCTCATCAAACGCGGCGTCACAGTGAGGGCGTCGTCCGCTTTCGCTACCCCTCGATCGGCTCCGCGCCGAGCTCGGGATTGAGGATGCTGATATGGTTGAGCCACTGGCGCGGCTGGCGACGCAGGTCCCACGGATAGTTGACCTTCAGCCCGACCATCTCGGCGATGCGCCCGGCGAAGTGGAGGCAGTTGCGATTGTCGAGATCGTAGCCCTTGCCGTAGGAATCGCGCCAGACCGACGTTTCGTAGACGATCAGATCGTACATCTCGTCGCTGATCGACACCGTGAAATGGCGATTGGTGGTGTCGATATATTCCTGTTCCTCGGGATAGATCCAATGGGTCGCCGGTCCGAACAGAACGTGCGGGCCGGTGCTCTTGGCCGAGAAGCCATAGCTTTCGTTGATCGTCTCGCCCGTGCGATCGAGCGTCCCTTCCATCACGATGAAGGCATGCGGATAGCGTCCGCCGAAATAGGACCCGTTGAAGCTGTGGAACGACAGCAGCACCTCGGCCTGTGCGACCTGGGGCAGCACGGCGAACAGCGAGGCAAGAAGCGCGATAACGGCGCGGCGAGCGGTGGCAACCCGGTGTTTCATGGCCGCCATCCTAGCAGCCGCGTCGCGCAAGTCAGCCCGCTATTCGCCCAGCAGGTGGAGCACGATCTCGCGGGCATGCGGCGCGGCGCGATGCTCTGTCAGGAATACGCCCTGCCAGGTGCCGAGCACGGGCATGCCCGCCAGCACCGGGATCGACAGCGTCGTGCCGGTCAGCACTTGCTTGAGATGCGCGGGCATATCGTCGGGCCCCTCGCAATCGTGATCGTAATCGGGACCTTCGGGCGCGACCCGGTCGAGCCAGCGGAGCAGGTCGCTCTTCACCGCCCCGGCGGCGTTCTCGGTAATCAGCAGCGAAGCCGAGGTATGGCGGCAGAATACCGTCAGCAGCGCGCTTTCGATCCCGCTTCGCGCAATGAAGGCGCGCACATCGTCGGTCAGTTCGGTCAGCCCCCTGCCCGAGGTCCGGATCGATAGCGTATCGCTCGCCTGTCGCATGCTGCTGGTTCCTGTTGACGCTTGGCCCCTCACGCGGCAAAGCGCGCGGCCTGCGCTGTGCCGCAGATGCGGGTGTAGCTCAATGGTAGAGCAGCAGCTTCCCAAGCTGACGACGAGGGTTCGATTCCCTTCACCCGCTCCATCTCAAG
Source organism: Alteriqipengyuania halimionae (assembly GCF_009827575.1). Taxonomy (NCBI): domain Bacteria; kingdom Pseudomonadati; phylum Pseudomonadota; class Alphaproteobacteria; order Sphingomonadales; family Erythrobacteraceae; genus Pseudoblastomonas; species Pseudoblastomonas halimionae. Next base: position 2,794,601 of record NZ_WTYR01000001.1, on the reverse strand, counting down.
ACGTTCGATTGCACGGGTTCGGTTCCGTTGCCTGCGTCGCAGCCCTCTTCGCACTGCGTGCTTCGAGGCCAGCGGCTCTACCTCGCTACGTTCAATCGCACAGCGATCAATGCATGTAGTGGCCGCCGTTCACCGTGATCGTGGAGCCCGTGATCTGGCCGCTTTCCTCTGCGCACAGGAAGCTCACCACACGGGCGATCTCGTCGGGCCGCGAGAACCGCCCAGTGGGTACGCCCGCCAGGATCTGCTCGCGGATTTTCTCGGGCACGGCTTCGACCATTTCGGTTTCGGTATAGCCCGGCGCGACCAGATTGGCCGTAACCCCGCGCGAGGCGCCTTCGCGGGCCAGCGACTTCGTCAGTCCGATCAGGCCGGCCTTTGCCGCAGCATAGTTGATCTGACCGAACTGCCCGGCCTGGCCATTGATCGAGCCGATGCTGACCACGCGGCCCCAGCCCCGCTCGCGCATGCCGGGGAAAATGGCTTTCACGCAGTTGAAGACGCCGCCGAGATTGGTGTCGATGACGGCGTCCCACATCTCCCGGTCCATTTTCGCCACGCTCGCATCGCGGGTGATGCCGGCATTGTTGACCAGAACATCGATCTCGCCGACTTCGTCCGCGATCTTGCGGATACCGCGTTCGCATTCGGCGGCATCGGCGACATTCCAGCCGAAGGTGGCGATCCCGGTCTCTTCCTGGAAGCGGGTGGCGCTGGGTTCGTCCGTATTGAAGGTGGCTGCCACTTTCATCCCAGCCTCTTTGAGCGCAATCGAGATTGCCGCTCCAATCCCTCGCGTACCACCGGTTACAAGCGCTGTTCGCGTCACGTTTTCTCTCCCAAATCCCAGCGCGTCGAACTTTTGTTCAATCGCGTATCCGAACGTAATCAGGTATTTGGCTTGGACGCAATGGCTCTTCGATGAAAAAGGGCACCAGCGACGAATAGTAAATACGCTGCCCGTAATTGTTAGGGTGATGCATGTAATCACCCGTCAGATTATGATAACTTTCGAACTGCGGATCGGCGCGCTCGAAAATGTCATACATGTCGATGAATTCGAGACCGTATCGCTCCGCGGTATCCGCAATCACTTTGTTGTAGGCGACGCTGTCGGACGGTGATTCCAGCATCCAGTTCGGGTTCTGCTGGAAAAAGCCCACTAGGATGATCTCGGCGCCATCGCCCTGCGCGCGCTTGATCATGGTGACCAACCCATTGCGAAACGCGTCCAGCCCGTCCGGCCCCGCGACGTGATCGTTCATGCCGAAGGCGAGGATCAGCAGATCGGGCGGTGCTTCGGCGCTGGCCGTATCGTATCGCTCCACAGCGCTGGAGACGGTCGAGCCACCCTTGGAGAAATTGATGAATTCGCGGCCTTCGCCGAAGTTCTTTCGCAGCAGGCCGCACCAGCTGTCGGCGTCCTCCCGGCGATAGAAGCTGGCGATCGTATGCGCGCCCTCGGTGATGCTGTCGCCCATGCAGAAGACGCGTGAGGCCGGCTTCGACAGCGGCTTCGGGGCGATGGGCTCGTCGGGCGCCTTGGCGAGATAGTCGATGTAGACGACGTGGTTGAGGGTGAGCGGTGGATTGCGCGGCTCGGAACTGAATTCGAAGCTTTCCTTGCCGCGCTCGCCGGCCGCGCTGCCGTGACCGAGAACGCCCTTCACATACCGCCCGAGCCGCTGCCGGAAGGATTGGCCGGTGGGGACGTAAAAATAGTGATAGTCGCCAAAGTCGGGAATACGCGACCCGGCCGTGCGAGCGATGCCGCCTTCCACGGCCTGCCAATCCGTGCCCTCCGCATAGGATATCGTCTTGCCGTCGGGGCCGTAGCTATAGACGCCCTCTATTCTTTCGGGCTGCCAGTAGAGCCGCGCGGGCTCCTCACCTCTCAGCAGCCGGGCCTCACCCGAAATCCGGACCGATTGCCATGCCCCGGTGCGATCATCTGGCTGCTCGGATACGGCGCCCGACTTGCGTGCCGGGTCTATGGGATAGATCGCATCGCCCGCTTGAGAACATCCTGACAAACTTATCAAAAACGCCATCAAGCAACCCGATCGCCCCGCTCGGCCCGATAATTTCATGCCCGGGCAATAGCGGGTCGATTCTCGGTCGTAAAGCTTGTATGGGCTGGCCGCCATAGGGAGGATTTGATGCGATCTGTCGGAAAAATAATGGATGAAAACAACGGCATAGGGCCGGGGTTCGACATGCTTCGTGTCGTTCTCGCCTTTGCGGTTGTCTATCGCCATTGCTTCCCTCTGGTCTATGGGATGGAAGAGGCCACGCATCTCGGGATCTGGTGGACCGCCACCATGGCGATCGTGCCGATCTTCTTCATCCTTTCAGGTTTTCTCGTGACAGGCAGCGCCGTGCGCCTGACCCTCGGCAAGTTCGTTGCCAGCCGTGTGCTACGCATCATCCCCGCGCTTGCGGTCGACACCCTGGTCACGATCCTGGTCATCGGCGCCCTGTTCACGACCCTGTCGCATTACGACTACTTCACCAGCGAACAGACCCTGTCGTATTTCTGGAATATTTTCGGCTTCATCCACTATCTGCTCCCGGGCGTTTTCGAACAGAACCCGCATGCCGGGATTGTGAACGGTTCGTTGTGGACCATTCCGCCCGAACTGGGCTGCTACGTCATGATGAGCTTCATCATCATCCTGGGGTGGGTATCCGATTGGGTGAAGACGCTCGCGATCGCCGTCTTCAGTTCTGCGGCGATCGTCGCCGCGCCCTATCTTCCCGAACAAACGCCCGGTTTCATCATGAAAGCGCTGACCAATCCCGGTGCGATCCTGGTGCCCGAGTTCCTCTTCGGCTCTGTGCTCTACACCAAGCGTCACGCCGTTCCCTATTCGTGGACGCTGTTCGCGATCGCAATCGGGTGCGTCATTCTTTCGGGTGTGTTGCTGCCCGACGAAGTCTATTCGGTGATGCCCGTTTCCACCGTGGTCCTGATCCCGGCCTACGCCTATATCGCGGTGTTCATCGGTGTGACCAAGCTTCCCAAGCCGCCACTCTTTTCGCGCGGCGATTACAGCTACGGCGTGTATCTTTACGGTTTCCCGATCCAGCAGGCCATCGTCGCCTCGACCGGCGTTACCAGCCCCTACGCCCTGTTCGCCATGGCGGTGGTGCCGATCACGCTCCTCGCGATGTTCTCCTGGCACGTGGTCGAAAAGCCCACGCTCAAGCTGCGCAAGGGTTTCTCCTTCGCTGCCAAGATGGAGCGCCAGAGGCAGCAGGAACTCGACAAGTCATAATCTGGTCGGGTGTCGCAGCGGCCCCATCCATTCCCTTCCCCGCGATAAGGCTCTAGCGCTCATTCCATGGCCGCGCTGATGTTCGCCTTTCTTGCCGCTTTCGTCGTGACCATGGGCGCGCGCGACCAGGTGGTGGTGAGCGATCTGAGCGAGGCCGGGCATGGCGCGGCGCTGCCGCTGGGGGTGGTGACCGGATGGATCGCCTCGGCGCTGGCCGGATATGCGGCAATCGTCGTCCTGCCGCTGCTGGTGCCCGATGCGCGCGACATGCTGGGCGCGGTGGCGGCGCTGGTTTCGGGGATCGAGATCCTGATCCTGCGCCCCGGGCGCGCGCCCAAGGAACCGACCCGGTCGATCGGCGCTGCGGGCCTCGTCCTCATCGCACACCAGATCACCGATGCCGCGCGCTTCCTCGCCTTCGGAGTCGGTGCGGCCTATGCGGCGAGCGTGCCGGCGGCCCTCGGCTGCGCGGCGGGCGGATCGCTCGCGCTCGGCCTCGGCGCGCTTGGCGTGGTCGATCCGCGCGCGAGCTGGATTGCGCATGGCCGCCGGGTCGCGGGCGTCGTCCTGCTGGTGATCGGCATCGCGGTGGGATGGGCCGCACTACCACGGTGATCCCCGGCATCGGTGATCGGACAATCCGATTGCACGCAGTGAAACACTTGATGGAGCCGATGGGCTTTTGCTGCGTTGAGTGAACGGAACCCACAAAAAACAAAGAAGGACCCATCCATGGCCGATACTGGCGACAATTCCAAAAAGGGCGTCAACGAAGCGCTGAACAAGCTGCTCGCGGATCACTACGCCCTGTTTCTCAAGACCAAAAATTTCCACTGGCACATGCAGGGCCCGCGCTTTCGCGACCTGCACCTGCTGTTCGACGAGCAAGCGCAGGAAATCATCGCGCAGACCGATGGCATCGCCGAGCGCGTTCGCAAGAATGGCGGCACCACGCTGACCTCGATCGGCTCGATCGCCCAGCACACCCAGATCGACGATCAGGACAAGGTCGGGCTCGATGCCGATGCGATGGTGCGCGAATTGCGCGACGACAATCGCACGCTGGTCGACCAGATCCGCGCGGTGAAGGCCGAGGCCGAAAAGGCCGGCGACAACGCCACCGACGGTCTCAGCGACGACTGGACCGACATGGCCGAGGAACGCGCCTGGTTCCTCGATTCCATCATCGCCAAATAGAGCTTCCCCTGCCCGCGCGTCCCTCCGGTCGGAGCGGCGCGCGGGCTTCTCTACAACAGATCGAGTTGCGCGGCCCCGGTGCCGCGCTTTTTCGTCGTCGCACCTTCTAGGCCCGACAGCGTTACCCCCATCAGCCGGATCGGCAGCGCGAGCGGCAGTTCGGCCTCGAGCAGGCCGCGCGCGATGACGGCAAAATCCTCTTTCCCCTCAACCCAGCGCGGCAGCGTGCGCGCCCGGGTCTGGAGGCGGAAATCGTTGTATTTGAGCTTCAGCGTCACGGTCTTCCCGCGCGCGGAGTTGTTGACGATCCGCTCCCACACGATGTCGACGATCCGGTCGAGCGTTTCGCGCAGTTCGTCGGGTGCGTGGATATCCTCGTGAAAGGTCCGCTCCCCACCGATCGATTTGCGGATCCGGCTCGATCGCACCGGGCGCAGGTCGATCCCCCGCGCGGCACGGAACAGGTAATCGCCGAAACTGCCGAAATGGGCGTGCAGCCAGTCGCGGTCCTTGGCGGCAAGATCGGCGCCGGTCTCGATCCCCAGCCGCGCCATCTTCTCGCCGCCCTTCGGTCCCACGCCATGGAACCGCCGGATCGGCAGCGACTGGACGAAGGCCGCGCCCTGGCCCGGGCGGATCACGCAGATCCCGTCGGGCTTGTTCTGGTCGCTGGCGAGCTTGGCCAGAAACTTGTTGTAGCTGACCCCGGCGCTGGCGGTGAGCTGGGTCGTCTCGCGGATTTCGGCGCGGATCATTTCGGCGATGCGGGTGGCGCTGCCGATCCCGCGCATATCGGCGGTCACGTCGAGATAGGCCTCGTCGAGGCTCAGGGGTTCGACCAGCGGGGTGTGGCTCTTGAAGATCGCGCGGATCTGCCCCGACACCTCGCGATAGACGTCGAAGCGCGATTTGCAGAAGATCAGGTCGGGGCACAGTCGCTTGGCGGTGACCGAGGGCATGGCCGACCGCACGCCGAACTTGCGCGCCTCGTAACTCGCCGCTGCGACCACACCGCGCCCCGACGATCCGCCGACCGCGACCGGCTTACCGCGCAGATCGGGATTGTCGCGCTGTTCGACGCTGGCGAAGAAGGCATCCATATCGACATGGATGATCTTGCGCAGGCCGATCTCGGCCTCGTGGGCCTCTCCGCCCTCGCCCGCCTCCGCATCGGGACCTTCATCCTCCGCCCCGTCATCGATGGATTCGATTTCTGCCATCGCTGCCTAGATAGGGCCGGGGCTTGCAAAGCGGAACACTTGGCGGCACCGGCTGTATTGTGCACATGCGAAATCAATCCGGCGCGGCTGGCGAGGCCCCGCACCCTTCCGACACCCGACCCGCGACGGCGGTCGCCACGCGCAAACCCGTCGGCGAACGCGAACTGATCTGGATGATGGCGCTGCTGATGGCGCTCAACGCCTTCGGGATCGACGCGATCCTGCCCGCGCTCGAAAGCGTGGCGGTGGATCTGGGTGCGACCGGCAATAGCCGCCAATATGTCGTCGGAGCCTATCTGCTCGCCGCCGGGATCGGCACGCTGGTGCCCGGCGCCTTTGCCGATCGCTACGGACGCCGCCCGGTGCTGTTCACCGCGCTGGCCGCCTACATCGTGTTCTCGATCGCCTGCACCTTGGCGACGAGTTTCGAAATGCTGGTGATCCTGCGCGCGATCCAGGGTTTCAGCGCGGCGGGCATCATCGCGCTGCCGCCGGCGATCATCCGCGACCGGGTGGGCGGCGACAAGATGGCGCGGATGATGAGCCTGATCTTCGTGATCTTCCTGCTCGTCCCCGCCGTCGCGCCCAGCATCGGCCAGGGCATCCTGTTGCTGGCGGGCGACTGGCGCTTCATCTTCGGCGGCATGGCGTTTGCCGGCGTGCTGATGACCGCCTGGGTCTATATCCGCCTGCCCGAAACCCTGCACGAGGAAGATCGCCAGCCGATCATCGTGCGCCAGATTGCGCGCAACATGACGCACGCCGTCACCCTGCGCGAAACGATCGGCTACACGCTCGGCAGCGCGCTGGTATTCGGCGGATTGTTCGGCTTCATCAATTCCTCGCAGCAGCTGATCGGCGAAGCTTTCGGCGCAGGCGACAAGTTCCCGATGATCTTCGCGATCTGCGCAGGCTGCATGGCGATTGCCAACTGGTCGAACTCGCGCATCGTCGAACGTTATGGCGCGCGCCGGGTGAGCCATGTCGCGCTGTTCCTGTTCATTGCCGTTGCCGCCGCGCAGGCCTGGTTCGCCAGCCAGCCCGACGAGACGCTGTGGACCTTTGTGCCGCTGATGGCCGCGAATATGAGCCTGCTGGGCTTCATCGGCGCCAATTTCGGCTCGATCGCCCTGCAGCCCTTCCGCCATATTGCGGGCGCGGCAAGCAGCGCCCAGGGCTTCCTGCGTATGACCAGCGGGGCAGCGCTCGGCGCGGCAATCGGCCAGGCCTATGACGGGACCGCGCGCCCGCTCGCCATCGCCCTGCTCGCCACCGCCGTCATCAGCCTCGCCTTCGTGCTGTTCTCCGAACGTGGTACGCTGTTCGGACCGCCGCAGCCGGAAGCCGAATGACGCCCGCCCCCGATAACGCGCCCTACGATATCGCCGTGATCGGCGGCGGGGTGAACGGTGCCGGGATCGCCCGCGATGCGGCGGGGCGCGGGGCGAAAGTCCTGCTGCTCGAAGCGCGCGACCTCGCCAGCGGTACCAGCTCGGCCTCGACCAAGCTGGTCCATGGCGGGCTGCGCTATCTCGAATATTACGAGTTCGCACTGGTGCGCGAGGCCTTGCAGGAGCGCGAGAAGCTTTGGGCCATCGCGCCGCACATCATCTGGCCGATGCGCTTCATCCTGCCGCATGAGGACGGCCAGCGCCCGCGCTGGATGCTGCGCGCCGGGCTGTTTCTCTACGATACGATCGGCGGGCGCCGCACCCTGCCCGGCACCGCGAGCGTGCGCCTGCGCCAGCACGAAGCGGGCGCCCCGCTCGAAGACCGGCTGACCCATGCGTTCGAATATTCGGACCTGTGGGTCGACGATGCGCGGCTGGTGGCGCTCAACGCCGTCGATGCGCGCGAACGCGGGGCCGATATCCGGCTGCACACGCCCGTCACCTCCGCCCGGCGCGAGAACGGGCTGTGGCGGATCGAGACCGAAGGCGAACATGGCGACGAAACCTTCACCTCGCGCGCGATCGTCAATGCGGGCGGGCCTGCCGCCAACGACGTGGACCGGCTCGCCGGGATCACCCCCGCCCATGGCCTGCGCCGGGTGCGCGGATCGCATATCGTGGTGCCAAAACTGTTCGACCACCCCTATGCCTATCTTCTCCAGCAGCCCGATACGCGGATCGTCTTCGCGATTCCCTACGAGAACGATTTCACCCTGATCGGCACGACCGATGCCGATCACGATGGCTCGCTCGGCGATGTCCATATCGATGGCGAAGAGACCGACTACCTCATCACCGCCGCCAATCGCGCGTTCGAACGCGACCTCACACGCGACGACATTGCCTGGACCTATGCCGGGGTACGTGCGCTGGTGGATGACGGTTCGGGCCGTCCCGAAGCGGCGACGCGCGGCTACAAATTGCCGCTCTCGGACGAAAGCGAGGGCGCGCCGATCCTCTCGGTCTATGGCGGCAAGATCACCTCCTACCGCCACCTCGCCGAAGCCGCGGTCGATGCCCTCGCCCCGCGCCTCGATGCGCTGAAAGGCGGGCACTGGACGGCGAAGGCCGCGCTGCCCGGCGGCGATTTCGCGCCCACGACGCAGCCGGAATTCATCGCCGACCTGCACGCGCGCTACCCGTTTCTCGGCCTCGACCAGGCCACCCGCATCGCCCGCGCCTATGGCACCCGCGCCGAATGGTGGCTCGAAGACGCCACGGACTGGGACGATCTCGGCCAGCGCTTCGGCGCCGGGCTGACCGAGGCGGAAATCGCCTACATGCAGGAAGCCGAATGGGCCCGCACCGCCGACGACGTGCTGTGGCGCCGTTCGAAGCTCGGGCTGCATATGAGCGACACGCAGCGCGCGGCCGTGCGCGCATTCCTGGACGGCTGATACGATCCCGTCAGTTGTGCCGCCTGCCCGCGCACCATAGGATCGAGGCGATGCGGATGTTCGCAGCCTTCCTGACGATCCTGTCGGCCGCCGTGCCGCTGGCCGCGCATGCGCAGGAACGCTCCGCGCCCGATCCCGCCGCGATGACCGCGTGGGAGGCGCGAAACTTCGAAGCCGCGGCGAAATCCTTCGAGGCCTCCATCACGACGTGCGAAGCGGCCGAAGGGCCGGCCATCTCCTGCATGGATCTCTACCTGATGCGGCTCTATGCGGCGCGCGAGCTGGGGCAGGAGGCGGTGCGCAAGAGCCTGCTGGCCAAGATCGGGGCGCTGATCGAACAGGGCGGCGCATTGCCTTTCGAACGGGTCGGACACGCTCAGGAAGAAGCCCGCTACCTTCATTCCATCGGCGACTTCGCCGGGGCAGCCCGCGCGGCAGAGCGCTGGATCGCATTCGCGCGCGACATCGGAACCGAAGCACGGTGGGACCTTTACTGGGCGCTCGACAGCGCTGCCTGGATCTACCGCGAGCTCGGGCAATCGGACAAGGCCATCGCCGTTCGGGAAAGCCAGGTCGAACTAGCGCAGCGCCTGGCGGACGAAGACTCCTATACCCCCGTCCGGGCGCAGTTCAATCTCGCCCGCTTCCATTTCTGGAACCATCAATACGATCTTGCCGACCGGGCATTCGCCGCTGCGCAGGCGAGCGCCGACGGTCTCGCCCCCGAACCGCTGGCCTTCGAGCTGGGATGGAGCGCCGTCTATCGCTCCATCACGCTGCTGGTGGCATCCGACGAGGCGCAATCGGACGCACAGTTCGCCGCCATGCTCGATCGTTTCAATGCCGAACCCGAGAAGCTCGACAAGGCGGAGTTGTTCCAGTTCTATCGCGAGACCGCCACGATCTCGAACGACATCAACCCGGTGATGCTCGAGCGGCTGCTGGTGATGGTCGACACGCTGTTTGCCGACAATATCGAATTGGGTGCGGTCTATCGTCTCGTTCGCGCGCATCAGCTCGTGGTCGGGAGCAAGTGGGATGAGGTTGCCGCATTCTACCGCGATGCTATTTCCCTCTACCGCGAGAACGGCGATATCAGCGAAGAGCGCGACACCCGGCAGAAGCTCGCCAACTGGATGGTCGTCGCCAAGCGCTACGACGTCGCGCTCGATGCGCTGGATGCCATCGAGGGCGGCGATGTGAAAACGCAGCTACGACTGGCACGGACGCGCGGCGATGCGCTGGCCGGGCTCGACCGGAACGATGAGGCCGAGCAAAGCTATCGGAAGGCGGTCGCGCTCGAACGCCAGCTGGCAGCCTCCGGTCAATGCTCCCAAGGCTACGCGCAACGCACCGGTAAATGCCTCGACGACGCAGACTATGCCAGTCTGTTCGAACCGTTCCAGCCGAGAGTTGTCGATCTGCGCTTGTCGCTCGCGCGCGCGGTGGAACGACAGGGTCGGCTCGGCGATGCCGAGGCTCTCCGCCGCGAGATCGAAACAGACCCGCCGATCGGGTTCACCGATGCGGAATCGGCGCAAAACCGCCTCGCGCTCGCGATCAACCTCGACATGCAGCATCGGTACGATCAGGCAGCGGCGATTTTCGCGGCGGGCATCGCGGGCGCAGAGACGCTCGATTACAAATCGTCCCAAGCGCTGGTCGGGCGCTATGCGGAGGTCGCCAAGCGGTTCGACGTGAACCGGACCTTTGCCGAGCGATCGGCGGTCCAGGCGCGATACCAGGCACTTTACGACGCCGTGAACGGACGGACCCTCGTTCTGTCGGTAGATAAGGATGGCGAGCGGATCGAACCGGATTTCAAGGCGGAGGCCGAAGCGGCGGCGGCGCAAGGCAATTTCGGTCAGGCCGAGACGCTGATGCGCCGCCATCTCCAGCAATGGACCTTGAGCCGTGCAATGACGCTGAAGAACGACTCGGCGGCAGACCTCGCGGATTACGATCAGATAATGTTCAATACACGCCGGAAGATCGGGCAATACATCCTCTCGCAAGGGCGCAGCCGCGATGCGGAAAAGTGGCTCCGGCAGTTGTTGATCGATCTCGATGGCCAAGACCCCGGCGGGGGCGCCTTGGCGATGGTCGGGACCTTGGCCTCGCGCCTCCTCGCAAGCGCACTCGAATCGCAGGAGCGCGCCGCCGAAGCCGAACCGATGCGCAGAGAACTCGTCTCGGTTGCGCAGCGCGAATTCCCCGACGACTTGTCACGCCTGCTGGGCGAACAGCTGCGGCTCGCAAACAACCTGGCCCGGCAACAGGATTTCCGCCGCTCGGCGGAGGTGGCACGCTCCATCCTGCTCCGGTTGGCAGGCAATGAAGACGCGCTCGGGAGCGGGGCAGCGCGGCTGTATGTCCGCATTTCGGAGATCGTCAATCCGGGGCAAGAGATGCCCGAGAACGAAGCGTTGCTGCGTCGCGGGATTGTGCTGTACCGGGAGCAAGGCAATGGTGACAGCATCGCTGCACTGGAGGCCCGGCTCCGCTTGGCCGGACTGCTCGAAAATTCCGACAGGCGGGCCGAGGCGGAGAGCCTGCGTGCAGACTTGCTGGGGGCGATCGAGCCGATGATTGCCCAAGGCCGGAGTTCGGCCATCGCAATCTATGCGGAGCTGGCCGGCTTCGAGCGCGGTCCCGATCGAGAAGCGATGTTGCGCCGCGTGCTGCGATTGCGGCGGGCCACCACTCCGGCCGGCGACCTCCGGATTGCCAAGGCGCAGACCGACCTGGCAGGCATTCTCCGCCGTGAAGACCGCACACAGGAGGCGCTGGAATTGCTCTCGGATGCACGGCGAAGTTATGTCGCCGCTGCCGCTCCGGAGGATCTGCGGCGCATGATTTCAACGGCCACGCTTGCCGTGATCCTGCACCAGGAACAGCGCTACGCCGCGGCGCGCACCGCGACGCGCGAGATCGTCGCCGGAGCGCTGGATCGGCAGCAAAGGCGCAACTTCGATGAAGACGCGCGGTCCGAGCTGAACTTCTTCGCCCCGTCTTTCCGCCAGCTGGTCGAGATCGACTGGGAGCTGGCGCAGCAAGCTGCGGACTAGTCGGCCGAAGGCTCCACCACGCACAATACTGCGTCGACCTGAACCTGACCGCCTGTCGCAGCGGCAAGATCGGTCACGGTCCCGTCGAACGGCGCGGTGAGCGCGTGCTCCATCTTCATCGCCTCGAGCACCATGAGGCGCTGGCCCGCAGTGACCGCATCGCCCTCGGCCACATCGACCGCGATGACCTTGCCCGGCATGGGCGCGAGGATCGCGCCGTCACCTGCCGTTGCCGCACCCGAATCGCGTGTCTCGGTGTCGAAGCCGAATGCACTGCCATTGTCGAATACGACGATGCGCGTACCTTCGGCAAAACCCGTCAGCGATGGCTCAAACGGCGTATCGTCCAGCTCGACCGTCTTCACCTCACCGCGATGGGACAGGGCAACGGCGTGACGCGGTGAACGATTAAGGCGGAAGCCTGCCAGATCCTGCGGCTGGTCGTCATTGGCGACCATCGCAATGCGAGCCGCGCCGCGCAGCACCGCATCATCGGGCTTGTCGGACGGAATCAGGGCATCGCCCTTGGCGGCGATAAAGCCGGTGTCCAGACGTTCGGCCACGAAATCGTTGTCGGACAGGGCATTGGCAACAAAGGCGGCATTGGTGCGGACCGGCCAGACCTCGGTCGTTTCGGCCATCTCGACCAGCAGGTCGAGCGCATCGTCACGATCCTCGCCCCACGCCACCAGCTTGGCGATCATCGGATCATAGAACGGCGAAATCTCGTCGCCTTCCTCGACTCCGGTTTCGATCCGGCCTTCCACTCCAAGATCGAGCCAGTCGAGCGCTCCGGTGCTCGGCAGAAATCCGCTTGAGGGGTCTTCGGCATAGAGCCGCGCTTCGATCGCCCAGCCGTCGATGCTCAGCTCGTCTTGCTTCAGCGGGATCGCCTCCCCGCCCGCAACGCGCAGCTGCCACTCTACCAGGTCGACGCCGGTGATTTCCTCGGTCACCGGATGCTCGACCTGCAAACGGGTGTTCATCTCCATGAAGAAGATGCGATCCGCCCGCAGCCCTTCCGAAGCATCGGCGATGAATTCGATCGTGCCCGCGCCCTCGTAATCGACCGCCTTGCCGGCGCGCACGGCGGCGGTGCATATCTCTTCGCGGGTGGCCTCGTCCATGCCGGGCGCGGGCGCTTCCTCGATCACTTTCTGGTGGCGGCGCTGGAGCGAGCAGTCGCGTTCGAACAGGTGGACGACATTGCCGTGGCTGTCGCCGAACACCTGCACCTCGATATGGCGCGGCGAGGTGATCCACTTCTCGAGGATCACGTCGTCATTGCCGAAGCTGGCCTTCGCCTCGCGGCGGCACGATTCGAGCGCGGAGAGGAAGTCGCCCTCGGCATCGACCTTGCGCATGCCCTTGCCGCCGCCGCCTGCGACTGCCTTGATCAGCACGGGATAGCCGATCGCATCGGCCTCCTGCTTCAGGCGGTCTGCGCTCTGGTCGTCGCCATCATAGCCCGGCGTCACGGGCACGCCCGCCTCGCGCATCAGCTTCTTGGCGGCATCCTTCAGGCCCATCGCGCGGATCGAGGACGGAGGCGCGCCGACCCAGATCAGCCCGGCGTCCTGCACCGCCTCGGCAAACTCGGCGTTCTCGGACAGGAATCCATAGCCCGGGTGGATCGCCTCTGCGCCGGTTTCTTTCGCGGCGGCGATGATCTTCTCGCCCACGAGATAGCTTTCGGCGGCGGGCGACGGCCCGATATGCACCGCCTCGTCGGCAGAGCGCACATGCAGCGCCTTGGCGTCGGCATCGGAATAGACCGCGACGGTGGCGATACCCATCTCACGCGCGGTGCGGATGATGCGGCAGGCGATTTCGCCGCGATTGGCGATCAGGAGCTTCTGGATCATGCCCGCTGCGCTAGCGCCAAGCACCGCACGCATCAAGCGAGCGCGCCTCACCAGCCCTTGAGCGGGCGCAGGTCTTCGCGGGTGTAGGGGGGCATGTGTTCGGGCTGGTCTGGCCGGTTGACCAGCGCTTCCCAGAACGCCGCGATTACGTGGCCCAGCTTGGCGAATTTGCCGATCGTCACCCGCTTGTTCCACGCGAGCTGCCCGCGATCGAGCACCTTGTGGCCGATGGCGGTGTAGATCCGCGTGGCCGACAGGACCGCCCAGCGGCTGCGGAAGGAAAGCTTGGCCGCGCCCAGCCGCGCCGCATCGGCGTAAAGGTCCATCAGCGAGACCAGCCGCACCGCCACCGCGGCGAGCTTGAACCTGTTGTGCGGCTTGGCGTGTTCCCCGGGCTTGATATCGGCCTCGGCGAGCCATTCCTGCGGCAGATAGCAGCGCCCGGCGGCGTCGTCGTCCACGATGTCGCGCGCGATATTGGCAAGCTGGAAGGCAAGGCCCAGATCGCACGCCCGGTCATACACCCAGCTGTCGTTCGGGGCCTGCATGACCTTGGCCATCATCACGCCCACGGCGCCTGCAACGTGATAGCAATAGCGCATCATTTCGGGCTCGCTGCGCGGCTGCCAGCCCTGCGCATCGAGCGAAAAGCCCGCGATGACATCGTTCGCCATGTCCATTGTCAGCCCGACTTCGGCGGCGACCATGCCGAAACTGTCGAATGCCAGATCGAGCGTCGGCTGCCCGTCGAGCGAGCGGCGGGTGAGCGCGCGGATGCCCTGGACCGTGTCCTCGGCTTCCTTGACGTTATGGACTTCCGCCATCTCGCCGCCCAGCTCCTGCCCGTCGGCCAGATCGTCGCACCGGCGGCACCAGTGATAGAGCAGCCAGGCGCGCTGGCGGGTGTCGCGATCGAACAGCAGCGAGGCGAAGGCGAAGCTCTTCGATCCCTCGGCGATCGCGTAATAGGATTCGGACACCAGATAGTCGCGATTGCGCCCGCCCCCCTTGGAGGTGGGCGTTTTCTTGATGATCCGGGAGGGGGCTAGGAGTCGAGGCCGTTTCAGAGGTCGTCTGCCTTCATCGCGAAAATGGGCGTATGGGGTTCATAATCCGCCATCGCCTGCAAGAGTTCCGCGATCGTCTCGCGCGCGACGATGATGCCCTGGTGCGCGGGGCGGATGAAACCCACCTCGATCATCTTGGCATTGAATTCGAGCAGGCCGTCATAAAAGCCGAACGCGTTGAGCAGGCCGACGGGGCTGTTATGATAGCCCAGTTGCGCCCAGCTGACCGCCTCCCACAGTTCGTCCATCGTACCGACCCCGCCGGGGATCGTGACGAACCCGGCCGACAGATCGGTGAAGGCTTTCTTGCGCTCATGCATGCCGGGCACGACTTCGAGGCTGGTACAGCCGGTATGCGCGACTTCGGAGCCGACCAGCGCTTCGGGGATCACCCCGATCACTTCGCCGCCAGCCTCCAGCGCGCTGTCCGCCACCGCGCCCATCAGCCCGAGCCGGCCGCCGCCATAGACGACGCCGATGCCGCGCTCGGCCAGCGTGCGACCGACCTCGCGGGCCAGCTCGATATAGCGCGCATCGGCCGGCGTGGCCGATCCGCAATAAACGGCGAGGCGCTTCATACCGCCAAATCCTCCAGCATCAGTCCTGCGGTGGCCTTGGCGCTGCCGACGACGCCGGGGATGCCCGCGCCCGGATGCGTGCCCGCGCCCACCAGGTAGAAATTTTTCAGCACGTCGTCGCGGTTGTGGCCGCGGAACCAGGCGCTTTGCGTCAGGATCGGTTCGAGGCTGAAGGCGCTGCCCATATGCGCGTTGAGATCCTGCGCGAAGTCTTTCGGCGCGTAGGAGAACTTGGTCACGATCCGCTCCGACAGGCCGGGGATCAGGCGACGTTCCAGCTCGGCCAGGATCCGCGCTTCGAGCTCCGGTCCCATCTCGTCCCAGTCGATCGGCAGCTTGCCCTGATGCGCGACCGGCACCAGCGCGTAGAAGGTGCTCATGCCCTCGGGCGCCATCGACGGATCGCTGACGCTGGGATGGTGGAGATAGATCGAGAAATCGCGCGGCAGCACGCCGTGCTTGTAGATGTCTTCGAGCAGCCCGCGATAGCGCGGACCGAACAGGATCATGTGGTGCGGGATGCCCGGCCATGCGCCCTCGATCCCGAAATGGACCACGAACAGGCTGGGGCTGAACCGCTTCTTCGCCAGCTTCGCCGCGTATTGCTGGCCGCGCACATTGTCGCCCAGCAGGTCGCGATAGGAGTGCATGATGTCGGCATTGGACGCGACCGCATCGAACTGGCCGCTCCATCCGCTCGCGGTTTCGACCCCGCGGACGTGATCACCCATCGTCGTCACCCGCTCGACCGGATCGCCCAGCCGCACGGTGCCGCCGATCCGCTCGAAATGCCGGACCATGCCGGCGACGAGGCGATTGGTGCCGCCCATCGCCCACCACACGCCGCCGTCTTTTTCGAGCTTGTGGATCAGCGCGTAGATCGAGCTGGTTTCCATCGGATTGCCGCCCACCAGCAGCGTGTGGAAGGACAGCGCCTCGCGCAATTTCTCGCTCTCGATATACTTCGAGACCATCGCGTAGACGCTGTTCCACGCCTGGTTCTTGACCAATGCGGGCGCGGCCTTGAGCATCGACTTGAAATCGAGGAACGGCACATGGCCGAGCTTGACGTAGCCTTCCTCGAACACGCGGGCCGAGTAATCGAGGAATTCCTCGTACCCGCCGACATCGCCCGGGGCGACGCGGTTGATCTCGGCACGTAGATGCGCTTCGTCGTTCGAATAGTCGAAATTGGTCCCGTCGGGCCAGTTGAGCCGGTAGAAGGGGGAGACTTCTTTCAATTCGACGTCTTCGGCCATGTCGTGGCCGGTCAGGCCCCACAATTCGCGCAGGCAATCGGGATCGGTGATCACGGTCGGGCCGGCATCGAAGGTGAAGGTCCCGCGATCGGTTTCCTTCTCCCAGAAATACGCCCGCCCGCCGGGTTTGTCGCGACCTTCGACCACGGTGGTGGCGATGCCCGCCGATTGCAGCCGGATCGCCAGCGCCAGCCCGCCGAAGCCCGCGCCGACGACGCAGGCGGTCTTGCCGGTGGGGGCGGGGATGCGCGGCGAGGTCTCTATGGAAGCGGGGGCATTCATTGCGGATTTCCTTGCATCGGACGGCCACTGGAAAGCAAGGCCGGGATCGCTCGCGACACGGGGACCGGCGGTTTGTCGATCAGGATCCGTGCCTTGTCTGCCAGGCTCGAACGCCCGGCATAGAACCGCTCGATGAGGTCGGGCGAGAGGGTGTAGAAGCGTTCGAACACGCGCACGCGCTGTTCGGGTTCGGCGGCCTGGAACAGCATCCGGCCGAGCAGGCGGTAAAATGCGGTCGCGCGCCAATGCTGCTTCGCCTTGCGTTCGACCAGCGCGGCGAGCTGCTCGCCCGGCAGATCGGCATGGTCGGCAATCGCCAGCGCGGTTTCGGCGGCGAAAGGCAGCGTGTAGCTCGTCAGCGGATGGGTGAAGCCGCCCCGCGCGCCCGCCAGCACCACGCCGGGTTCGGACTGTTGTTCGCGATAGGCATCGAGATCGCCGCCGGTGATGACGGGCAGGACGCCGGTTTCGTGCGCGATGCAGTCGTATTGCCAACCCTGCGCCTCGCAATAGGCATCGATCCGGGCGGAAAGCGCCGACCGGTCCAGCTCGGGCTCGTCCTGGTAGTACGTGTCCTCAACGAACAGGTCGCACGCGCCGATCGGCAGGACATAGACGAAGCGATAGCCGCCCAGCTGGTCGACCGTCGCATCCATGATGATCGGCAAGTCGACGCCATGCGGCGTGTGCGTGCGCAAATGCCTTCCCATGAAGACCTGCCATCCACCCGCCATATGGGCAGACGGGGCCGCGCTGCGGCAATCGACCACGATCCGCGCTGGGATGCGCTCATCCCCTGCCAGCATCACATGATCGTGTCCGAACGAGGCAACCTCACTGCCGCAGCGGATGATTCCTTCGGGCAGTTCGCGCCGCAGGCCGATGTCGAAATCGTGCGACGACAGCGACCGGTACGGCGTGTCCAGCGCGCGGGCATGTGCGGGGAAGCGCACGCGGTAGCCGTCCCACAGGCAGGTCCTGAATGGCGCGAGCAGCGCCCTGCCGCCGGCGTCGAGGTCGGTTTCGAACCAGCTCCAGCGGTGATTGCCGCCCAGGGTTTCGCCCTGTTCGAACAGGCGGATGCGCAATTCGGGGCGCTTGTGCGCGAGCGCAAGCGCAGTCAGGCCTCCGGCAAGGCCACCGCCGATGATGGCGACGTCGACGATCGAGGGGGGTGCGCGACGGGTCATGCCCGGACTGCCTATGCAAGCGATTGACGCAGCGCAAAGAAAAAGGCGCGCCCCGTACCGGAACGCGCCTTCCTCGATATCATCGGCGAGAGCCTCAGTCCTCGGCCGTCTCGGTCTCGATCGCCGGACGCGGCGCGGGCAGCGGGGCATCGCGGTCGCCGGTCTTCAGATAGGTGTCGAACCAGCGCATCATCCGCAAATTGTAATCGTAACGCGAGGCAGCACGGGAATTGCCGTGGCCTTCGCCCGGATAGAGCACCAGCCGCACCGGGGTCTCGGGCTTCCTCACCTTGATCGAGCGATAGAGCTCGTAGCTCTGGCTCGGCGAGACGCGCGGATCGCTGTCGCCATGCATGATCAGCAGCGGCGTTTCGGCACGGTCGGTGTAGTAGATCGGCGAGACTTCGAGCATCTTCTGCCAGTCTTCCCACGGCCAGGCCAGCGCATGGACGTTGCGCATCTCGTACGGGATGTCGGTGGTGCCGAATTTCGAGATCTGGTTCGAAATGCCGACGAACATCACGCCGGCGGCGAATTCGTCCGAATAATAGGTCGTGCCCCAGGCCGTGGCGTAGCCGCCATAGGAACCGCCGGTGATGCCGGTGCGATCCGGATCGGCGATGCCATCCGCAACCAGCGCGCGCTTGGCATCGACCAAGTCGCGGAATTCGGGATCGGTGTAGCGGCCTTGATGCGATTTGGAGAAGGCCGTGCCGTAGCCGGTCGAGCCGCGATAATTCGGAAGGAACACGGCATAGCCCTGCCCCGCCGCGACCTGTCCGGGGCCCGAATAGGCGGTCAGCCAGCCGTTCGATTCATGCGATTCGGGGCCGCCATGCACGTCGAGGATCAGCGGCGCGCCGCCGTTCGGTACCCCGCCCACCGGCAGGATCAGCACGCCTTCGATCTCGGTCCCGTCGGTCGCGGTGTAACGATAGGGGCGCTGTTCGCCGAAATTGATCTCAGAGAGCCACGTATTGCTGTCGGTCCAGCGCTCGAACATCGCGCCTTTCCAGACATAGAGCTCGGTCGGGTGCGTCGGGGTGGAAGCGCGCACCGCGATCCGGTTGCCGCCCGCCTCGATCGAGGTCATCACCAGATCGCCGCCGTCGATCTGCTGCGCGACCGAGCCGTCGGCCGAATAGATCCGCAGATCGCTGGCGATGCCGGTGTGGATCACCGCCGCGAGCCGCCCGTCGTCGAGCCATTCGGCATCGACTGCCGCTTCGTCCGCGCCTTCGTTCAGCGCCGTCATCGCGCCCGAAACAGGATCGACGAGGTAGAGCGTGGTGGGCGCCGGATCGTTCATGTCGACGCCCGCGATCAGCGAAAGCTTCGAACCGTCGGGCGCGATCTCGACATCGTCGATCTTGCCCTGCGTTTCGATCACGCGCGTGACGTTGCCGCTGGCGAGATCGAGGATGTGGACGCGCTTCTTGGTATAGCTGTCGTCCACCTGCGGGGTCGGCGCGCTGTCGACCGCGGCCCAGCGACCATCGGGCGACACCTTGAAGGCCGAGACATACCCCGGAACCGTCACTTCGCGCGGTTCGGCATCGACTTCCTCGCCAAGGCGCGCGGTGAACAGGCGGTTGAGCCGGTTCTCTTCCTCGTACACCACCGCGTCGAAGCCCTTCTTGTCTTCGGCTTCGCGCTGCTTGTCTTCCTCGGGGTTGGCGAGGAGGATGATCGACTGGCCATCGGGCGCAAAGGCGAAGCTGCGGACATGCGCGCCATCGACTTCGGCGATCTTGCGATACGCACCGCCGTCGATCGGTAGCGCCCAGACCGCGCGCTTCTCACCATCCTTGGCCCAGCGGAACGCGATCATCCGTCCGTCGGGGGAGAAAGTGACCGAACCCGGGCTGATATCGTCGGGCAGGTATTCGCGGGCCTGGTCCTTTTCCCACGCGACCATCAGTTCCTGGCGCGATCTGCCATCCTTCTCGCCCGCCGTGACATCGGGCAGGCTGACGACGGTGTAGGCGATCCGCGAGCCGTCGGGCGACACCGCAACCTGGCCGACGCTTTCGATCTTGGCCACGTCTTCGGGGGTCATTTCGCGCGCCTGCGCCAGCGTGAGCGGGGTCACGAACGCGGTCGCGAGCAAAGCGGCCCTGGTCAATTTCAGCATGGAATTCCTCTCCTGTTGATCGGTCTGGCCCGCGCCTTAGCCATTGCGGCGCGCACCGGGCAAGGGCATCAGGGCGCAGGACTGAGAGACAGACCGTGCAGCAGTGGCGGCATCCCGCCTAGGCACGCTGGTCGAAGCCAATCGTCGCCCGATCGGAACGGCGCTATTGTCTCGCGCAGCCACGACCTAGCCTGAGGGCCGTCAATACAGGGGAATTCCAGATGACCATGCTTCGCACTGCTTTCACAGCGGCTTTCACCGGCGCTTCCGCCCTCGCGCTCGCCGCCTGTGCGACCACCGCCGAAGAGCCGGTCTCGACCGCCGCCGCACCATTGCCCGAGGTCGCCACGACCGAAGCGGGCACCGCCGCCACCAGCGCGCATGACGATCTGTTCGCGCTGTTTGCCGAAGCCGACGAGCGCAGCCTCAAGCTCAATCCGATCGGCGCGCTGTTTCGCGGCGACATGCGCTATGCCGACAGGATCGGCGATTATCTCGACGACGAATATTTCGCCGCTAGCGAGGCCGATGCGCGCCGCAATCTGAAAGAACTGCGCGCCATCGACCGCGCCGCGCTCAACGCGACCGACAAGCTCGCCTACGACGTGTTCGAATACAACCAGACCGAATCGATTAAGGGCCTGACGCCCGAGATCATCGCCGTTTCGGTGGTGCGCCCGGTGAACCATTTTGCCGGCTTCCACACCTTCTACCCGACCTTCGCCAGCGGGCAGAGCGCCGCGCCGTTCAAGACGGTCGAGGATTACGAAAACAACCTCAAGCGCCACGACAATTACATCGACCTGACCGACAAGGCGATCGCACGCTTTCGCGAGGGGTTGGAAAGCGGCGTGCTCGAAACCAGGCTGACGATCGGCAATGTGATCGAACAGCTCGACACCCAGCTTGCCATGCCGCTCGACCAGTCGCCGCTGATGGGCCCGGTCGCGATGTTCCCCGACAGCTTCTCCGAGACTGAAAAGGCGCGCCTAACCAGGGAGTACACGGCCAAGACGGAAGAGATCTACGCCGCACATTCGCGCCTGCGCGATTTCCTGCGAGACGAGTATCTCCCGGTGGCGCGCGAGAGTGTCGGCCTGTCGCAGATGAAGGGCGGTGCCGCGCTCTACCGGCAGATGATCGAAAGCACGACGACGCTGCCGCTGACCCCCGATTACCTCCACAATCTCGGCCTGTCCGAAGTCGCGCGGGTCAAAAAGGGCCTCGAAGAGATCAAGGCCGAAGTCGGCTTCGACGGTACGCTCAACGAATTTTTCGATTATGTCCGCACCGATCCCAAGTTCAAGCCGAAGAGCCGCGAGGCGCTGACGCAGAGCTATTACGATGTCGGCAAGGCGGTCGACGCGCAGATCCCGCGCTTCTTCTCGCTGACGCCCGAGACCCCGCTCGAGATCAAGCCTTACGAGCCGTTCCGCGAGAAGTTCGAGGCCGGCGGATCGTACCAGGGAGGCGCACCCGACGGATCGCGCCCCGGTACGTTCTATTTCAACGCTTACGATCTCCCCAGCCGCCTGACGACCGGCAATGTCACGCTTTACCTCCACGAAGGCGCGCCGGGGCATCACTTCCAGATCAGCCTTGCGCAGGAAAACGAGGACCTGCCCGCCTTCATGCGCTTCGGCGGCAACACCGCCTATGCCGAAGGCTGGGCGCTCTATGCCGAAACCCTGGGCTATCCGATGGGTCTCTTCGACGATCCCTGGGCGCGCTACGGCACGCTGCAGGACGAGCAATTGCGCGCAATGCGGCTGGTGGTCGACACCGGTTTGCACGCCAAGGGCTGGAGCCGCGAACAGGCGATCGATTTCATGCTCGAGAATTCGGGCATGACCCGCACCGAAGTGGTCGCCGAAGTCGAACGCTATATCGCCATCCCGAGCCAGGCCCTGGCCTACAAGGTGGGCGCGCTGAAGATCCAGGAACTGCGCGCCAAGGCCGAACGGGCGTTGGGCGACCGCTTCGACATCCGCGATTTCCATGCGCAAGTGCTCGATACCGGCGCGCTGCCGCTGCCGGTGCTCGAACGCAAGATCGACGCCTGGATCGCCGGCGGCGGGGGCTGACCGCGGCCATGGCCCGACGCAGGGAGATCCTCGCTACGATCGCCGCCCTGTTCGCGGTTCAGCTTCCGGTCGCTGCGCAAGACCTTGCCTGGCAATCCCCCGCCCCGCTCGTCGCACAGATTGGCGCCGAACGCGATGGCGAGTTTGGCGATGGAGCACGCGCCCTGTTCGAAGACTGCGCGGCGCAAGGGTATCAGGGCAGCAGCGAGCACTGCCGCGCGCTGCTGGTCGAGATCTTTGCAGTCGCGCATCGCCGTGACTTTGCCGCATCGGCCGAATGGGCCGCGCGGCGGCTGCACGACCAGTATTACATCATCGAGCGCGATCCTGATGACCCCGCAATCTATCTCGAATTCGCGGCCCGCGAGATGGCGACCTTCGACCTCGCGCTGACCCGCCCGCTGTTCGAGGCGATAAGCCAGCGCCGATTTCGCGAGGATGCCGATCCGCTGGCGGAGCTTGTCCGACTGGATGAACTCGCGGCGGCGGAATTCAGGCTTGGTCGACCGCCTTCGGAACGCCTTTTGCTGGAAGGTGCGCTGGAACTTTCGCGCCGGCACGATGGAGAGAGCTCGGACCGCTACCGCGACCTCGCGTCACGGGCCTTGCGCGCCGATGCCCTGATGACCGCGCCCGAAGCCGTCGGGCGCTGCGAAGCGATCGATGCGCGGCTCGACCCGGGCGATGTCTACGCCATCCACGAGGCCGTGAGCTGCTTGATCCTGGACGCCCAGCTTGGACGGATGCGGGAAGCGACCGAGGATCTGCGCTCGGTGGCGCTGGAAACCAGCGCGGCGGGAGCGAGCGCTGCGGCGAGCGCCGATCTCCAGTTTCATCTGGGACGTGTTCTGATGCTGCAGGAACGCTGGCCCGATGCCGAAGCGCCACTGCGCGCGGCCCTGGATCTGCTTCGGCCGGAGGGAATGGGGGCGGACTATTTCCAGGATCGCGGAGCCTCGCAACCGGCCAAGCGTGCGGCCGATTTCCTCAAGCTGGCGCTCGAGCTGCAAGGCAAGCAAGGCATCCGCACGAGCAACAGCTATGGGGGCATCGATCGTCGCCTGGGCCTGTTTTTCGGGATCGAGGAGCTGCGCTGGTCTGCGCAGGACTGGGCCGCCAAAGCCGAACGTCTGCAGGAGAAGATCGATAGCGGCGCGCTGCAATGGGAAGGCGGCGTTTGGCGTTCGCTCCGGTCGCGCTACAATCGGGCCAAGGCCGACATCGGCCAGCTGCGTGGCAGCGAAGATCCGCTATTCGGTTATTACGCGGTCAAGGATGCGGAAGCTGGCGAACTCTACCTGACCGAAGGCTATCGTCGCGAACATGATCCCGCATATATCGAGCGTTACATCACGCCGGAATTCGAAAAAGGGGCGCGACTGATCGCAGCAGGCATGGCTCCGACGCAATTGGAATATGCCGACGGCCTCCATGCGGCAGCGATCCACTGGGCACGCCAGGATCGCGATCCCGGACGCGCCTACGGATTGTGCACGCTGGCGATGGGCGGGGTGCGCGAATCGGTTGCCGCAGAGCGTGAATTCGATGCGGTCACCCAGCGGCGTCTGAAACAGGCCGCGCCGATCTTTGCCGATTGCATCGGCGTGATGTGGAATGCGCGCGCCTCCGAAGATACCGCCGCGCAGGACGCGCGTTAATCTGCGGTTGAAGGCGTTCGTGCCAATGGGCTAGGCCTATCTTTCCAATTCAATGGGGGTTTCTCGATGTCCTATCGCTTCGCTTTCGCGGCGCTCGCCCTGGGCGCGGTCGCATGGTCGCCAGCCGCCGCACAGGATGGCGGGGAGCCGATCAGCCGCGCCAGCTTCATCACCACGATGGATGCCAATTTCGCCGCGCTCGACGGCAATGGCGACGGGCAGGTGACCGCGCAGGAAGCGATGGAGGCCCAGCGCCGCGCGACCTACGACGAAGCCCTGCGGCAGAACCAGCAGATCTTCGGCCAGCTCGATCGCGATGGCAACGGCATGCTGACCGCGCAGGAATTCGCCGGGCTGGTCAATCCCCAGTCGATTCCCGCCGATCCCGCACCTTTGCTCCAGCAATTCGACGTCAATGGCGACGGCACGATCACGCTGGTCGAATACCGCACGCGGACCCAGGCCAATTTCGACGCGATCGATACCGATCGCGACGGGGTGGTCACCCCGATGGAAATGCAGGCCGCCGGGATCGTCCCGAAATAAGGGATTCTTGACGGTTGATGCGCTACCGCTTCGCCCGAACCGCAGCCGCCCTTCCGGCGGGGCGGGGTGAGAGGGATGGGTAGTGGCACTTTCGGTAACGGTGATCGGGCTCGGCTATGTCGGGCTGCCGCTAGCGGTCGCGCTGGCGAAGCATTTCGATACGACCGGGTTCGATGTCGATACGCGCCGCATCGCCGAACTGCGCGACGGGCACGATCGCACCGACGAGATCGAGAGCGAACGGCTGTCCGCCAGCACGCTCTCGCTGACCGACCAGGCGGATGAATGCCCGCCGTCCGATTTCTACATCGTCACCGTGCCGACGCCGATCGATGCGGAGCGCAAGCCCGACCTTTCGCTGGTCGAGGCCGCCAGCCGCACGGTGGGCGACATGCTCTCAGGCGCGATCGCGGCGGGCAAGGCGCCGATCGTGGTCTATGAAAGCACCGTTTATCCCGGCGTCACCGAGGAATTGTGCGGCCCGATCCTCGAACAGCGATCGGGCGCGGTGTGCGGCAGGGACTTCTTCCTCGGCTACAGCCCCGAACGGATCAATCCGGGCGACCGCGAACATACGATCGAGCGGATCACCAAGGTCGTCTCGGGCCAGACGCCCGAAGTGCTCGACAAGGTGGCCGACCTCTATGGCGCGGTGACCAGCGGCGGCACGTTCCGCGCGGCCAGCATCAAGGCCGCCGAAGCCGCCAAGGTGATCGAGAACGCCCAGCGCGACATCAACATCGCCTTCATGAACGAGATCGCGCAGATCTTCGGCAAGATGGACCTGTCGGTGTGGGATGTCCTTGCCGCCGCGCGCACCAAGTGGAACTTCCTCCCCTTCACGCCCGGCCTGGTCGGCGGGCACTGCATCGGGGTGGATCCCTATTACCTCGCCCACCGGGCCGAGGAGCTCGGTCATGATCCGCGGGTGATCCTGTCGGGGCGCGGGATCAACGATTCTATGGCCGAGTTCGTCGCCGAGCGGCTGCACAAGGCGCGTGGCGGAAAAGCCGGCAGCGCGCTGGTGCTGGGCCTGACCTTCAAGGAGGACGTGCCCGACCTGCGCAATTCGAAAGTCGCCGACCTCGTCGCCGCGCTCGACCGGCTGGGCCACGACGTAACCGTGCACGATCCGCTCGCCAGCGCATCCGAAGCCGAGCACGAATACGGCCTCACGCTCGATGCGGATGCGCTCGATCGCCGCTACGACTGCGTTCTCCTCGCGGTGCCGCATCGCGTCTATCGCGACATGGGCAGCGAAGCGCTGCGCACGCTGCTGGCAGAGGGCGGCACGCTGGCCGATCTCAAGGGAGTGCTTGGCGAGCAGGCCGACTGGACCTTATAGGCGCTGCCCATGCGCAAGGTCCTCATCACCGGCTCGGCCGGCTTCATCGGCTTCCATCTCGCCCGCCATTTGCTCGACGAAGGGTTCGCCGTCGTCGGTTATGACGGGATGACGGATTATTACGACGTCCGCCTCAAGCAGCGGCGCCACCAGATGCTCAAGCAGTCCGAGCATTTCAGCGCGCATGAAGGCATGCTCGAGGATTTCGACAAACTCCACGCGCTGATGCTGGCCGAAAAGCCCGACGTGATCGTCCACCTCGCCGCGCAGGCGGGGGTCCGGTACAGCCTCGAAAACCCGCGCGCCTATCTCGATTCCAACCTCGTCGGCACGTTCAACGTGATGGAATGCGCGCGCGAGCTGGGCGTCGATCACCTGCTGATGGCCTCGACCAGCTCGGTCTATGGCGCGAACGAGGAGATGCCGTTCTCCGAATTGCAGAAGACCGACACCCCCCTCACCTTCTACGCCGCGACCAAGAAGGCGACCGAGGCGATGGGCCATTCCTACGCCCATTTGTGGAACCTGCCGACCACCATGTTCCGGTTCTTCACCGTCTACGGGCCGTGGGGCCGCCCCGACATGGCGTTGTTCAAGTTCACCAAGGGGATCCTGAACGGCGAGCCGATCGACATCTACAATCACGGCAAGATGTTCCGCGATTTCACCTATGTCACCGATCTGGTCCACGGCATCCGGCTGCTGATCGACAACCCGCCGGTGCGTCCCGAAAGCAGGGACGATATTCCCGAATGGGATTCGCTCTCGCCCGCCGCGCCCTACCGGGTCGTCAATATCGGCAATAACGACAAGGTCCGGCTGGAGGATTTCGTCGACGCGATCGAGGCCGAATGCGGCGTCGAGGCCAAGCGCAATTACATGGACATGCAGACCGGCGACGTGCCCGCGACCTGGGCCGACGCGACACTGCTCGAAAACCTCACCGACTATCGACCGAACACCGATGTTCGGGAGGGAATCAAGCGCTTCATTGTCTGGTATCGCGAGTATTACGAGGTCTGAGCGCGCAATGACGGGGGGATAGGACGCCGCCCCCACTTGCCGCCCGCGCCGCTTTGCGCAATCCATCGCCCATGGCGATTCTTTCCGACAAGTGGATCCGCGAGCAGGCGCAGGAACACGGCATGATTGAGCCGTTCGTCGAGGCCCAGCGCCGCGACGGCTGCATTTCCTACGGCCTCAGCTCCTACGGCTACGACGCCCGCGTCGCACCCGAATTCAAGATTTTCACCAATGTCGACAGCGCGGTGGTGGACCCGAAGAATTTCGCCGCCAACAGCTTCGTCGATCGCGAAACCGATGTCTGCGTGATCCCGCCCAATTCCTTCGCGCTGGCCCGCACGGTCGAATATTTCCGCGTGCCCGAAGACGTGCTGGTGATCTGCCTCGGCAAGTCGACCTATGCGCGCTGCGGGATCATCGTGAACGTCACCCCGCTCGAGCCGGGCTGGGAAGGCCATGTGACATTGGAATTTTCCAACACCACGCCTCTGCCTGCCAAAATTTACGCCAATGAAGGCGCGTGCCAGTTCCTGTTCCTGCAAGGCAACGAGCCGTGCGAAACGAGCTACAAGGACCGCGCTGGCAAATATATGGGCCAGCGCGGCGTCACGCTGCCGAAACTCTGATCGCCCGAGGTTTTGATTTCAGCGTGATCCAAATGTCCGCTCACGCGTATAGGAAGTGGACATGCCACGCGAAAAACTGACCTTCCCCTCCGCCGCCGGACACACGCTGACCGGCACGCTCGAACTGCCCGCCGGCCGCATCCGCGGCGCCGCGGTGTTCGCGCATTGCTTCACCTGCAGCCAGAATTCCAAGGGCGCGACCTATATTGCGCGCGCCCTCGCCCGGCGCGGGATCGCCACGCTCAAATTCGATTTCACCGGTCTCGGCGGGAGCGAAGGCGAATTCGGCGATAGCGGGTTTCTGGGCGACGTCGCCGATGTCGAAAGCGCGGCGCGCGAAATGGCCAAACGGTTCGAGACGAAAGTCCTGCTGGTCGGCCACAGCCTGGGCGGCGCCGCAGTGCTGGCCGCCGGCGCGACGCTCGAATGCGTCTATGCCATCGCCACGGTCAACGCCCCCTCCGACGTGCCCCACGCGCTCGACCGGATCGACGGCGATCTCGATGCGATCGAAAGCGACGGCAAAGGCACGGTCACGATCGGCGGGCGCCCCTTCACCATCAGCAGAGACTTCATCGACCACACGCGCGAAGCCGATCTCGGCCCCAAGATCGATCAGGTGCGCGTGCCCCTGATCGTGCTCCATTCGCCCACCGACACGATTGTCGGCATCGAGCATGCGAAGGCCATCTTCGAACGCGCGCACCATCCCAAGAGCTTCGTCGGGCTCGAGGGAGCGAACCATCTGATGACCGACCAGCGCGATGCCGATTTCGCCAGCGAGATGATCGCCGGATGGGCGGCGCGCTTCATGCCCGATGCACCGATCGACCGCCCGGAGAAAGGGGTCGTCGCACGCACCGGCCATGGCAAATGGGGCACCGAAATCCTGACCCCGCTGCACGATTTCGTCGCCGACGAACCGCGCCGCGATGGTGGGGACGAGATGGGGCCGACACCCTACGACCTGCTGCTTGCCGGGCTCGGCAGTTGCACCGCGATGACGATCAAGTTCTACGCCGAGCGCGAAGGCCTGCCCTTCGAAGGCGTCGAAGTCGATCTGTGGCACGAGCGCGACCACGCCAGGGATTGCGACCATTGCGAGGGCGAGTCGCGCGTCCAGGCGATCCACCGCACGCTGCGCTTCGCCGGTGACCTGCCGGTCGAAGTCCTCGACAAGCTGACCGAGGTGGCCGACAAGTGTCCCGTCCATCGCACCCTCGAAGGCCACCTGCATATCCATACGGAGAGAGCCGAATGACCGCCCCCGAGACAGACGAAGCCCGCGAATTCGATATCATCGTCTACGGCGCGACCGGCTATACCGGACGGCTCGTGGCCGAACATTTCGTGCGCGAATATGGCGACAAGACCGACGCCCCCAAATGGGCGATGGCGGGTCGCAACCAGGCGAAACTGGAGGATGTCCGCACACTGATCGGCGCGCCCGGCGATACCCCGCTGGTGATCGCCGATGCCGACGATCCGGCGAGCCTCGATGCGATGGTCGCGCGCACGAAGGTCGTGCTGACCACAGTCGGGCCCTACCAGCTCTACGGCGAACCGTTGCTGGCAGCCTGCGCGAAGGCCGGGACCGACTATGCCGATCTGTGCGGCGAGCCGGTCTGGATGCACAAGATGATCGCGAAATACGATGCGCAGGCGAAGGAAAGCGGCGCGCGCATCAGCTTCTCGTCGGGCTTCGATTCGATCCCGTTCGACCTCGGTGTGATGATGCTGCAGGCCGAAGCGGTGAAGCGCTTCGGCAAGCCTGCGCCCAGGGTGAAGGGCCGCGTCCGCAAGATGGAAGGCACCTTCTCGGGCGGCACCGCAGCGAGCCTCAAGGCGACCATGGCTTCGGCCGCAAAGCACCCCAAGGAATTCGCACAGATGAAGGACCCGTTCCTGCTGTGCGGCGATTTCAGCGGGCCCGAACAGCCGGGCGGCATGCTGCCGGTCTATGACGACGATCTCGAAAGCTGGTCCGCACCGTTCATCATGGCGGGGATCAACACCAAGAACGTCCACCGCACCAATTGCCTCTCCGGCCATAAGTATGGAGAGGATTTCCGCTATGACGAAATGGTCCTCACCAGTCCGGGCGAAATGGGCAAGCAGGCGGCCAAGGCGATCGGCGCCGCGCTCAAGGCGCCGTTCGGCGATGGCGGGCCCAAACCCGGCGAAGGCCCCACGCCCGAGCAGCGCGAGAACGGCCATTACGACCTGCTGTTCATCGGCCATTACCCGGACGGCAATTCCATCCGCTATGCCGTGAAGGGGCGCTACGATCCGGGCTATGGGTCGACCAGCCGGATGCTGGGCGAAACCGGCATGGCGCTGCTCGAAAGCGAGCATGCAGGCGGCGTCGGCACGCCCGGCAGCATCCTGGGTGAAGCGCTGGTCGAGCGTCTGCGCGAACGCGCCGAACTGACCTTCGAACCCGAAAGCTGATCCGCACCTCACCCATCAAAGGGGAAATTCGACATGGCTACCATTGCTGCAATCCTCGGTCGTATCCTGATCGCCATCCTGTTCGTCGTCGCGGGCGCCAACCAAATCATGGATCCCGAGCGGGCCGGGGCCGATTTCCTCAGCGCGGGTCTCGATCCCTCGCTGGTGATCCCCGCGGCCGTGATCCAGATCGTGGCGGGCCTCGCCCTCGCCTTGGGCTTTGCGACGCGAATTGCCTCGCTCGTGCTGTTCGTCTTCACCGCGTTGACGATCCTGTTCTTCCACCGCGATTTCAACGATCCGGCACAGGTCGACCTGCTGTGGCTCAACCTCGCCGTCGCGGGCGGGCTGCTGCTGACCTTTGCCTATGGCCATCTCGTTGGGAGCTGGAAGACCGTGCGCGCGCGTCGCGAAGGCGAAGTCGAAGCCAATGAGGCGCGCGCCGAGACCCATCAGGCCGAGCTCGACAAGGCCCGTGCGGAGGGCCGCGCCGAAGGTCTTGCCGAGGCTGCGCGGGGCCGCGACGACACCGACGTCGTCGTAGAGCGACCGGTGGTCGATACCGACGGCGACGGCAAAGCCGGCACCTGATCACAGGACCACCATCGCGCGCATGCCGACACGCTGCGCGCCGGTGGCTGCCGCGTCCGCCGGAGGCGGTTGATCGTGTCTGTCGAGAAAATGTTTCGATGGAGCGGGCGAGGCGATTCGAACGCCCGACCCCAACCTTGGCAAGGTTGTGCTCTACCCCTGAGCTACGCCCGCATATCCATCGAAAGAAGGGGTCGTGCCCCTTGCGAGAGGCGCGCAACTAGCAGCGGTGTTTTCCGCCCGCAAGCCAAAAAATGCGCCTTTTGCTCCTGCCCTTCACAAAGCGCGAAGAATGGCCAAATAGGACGCACACCGTAGATAGGGGAAACGCATTGGCCAGCATGGGTCTCAATATCGACGAGCAGAAGGCCGTCGAACGCTTCAAGAAAGACATCGTCGAGCCGTCGATGACGAATCTCGTCATCCTCGATTTCCATGCCGACTGGTGCGGGCCGTGCAAGGCGATCGCCCCGATGCTGGAGAAGGTTGCGGCCGAGTACGCCGACAAGGGCGTGATCCTGAAGAAGGTCGACGTCGACCAGGAAAAGTTCATCGCGAGCCAGTTCCAGGTCCAGTCGATCCCGACCATCTATGCGATGTTCCAGGGCCAGCCGGTCGCCGACCTGACCAAGGCGCGCAGCGAATCGCAGATGAAGCAGATGCTCGACCAGATTCTTGCGCAATTGCCGATCCAGTCCGGCGATGAAGCGGGTGGGCAGCCCGAGCAGGATATCGCCCCGCTGATCGCTATGGGCGAGGAAGTGCTCGCGGGCGGCGATGGCGAGCGCGCGGCGGGTATTTTCGCCCAGATCGTCGAGATGAAGCCCGATAGCGCCGAGGCCCATGCCGGGCTGATTCGCGCACTGGCGCTGGCCGGTCTCAAAGACGAAGCGCAGGCCGCGCTCGACGCCGTTCCCGCCGAAATCCAAGACGATCCCGCGGTCGCCCAGGCGAAAAGCGCGGTCGAGCTGGCAGGCGAGCACGTCGATGACGGTGAGCTCGATGCAGCGCGCGCCGCAGCCGAGAGCGGCGGGGCGCAGGAGAAATTCGATTTCGCCGAGAAGGCCTTCGCCGCCGGCCGGCGCGACGAGGCGGCGGACACACTGCTCGCCCTCGTGCGCGACGAGCCCGAATGGAATGAAGGCGCGGCCAAGGCCAAGCTCTTGCAGATCTTCGAAGCGGTCGGTCTCGAAGACCCGTGGGTAGCGGATAAACGTCGCCAGCTCTCTTTGATCCTGTTCGGATAGGCATGCCCGCTCAGCGCATCTCGATCTTTCCGCTGCCCGGCGCGATCCTGTTTCCGGGATTGCACCTGCCGCTGCACATCTTCGAGCCGCGCTACCGCGCGCTGGTGACCGATGCGCTGGCCCGCGATCGGCGAATCGGCATGATCCAGCCCGAAAAACCCGAGGAGGGCTCGCCGCTGTTCCGAATCGGGTGCCTCGGGAAGATCGGCGAGGTCGAGGCCAAGGACGACGGCGGCTTCGACATCGTGCTCGAAGGCGAATCGCGATTCGCCATCGTGCGCGAACTCGACGTGACGACGCAGTTCCGCCAGGTCGAAGCCGAATTGATCGAGGATCGCCTCAACCAGGCATTGAGCACGATCGCCCGCGCCGATTTCGAACGCGAGGCGCGCCGCTTTGCCGATGCGCAAGGCTACAGCGTCGATTGGGGTTCGATCGCACAGCTCGACGACGAGACGCTGATCGACGGCGTGAGCCAGATCGCGCCGTTCGACCATGCCAGCAAGCAGGCCCTGTTAGAAGCCGACGATCTCAGATCGCGCTGCGAGCTGCTGGTCCAGCTGATGCAGTTCTTCGGTGCGCGCGACAGCGACGAGGACCGCGTCACGCTGCAATAGGCACTCGCCCCACAAACGAGAAGGTCCCCCAAACGAAAAGGCCCGCCGAAACCGGCGGGCCTTCGTGTTTCGAATGGAACAAGCAGGCCTGGCCGACAGCCGGGCCCGGTTTCATTACATCGGGGTTTCGGTCGCTTCCGGAGCCGGGGTTTCTTCGCCGACCGGAGCGTCGGTGGCGATGGCGTCGGCGGCCGGGGTCTCGGCGGTCATCGGGTCGGTCGCGGTGGCGTCAACCGGAGCGGCTTCGACTTCAACGACTTCTTCTTCCGCAACCGTTTCGTCGGCCGGCTTGTCGCAAGCGGCGACGGCGAACGGAAGGAGAGCGACGAGAACAAGCTTTTTCATATTCGTGATTCCTGTGTCATGATTGACCGCCATATTATCGCCTTATTTACCGTCCCCGCCAAGCGATATTTGCATCGGCGCGCACGATTTCCCGCCGATACGGATACGGGTTGACCCGCAGCGCGCGCCATCCTAGTCATGGAACCAGACGGACCGGAGAAATCCTGCCGTCTGCATCAAGAGTGGCGCGAGTTCGTTCGCGGCCACGCCAACCTGCCCTCCCGGGCAAGGTGGCGGTCCTGTCAACAGGACGATGCGGCCAGAAGGGCAACCGAGCGGGGTTATCCAAAAGGCAGTATCGTCACCGTATTCGAGGATACGAGACGTGCTTGCGATTTCCGAATTTTCCAACGGCCCGGCCCCGCGCCAGGACCAGTGTACCACCGAGAGCTCGGCTCCCTCCCCGGACAGCAAAACTGATCCGATCCGGGTGGCGGTAGCAGGGCTCGGGACCGTAGGCGCGGCCCTGGTCCGCGCGATCGAGGATGATCCACGCTTCGAATTGACTGCTGTGCTGGTGCGCGATCCGGCGCGCGCCCGCGCGGTGAAGCCGAAGATAGCGCCGATCACCGATGCAGCCGCTTTCGCCGCGAGCGAGGCGGATATCTTCGTCGATGCGCTGAGCAGCGACGAAGTCGGCCTCGCAGTCAGCCGGGCAGTGCTGGCGCGCGGAAAGTCGCTGGCCAGCGCGAGCAAGCGGGTGATCGACGCCGAGTATGTCGCGCTCGCCCAACTGGCACGCGACCATGGAGCACAACTGCGCTTCAGCGCGGCGGTGGGCGGCGGCGCCCCCGTTCTCGAAACCGTCGCCGAAGCCAGGTCGGCCGGAAACATCGCGCGGATCGACGCGGTGCTCAACGGCACGCTCAATTACCTCCTCCACGAAATTGAACGCGGCACCGATTTCCAGTCTGCCCTCGAGACGGCGCAGGCAGCAGGGCTCGCCGAGGCGGACCCGACCAACGATCTTTCCGGCGCCGATGCCACCGCGAAAAGCCGGATCGTCGCCGCCGAAGCCTTCGGCCATGCGCCCGACGATTATCCGGTGATGGTCGAGCCGCTCACCCCGGCACGCGCCGCCGAGATCGCGGCGTCGGGCGTGCGCTATGTCCAGGCCTGCGTGATCAAACCGACCTGCGCGACAGTGAGCCTGGTGCCGGCCGACGGGTTCGCGGGCGATGTGCCCGACGGCGAAGGCAACGTGGCGACCATCGCGCTGGAAGGCGGGCAGCGCTTCTCGTGTCACGGCCCGGGTGCCGGCGGTGAGCCGACCGCAGAGGCGATCATGGGCGATCTTCGCGCCATCGCAGCGGAGCTGGCCCGATGAGCGCCCTCGCCGAACCCCGAATTACCGAAGCCCGAATTACGGGCACACCGAAAAAAGAACCGCGGACGGTCGATCCGGAAACCGACTGTTGCCTGCGACAGGTCGAGGTCGCGCCTCCCGAAGAATTGGCAAACAAGCTGGCGCCCTTCCGTGCTTGCGCCATCGGTCCCTCCGCCGCGCCCGTTGTGGTGGTGCTCGGCGGAATATCGGCCACGCCCGAGGTGGTGGCCCCGGCAGGCGACGAGACCTGGTGGAAAGGCGTGGTAGGACGTGGCTGCGCGGTCGATCCGGATCGTGTTCGTGTGGTCGGCATCGAATTCGCCGCCGATCCGAGCGGGGGTTTCGCGCCCTCCACCGGCGATCAGGCCGCGTGCCTTTGTGCCGCGCTCGATGCGCTGGGTATCGCACGCGCCGATCTGGTGCTGGGCGCATCCTATGGCGGGATGGTCGCGCTTGCGCTGGCAGCGGAGCGCCCCGAAAGGGTGGGCCGCGTGGCGGCGATCTCTGCACCTGCTTCCCCCCACCCGTTTGCCAGCGCGCAGCGTGAGTTGCAGCGCCGCGTGGTCGCGCTTGGTCTCGAAAGCGGACGCGGCGCGGAAGCGCTCTCGATCGCGCGCGGGCTCGGCATGACCTGTTATCGCACGGCGGAGGAATTCGGCGCGCGTTTCGCCAGCGGGATAGAGGGCTCCGCGCCCACCGACGCGTCGCCGGCCGGTGCTTACCTTCGCGCGCGCGGCGACGGGTTCGACGCGGTGATGTCGCCCGGCCGCTTCCTCAGCCTCAGCGCCTCGATCGACCGCCACCGCGTAGACCCGCGCGCCATTCGCGTGCCGGTAACGGTCATCGGCGCGGCGGAGGATCGTCTGGTCCCGCTCGAACAGCTCGAAGATCTGGCCGCAGCGCTGCCCGATGCGCGTTTCCATGCGATCTCCAGCCTGTATGGCCACGACGCCTTTCTGAAGGAGCCGCGCGCGATTGCCAGCCTTGTCGCCCCGCTGGTGCCAGGATTGTGAGCAGCCGCGCACCGGGTACGGTGGTCGCGGCCGCCAGCCGCGAAGGGCGCGATATCGTGGCACCGCTACGAAGATCCGACAGCTATCGCTGGGACAGCCCCGACGAAAAGCCCTCGCCCGATTATTCGCGCAGCGCCAATCCCAATCGCGACGAACTGGTCACGCGACTGGCCGAACTCGAAGGCGCGAACGGCGGCGTGGTGACGAGCAGCGGGCAATCCGCGGCGCTCCTCGCGCTGCTCCTGATCCCCTCCTCTGCCCGGGTGATTGCGCCGCACGACTGCTATGGCGGGACCTATCGCCTGCTCGAGGCGCTGGCAGAGCAAGGCCGGCTGTCGGTCGAATTCGTCGACCTGACCGACGACGATGCCCTCGACGCCGCGCTCGCGACCGAGACGGCGATGGTGTGGATCGAGACGCCGAGCAATCCTCTCCTCCGGCTGACCGATATCGCCAGCGTCGCCGCCAAGGCAAAAAAAGCCGGCGCGCTGACCGTCGCCGACAATACGCTCCCTACGCCGTGCCGGCAGCAACCGCTCGCCTTAGGCTGCGACCTCGTGATGCATTCGACCACCAAGGCGATTAACGGCCATGGCGATTGCGTGGGCGGGGCACTGCTCGCGCGCGATGCCGCGCTGATCGAGCGGATCGAGTTCTGGGCCAATGCGGCCGGACTGTTCGGCTCGCCCGATGCCGCCGCGCGCACATTGCGCGGTCTGCGCACCCTGCCCCTGCGCGTCGCCGCGATGGAAGCGAACGCGCGGACGGTCGCGGATTATCTTGCGGATCACGACGCGGTCGCCGCGGTCCACTATCCGGGCTTCACCGATCACCCCGACCATGCGCTGGCGGAGCAACAGCAAACGGGGCCCGGTTTCATGATCGCGTTCGACCTGGTCGGCGGAAGTCCGGCGGTTGAGGCCTTTCTCGATCGGCTGGAACTGGTGAACCTCGCCAGCTCGCTCGGGGCCCATTCCTCGCTGATCTGCGTACCCGCAACGATGACCCATCGCGGTATGCCCGACGAAGCGCAGGCCCGGGCGGGAATTACGCCGGGCCTGCTGCGATTATCGGTCGGTTTGGAAGCGGCCAGCGATATCATCGCTGATCTTGGCCGCGCGCTGGACAGTTAGGCCGGGACCGAGGTCGCCGCGTGCTGCGTAGTGACATTCGCTTGTTTCTCGCGGATGCGCCGTGCCACCCTCACCGAGATCGCGGGAACGACGGCGATCAGGATGCCGACCACGACGGCATCGACCGCAAGCATGCTCCACAAGACTCCTTGCGATCGCCCTATCGCCTCCGAGTTCAGTGCGCCGTGCAAAAGATTGATCGGAATGCGCACGAGCAGGAACAGCGGCAGCGCATAAAGGTAGAGCCAGCCGGTGCGCCTTGCCGAGGATAGCGGGTTGCCAATCGCCCCGTCGGTCGCGGTTGCAACGACCCACGCCATCAGCAACGGTTCGACGAGGACCTGCGACAGGCCCACCACGGCCCTGATCGTGTCGACATGGGCCGCGGGAGCAAATGCCCGTGTGTAGAAGATCGCAGCAAACAGGATCAAGGAGTAGACGAGATACGGCGCATAGCGGCCCAGCGCCGTGCCCACAGGCGCGAGCGCGAGGCCATCGTTGCGCAAAGCAAGGTAGCGGATCACGAAGAACCCGCCCAGATAGACCGAAAGCATCTTGATCCAGCCGAACACCATGCGCAACGCATCGCCACCGACAGCGCGCGCCTGCTCGACGCTCTCGAACATCCCGATCCGGACTTCGACGATATGCTGGGCGAATTCCCACAGGACGATCGCGGCAAACAGCCAGGGGAGCCCTTTCATGGCGCGCAAGCCGTCGCCGAAGCTGCCGATTGCATCGCGTCCGAATTGCATGATCCATTTCATGAGCGTGTTCCTTCATCGTGATAGGTGAGTAGCTCACCAGGCTGGCAATCGAGTTCGCGACAGATTGCCTCGAGCGTGGAGAAGCGGATCGCCTTGGCCTTGCCCGTCTTCAGGATGGATAGGTTGGCGAGGGTCAGTCCGATCCGTTCGGAAAGCTCGGTCAGCGTCATGCCGCGCTCCTGCAGCAGCGCGTCGAGCCTGACAGAAATGCCTGAAGTGTTTTCGGCTGGCATCAGACCGTACCCTCCAGGTCTTCGCGCATGGCGGCACCTTCGCGAAAGACCTTGGCCAGCACCAGAAGCAGCGGAACGGCGAGCCACCCGGCCACCGAAGGAGACCAGCCGAAATACTCCCCGCTCACCGCGCTGGCCCAGATCGAGACTTGTCCGAACGCCAGATCGAGCAAGTTGATGGCCAGCAACGCCCACGCGACCGTCGCCAACCGCTTCGCATTGCGTTCGCTGAAGGCAGCACCGGCCTGCGTGTCGCGGACAAGGGCGATCAGGCGGGTGAGGATCAGGTGGATTGCGAAGGCGACCGGGAGCACCGCCGCGCAGGCCACCGCCAAATAGATGAAGATTGCCTCGCCCCCGGTGTTCGAGAACACGGCGATGAAACGCTCGCGAAACTGGTTGGGATCGATCAGCAGTATCGATCCGAGGGCGGCGAATAGCGCAGCGAGAATCCAGTTGAGCCAATTGCACACGCGCAAGAGCCAGATGGTTGTCGTCAGCATCATCGAATCGCCTCCTTATCGAAATTCGATATGATGGAGCGATCCCTTATCGTCAATCGATAATATCGAAAAACGATATGCATCGACCGATTATCCTTTTCCCGCCGATTCCGTATCTTGACCCCGCGCGGCGCAATTCCTACATGCCTTTCCGACCGCTTGCTTCGAGCAAGGCCGATTCATGCGCGGGTTTTGGCCAGGGACGGAAGCAGGCTTTCCATATCGCGACGTTTGTAAGCTGCAGCTGGCCGCCGGAATCGGTGCGTCCTACGCTGCGGCCTTTTCGCGTCCCGGTATCGCTCACGCGCATGAGTAGACGAATTCGCGCCCGCCCACCTGCCGGGCCGGCGCAAACACAAGAGGCGTTCCTTTATGGCGACCAAGGCGAAGTCCGACACCAAGAAGCCCGCGCGCAACATGCGCATGGGCACCGCGAAGCGGCGCATCCGCAAGATCTTCGGCGACATCCACGAAGCGGTGGAAATGCCGAACCTAATCGAGGTCCAGCGCGAGAGCTACGAACAGTTCCTGCGTTCGGACAAGGAGACGGGCTACGTCTCCGGCCTCGAAAAGACGCTGCGCTCGGTCTTCCCGATCCGCGACTTCGCCGGCACCGCCGAACTCGACTTCGTCCATTACGAACTCGAACCGCCGAAATACGACACCACCGAATGCCGCCAGCGCGGCATCACCTACGCGGCCCCGATGAAGGTCACGCTGCGCCTGATCGTGTTCGAGGTGGACCAGGAAACCGAAACCCGTTCGGTCCTCGATATCAAGGAACAGGACGTTTACATGGGCGACATGCCGCTCATGACCGATAACGGCACCTTCATCGTCAACGGCACCGAGCGCGTGATCGTTTCGCAGATGCACCGTTCGCCGGGTGTGCTGTTCGATCACGACCGCGGCAAGACCCACTCGTCGGGCAAGTACCTGTTCGCCGCACGCGTCATTCCCTATCGCGGGTCGTGGCTCGATTTCGAATTCGACGCCAAGGACATCGTCAACGTGCGTATCGACCGCAAGCGCAAGCAGCCGGTCACTTCGCTGCTGTTCGCGCTGGGCCTCGATGAAGAGGAGATCCTTCACCACTTCTACAACCTCGTGAAGTGGGAGCGCGTTTCGGGCAAGGCCGGCGACGGCTGGAAGATCGCCTACCAACCCGAGCAGTGGCGCGGCCAGAAGCCCGCCTTCGCGCTGATCGATGCGAGCACCGGCGAGGAAGTTTTCCCCGCCAACCAGAAGATCAGCCCGCGCGCCGCCAACAAGGCCGCCAAGGACGGCCTCACCGAATTGCTGCTGCCGACCGAGGAAATCTTCGGCCGCTTCGCTTCGCGCGACCTGATCGACGAGAAGACCGGCCGCATCTACATCGAGGCCGGCGACGAAGTGTCGCCGGAAAACCTCGAAGCGATGGACAATGCCGGGATCGACAGCCTCGAGCTGCTCGACATCGACTACGTCAACACCGGTCCGTGGATCCGCAACACGCTGAAGGCCGACAAGGCCGAGAACCGCGAGGAAGGCCTCGAGGCGATTTACAAGGTGATGCGCCCCGGCGAACCGCCGACCCTCGAAACCGCCGAAGCGCTGTTCGAAGGCCTGTTCTTCGACGGTGAGCGTTACGATCTGTCGGCCGTCGGCCGCGTCAAGCTCAACATGCGTCTCGAACTCGATGCCGAAGACACCGTGACCACGCTGCGAAAAGAAGATATCCTAGCAGTGGTCAAGGAACTGGTCGGCCTGAAGGACGGCAAGGGCGACGTCGACGACATCGACAACCTCGGCAACCGCCGTGTCCGCTCGGTCGGCGAACTGCTCGAAAACCAGTACCGCGTCGGCCTGCTGCGCATGGAACGCGCAGTCAAGGAACGGATGAGCTCGGTTGACGTGTCGACCGTGATGCCGAACGACCTCATCAACGCCAAGCCCGCCGTGGCTGCCGTTCGTGAATTCTTCGGTTCCAGCCAGCTCTCGCAGTTCATGGACCAGACCAACCCGCTGTCGGAAGTCACCCACAAGCGCCGTGTGTCGGCGCTTGGGCCTGGCGGTCTTACCCGTGAGCGCGCAGGCTTCGAAGTCCGCGACGTTCACCCGACCCACTATGGCCGCATCTGCCCGATCGAAACGCCGGAAGGCCCGAACATCGGTCTGATCAACTCGCTGTCGACCTTCGCCCGCGTCAACAAGTACGGCTTCATCGAAACGCCGTATCGTAAGGTCGAGGACAAGAAGGTCACCAACGACGTGATCTACCTGTCGGCGATGGAAGAGCAGAAGCACACCGTCGCGCAGGCTTCGGCCGATCTCGATGGTAACGCCACTTTCACCGAAGAGCTGATCTCGGCGCGCCAGAACGGCGACAACCTGATGGCACCGTCCGAAACCATCACGTTGATGGACGTTTCGCCCAAGCAGCTCGTCTCGGTCGGCGCATCGCTCATTCCGTTCCTGGAAAACGATGACGCCAACCGCGCACTGATGGGCGCCAACATGCAACGCCAGGCGGTTCCGCTCGTGAAGGCGGAAGCCCCGTGGGTCGGCACCGGCATGGAAGAAACCGTGGCGCGCGATTCGGGCGCGGCGATCACCGCCAAGCGCGGCGGCATCGTCGACCAGGTCGATGCCACGCGTATCGTGATCCGCGCGCAGGGCGATGTCGAACCCGGCCAGTCGGGCGTCGACATCTACACGCTGCAGAAGTTCCAGCGTTCGAACCAGTCGACCTGCATCAACCAGCGTCCGCTGGTGAAGGTGGGCGAGACGATCGAAACCGGCGACATCATCGCCGACGGTCCCTCGACCGATCTCGGCGAACTCGCACTGGGCAAGAACAGCCTCGTCGCGTTCATGCCGTGGAACGGTTACAACTACGAGGATAGTATCCTCATCTCCGAGCGTATCGTGAAGGACGACGTCTTCACCTCGATCCACATCGAGGAATTCGAAGTCATGGCGCGCGACACCAAGCTCGGGCCGGAAGACATCACCCGCGACATCCCGAATGTGGGCGAGGAATCGCTCCGCAATCTCGACGAAGCGGGCATCGTCTATATCGGCGCCGAAGTGCATCCGGGCGACATCCTTGTCGGCAAGATCACGCCGAAGGGCGAAAGCCCGATGACGCCGGAAGAAAAGCTCCTCCGCGCGATCTTCGGTGAAAAGGCCAGCGACGTTCGCGACACCTCCCTGAAGCTGCCCCCGGGCACCTCGGGCACCGTCGTCGAAGTCCGCGTGTTCAACCGCCACGGCGTCGAGATCGACGACCGTACGCGCGCGATCCTCAACGAGGAAATCGAGCGTCTTGCGAAGGACCGCGAAGACGAACGCGCGATCCTCAACCGTGCGAACTACAACCGCCTCGAGGAAATGCTGCTCGGCCAGACCGCTTCGGCCACGCCGAAGGGCGTCAAGAAGGGCACCGAGATCACGCAGGACGTGCTCGACAGCACCGAAAAGCACCTGTGGTGGAAGTTCGCCGTCGCCGACGACGGTCGCCAGACCCAGCTCGAAGCGGTGAAGACCCAGTACGACGAAAGCGTCAAGGCGATCGACGCCAAGTTCGAGGACCGCAAGGAAAAGCTCGAACGCGGTGACGAACTCGCCCCGGGCGTGCTCAAGATGGTCAAGGTCTTCGTCGCGGTGAAGCGTAAGCTGCAGCCGGGCGACAAGATGGCCGGCCGCCACGGGAACAAGGGTGTGATTTCGCGCATCCTGCCGTCCGAGGACATGCCGTTCCTCGAAGACGGTACCCCGGTCGACATCGTGCTCAACCCGCTGGGCGTGCCGTCGCGCATGAACGTCGGTCAGATCTTCGAAACGCATCTCGGCTTCGCCGCGCGTGCGCTCGGACACCAGATCGGTGAACAGCTCGAGGAATGGCGGGCATCGAACCCCGATGCCAAGGCTGGCAAGCCCCCGGCCGCGCTCGTCGACAAGCTCAAGGACGTCTATGGCGAGCAATACCACGACGACATCGAAGCCCGCACGGGCGAAGAAGTCTTCGAACTCGCCACGAACCTGAAGGCGGGCGTCCCGATGGGCACCCCGGTGTTCGACGGCGCGCGTGAAGGCGACGTCACGACCGAACTCGAAAAGGCCGGTCTCGACGGGTCGGGCCAGTCGGTGCTGTTCGACGGCCGCACGGGCGAAGCGTTCGACCGCAAGGTGACCGTGGGCATCATCTATATGCTCAAGCTGCACCACCTGGTCGACGACAAGATCCACGCCCGTTCGATCGGTCCGTACTCGCTCGTCACCCAGCAGCCGCTGGGCGGTAAGGCGCAGTTCGGTGGCCAGCGCTTCGGTGAAATGGAGGTCTGGGCGCTCCAGGCCTACGGCGCCGCCTACACGCTACAGGAAATGCTGACGGTGAAATCGGACGACGTGATCGGCCGCACCAAGGTCTATGAAAGCATCGTCAAGGGCGACGACGCATTCGAGGCCGGCATTCCCGAGAGCTTCAACGTGCTCGTCAAGGAAATCCGCAGCCTCGGCCTCAACGTCGACCTCTCCTCGCTCAGCGATGGCGAGGACGACGAAGACGGCGACGGTCTGCAAATCGCGGCGGAGTAGGGGGTTTCGACCCCCACCCGCTTCCGCCCCGAGAGAATTACCCGAATGGGATTTAAGTCATGAACGAACTGACCAAATTCACCAACCAGCTCGCCAAGCCGGAAACCTTCGACCAGATCCAGATCGGCCTGGCCTCGCCGGAGCGTATCCGCAGCTGGTCCTTCGGTGAGATCAAGAAGCCGGAAACGATCAACTACCGCACGTTCAAGCCCGAGCGTGACGGCCTGTTCTGCGCCCGCATCTTCGGTCCGGTGAAGGACTACGAATGCCTGTGCGGCAAGTACAA
This sequence comes from Alteriqipengyuania halimionae, assembly GCF_009827575.1. NCBI lineage: Bacteria > Pseudomonadati > Pseudomonadota > Alphaproteobacteria > Sphingomonadales > Erythrobacteraceae > Pseudoblastomonas > Pseudoblastomonas halimionae. Next base: position 2,752,242 of record NZ_WTYR01000001.1, on the reverse strand, counting down.
GCGCATGAAGTACAAGGGCGTCGTCTGCGAGAAGTGCGGCGTCGAAGTGACCGTGACCAAGGTGCGGCGCGAGCGCATGGGCCATATCGAACTGGCCGCGCCGGTCGCGCATATCTGGTTCCTCAAGTCGCTGCCCTCGCGCATCGGCCTGCTGCTCGACATGCAGCTCAAGCAGCTCGAGCGCGTGCTGTATTTCGAAAGCTATATCGTCACCGAACCGGGCCTGACGCCGCTGGAGAAGTTCCAGCTGCTGACCGAAGACGAGCTCTACGAATACCAGGACGAGTATGGCGAAGACGCCTTCACCGCCGGGATCGGCGCGGAAGCGGTCAAGATCATGCTGATGGATCTCGATCTGGAGCAGGAGAAGGAAGACCTTCTCAAGGAGCTGGAAGAGACCAAGTCCAAGCTCAAGCCCGCCAAGATCATCAAGCGCCTCAAGGTCGTCGAGAGCTTCATCGATTCGGGGAACCGCCCCGAATGGATGATCCTCGAAGTCGTGCCGGTCATTCCGCCGGAACTGCGTCCGCTCGTCCCGCTGGACGGTGGCCGTTTCGCGACCTCGGATCTCAACGATCTCTATCGCCGCGTGATCAACCGTAACAACCGCCTCAAGCGCCTGATCGAGCTGCGTGCGCCGGACATCATCGTCCGCAACGAAAAGCGCATGCTGCAGGAATCGGTCGATGCGCTGTTCGACAATGGCCGTCGCGGCCGCGTGATCACGGGCGCCAACAAGCGTCCGCTGAAGTCGCTGTCCGACATGCTCAAGGGCAAGCAAGGCCGCTTCCGCCAGAACCTTCTGGGTAAGCGCGTCGACTATTCGGGCCGTTCGGTCATCGTGACCGGGCCGGAATTGAAGCTGCACCAGTGCGGCCTGCCCAAGAAGATGGCGCTCGAACTGTTCAAGCCGTTCATCTACGCCCGCCTCGATGCCAAGGGTCTCTCGATGACCTTGAAGCAGGCCAAGAAGTGGGTCGAGAAGGAGCGCAAGGAAGTCTGGGACATCCTCGACGAAGTCATTCGCGAGCACCCGGTCCTCCTGAACCGCGCGCCGACGCTTCACCGCCTCGGCATCCAGGCGTTCGAGCCCGTGCTGATCGAAGGCAAGGCGATCCAGCTGCACCCGCTCGTCTGCTCGGCCTTCAACGCCGACTTCGACGGTGACCAGATGGCCGTCCACGTGCCGCTTTCGCTGGAAGCCCAGCTCGAAGCGCGCGTGCTGATGATGTCGACCAACAACATCCTCTCGCCCGCCAACGGCAAGCCCATCATCGTGCCTTCGCAGGACATGGTGCTGGGGATCTATTACCTCTCGATGGACCGCGAAGGCGAACCGGGCGAAGGCATGATGCTTTCGGACATCGCCGAAGTTCATCAGGCGCTCGAAGTGGGTGCGGTGACGCTCCACTCGAAGATCACCACGCGCGTTCCGCAGACCGATGAAAAGGGCAAGGAATACATGAAGCGCGTCGAGACGACGCCAGGTCGCATGCTGATCGGCGAATGCCTGCCGAAGCGTCACACCGTGCCATTCGACTTCATCAACCGCCTTCTGACCAAGAAGGAAATCGGCGACGTTATCGACCAGGTCTATCGTCACACCGGCCAGAAGGACACGGTGCTGTTCGCCGACGCCATCATGACGCTGGGCTTCCGCCACGCGTTCAAGGCCGGCATCTCGTTCGGCAAGGATGACATGATCATCCCCGAAGAGAAGATCGAACTGGTCGAAGCCACCAAGTCGCTGGTTGCCGATTACGAGCAGCAATATCAGGACGGTCTGATCACCCAGCAGGAAAAGTACAACAAGGTGATCGACGCCTGGAGCCGTTGCGGCGACCAAGTGGCCGACGCCATGATGGAAAAGATCCGTGCGCGTCCTAAGGACAAGGACGGTCGCGAAGCCGAGATCAACTCGATCTACATGATGAGCCACTCCGGTGCGCGTGGTAGCCCCGCGCAGATGAAGCAGCTCGCCGGCATGCGCGGCCTGATGGCCAAGCCGTCGGGCGAGATCATCGAGAACCCGATCATCTCGAACTTCAAGGAAGGCCTCAACGTCCTCGAATACTTCAACTCGACCCACGGCGCCCGTAAGGGCCTCGCGGACACCGCGTTGAAGACGGCGAACTCGGGTTACCTGACCCGTCGTCTCGTCGACGTGTCGCAGGACTGCGTGATCGTGGTCGAGGACTGCAAGACCTCGAACGCGCTCGAGATGCGTGCCATCGTTCAGGGCGGCAGCGTGATCGCCTCGCTCGGAGAGCGCATCCTCGGTCGCACCACCGCCGAAGACATCGTCAACGCCGCCACCGGCGAAGTGATCGTCAAGGCCGGCACGCTGCTCGACGAACCGATGGTTGCCGAGATCGAGGCTGCCGAAGTTCAGGTCGCCAAGATCCGTTCGCCGCTGGTCTGCGAAGCCGACCAGGGCGTCTGCGGCAAGTGCTACGGGCGTGACCTAGCACGCGGTACGCCGGTCAATATCGGCGAAGCCGTGGGCGTCATCGCGGCCCAGTCGATCGGTGAACCGGGCACGCAGCTCACCATGCGTACCTTCCACATCGGCGGCGCGGCGCAGGTCAACGAAACCTCGCACCTCGAAAGCATCAGCGACGGAAAGATCGTCTATCGCGACATGCCGACGATCACCGACAAGAAGGGCCGCCGCCTTTCGCTCGCCCGCAATGGCGAGATGATCGTGGTCGATGCCGAAGGACGCGAGCGCGCAATCCACAAGGTGCCTTACGGTACCGTGCTCATGTTCGAGGACGGCGCCAAGGTGAAGGAAGGCGATCGTCTGGCGGAATGGGATCCGTTCACCCTGCCGATCATCACCGAAACCAAGGGTATCGTGCGCTACCAGGACCTCGTCGAGAGCAAGACCCTGGAAGAACGCGTCGACGACGCCACCGGGATCGCCCAGCGTGTCGTCATCGAATATCGCCAGACGGGCCGCAAGAAGGAAGACCTTCGCCCCCGCCTGACGCTGTTCAACGACGCGGGCGACGATAGCGAGGCCGCGCGCTACATGCTGGCGCCGGGCACCACGCTTTCGGTGCAGGATGGCCAAGAGGTCGAAGCGGGCGACATCCTTGCCCGTGCGAGCCGCGAAGCCGCCAAGACGCGCGACATCACCGGCGGTCTGCCGCGTGTTGCCGAGCTGTTCGAAGCGCGCATCCCGAAGGACAATTCGGTCATCGCCAAGATTTCGGGCAAGATCGAATTCGTTCGCGAATACAAGGCCAAGCGCAAGATCGCGATCGTCCCGGAAGAGGGTGATGCGGTGGAATACCTGATCCCCAAGACCAAGGTGATCGACGTGCAGGAAGGCGACTTCGTGAAGAAGGGCGATACGCTCATCTCCGGTTCGCCGAACCCGCACGACATCCTCGAAGTCATGGGTGTCGAAGCGCTGGCCGAATACCTCGTGAACGAGATCCAGGAAGTCTATCGACTCCAGGGTGTGAAGATCAACGACAAGCACATCGAAACGATCGTTCGCCAGATGCTGCAGAAGGTCGAGATCACCGATGGCGGCGACACCACGCTGCTGCCGGGCGAACAGGTCGATCGCGACGAAATGGACGAAGCCAATTCCAAGCTTCCCCCGCGCAAGAAGAAGGCGCAGGGCAAGCCGGTGCTGCTCGGCATCACCAAGGCCTCGCTCCAGACCCGTTCGTTCATCTCCGCCGCCTCGTTCCAGGAAACCACGCGCGTGCTCACGCAGGCCGCGGTCGAGGGCAAGAAGGACACGCTGATCGGTCTCAAGGAGAACGTTATCGTGGGCCGCCTCATCCCCGCCGGTACCGGTGCGGGCATGAATCGACTGCGCGTCACCGCCTCGAGCCGCGACGCTGCGATCCGCGCCCAGTGGAAGAAGGCACAGGACGCTATCATCGCCGCGCAGACGGCCGAGGAAGAGCGCGAAGCCGAACTCGAGCAGGGTCCCGAAGCCGCCACCGGCGACACCCCGCTGGGTGCGGCCGAAGGCGAAACCCACGGCACCGATGCCGATGCGGGTGAATACCTGACCGAGGAAGCCAAGGAAGGCGACGCCGAATAAGCGGCACCGCCATCCACGGCCCTCGTGCCAAAGAAAACGGCCCGGCAGAGCGATCTGCCGGGCCTTTTTCGTGCCGGTTGGAACTATGCAAGTCGCGCGGCCTTGCCTAAGCGTCGAGGCATGGTCGACACGCTCACGATCCGCCTCGTCCAGATGACCCAGTGGGTCGGGGACATTGCCAAGAACGTCGAACTGATGCGCGAAGCGCGCGCGCGGGCCGATGGGTGCGATCTCGTGCTCTACCCCGAGATGCAGCTGATCGGCTATCCGCCCGAAGACCTGATCCTGAAGCCCGCCCTGATCGAACGCGCCGCGCACGCGCTGGAGGATCTGGCCAGGGACACCGCCGATGGCGGCCCGGCGATGCTGGTGGGCAGCGTGTTTCGCGACGACGGCCTGCTCTACAACGGCACCGCGCTGCTGTGCGACGGGCGAATTGCGGCGATCCGTTACAAGCACGAGTTGCCCAATTACGGCACGTTCGACGAGCGCCGCCATTTCACCCCCGGCCCATTGCCCGAACCGGTCGAGTTCAAGGGCGTGAAGATCGGCCTGCCGATTTGCGAGGATATCTGGCACCCCAAGGTCTGCGCCTATCTCAAGACGCAGGGCGCGGAGATGCTGCTGTCGCCCAATGGCAGCCCCTACGAAATCGAGAAGGACCAGCTCCGGCTCGAAAACGTCTGCGTGCGCCGGGCCGAGGAAACCGGTCTCCCCCTCGCCTATGTCAATCGCGTGGGCGGGCAGGACGAACTGGTGTTCGACGGGGCGAGCTTCGTCGTGAACGGCGACGGGAGCCTGGCGATCCAGATGATCGACTGGGGCGAACAGGAAGTCACGTCGGTCTGGAAGCGGGGCGAAAGCGGTTGGTTTTGCGAGGAAGGCGTCGAGGAGGATCTCGCCGAACATCCCGAGGATGCCTGGTGCGCGATGATGGTTGCCACCCGCGACTACGTGAACCGCAACCACATGCCCGGCGTCGTGATCGGCTTGTCGGGCGGGATCGACAGCGCCGTGGTCGCCGCGCTCGCGGTCGATGCATTGGGCCCTGAGCGGGTGTGGTGCGTGATGATGCCCTCGCGCTACACGGTTTCGCTCAGCCTCGGTCTGGCCGAAGAATGCGCCTCGGCGCTGGGCGTGCGGCATTCGGTAATCCCGATCGCACCCGCGGTGAAGGGCTTCGACGAAATGCTCGAAAGCGATTTCGCCGACACCGAAGTCGACCTGACCGAAGAGAACATCCAGTCGCGCATTCGCGGCGTCACGCTGATGGCCCTCTCGAACAAGTTCGGGCCGATGGTGCTGACCACCGGCAACAAGAGCGAAATGAGCGTCGGCTACGCCACGATCTATGGCGACATGGCGGGCGGCTACAACCCGCTGAAGGACGCCTACAAGACCACGGTGTTTCGCATGGCACGCTGGCGCAACACAGCGGTACCGCGGCTCGCCAGGGGACCGGGCGGCGAGGTGATCCCGCAAGGTATCATCGACCGCCCGCCGAGCGCCGAGCTTCGCCCCGATCAGAAGGACGAGGATTCGCTCCCGCCTTACGACGTGCTCGATGCGATCCTGCTCGGCCTCGTCGAACACGAACAGGGGGTCGACGAGCTGGTGTCGAAGGGCTTCGACCGCGCAACCGTGATCCATGTCGAGAACCTGCTCCACCGCGCCGAATACAAGCGCCGCCAGAGCGCGCCGGGCGTCAAGCTCGGCACCAAGAATTTCGGCCGCGACCGCCGCTATCCGATCACCCACGGCTTCAGGACCGCGCAATGAAGATTCTCGCCACGATCCTCGCCCCGGCATTCGCGCTGGCCGCATGCCAGCCGGTGCAGGACAATCCCGAAGAGGGGGATGCCACGCCCGCCATCGACAGCACTGCGAGCGCGCCCGACAATGCTGCTGCGGCCGACAAGATCGATGTGCCGCAATCGCTGGTGGGCGAATATCGCGTGGCTGGCATTGACGGAAAGGAACTCGACATTCCGGTCGGCTTCGCGCTGTCAATCACGGACACCGAGATCCATGACGGGCAAGGCTGTGGCGCACGTCATTGGCGCTATGCCTATGAAAAGGGCGTACTCGAAACCAAACGTTTCTTGATGCATGAAGACAATGCGGCGAATTGCCCAATCTTTCGCCGAACCCGGGAATGGATCGCGCTGGGTGAAGCCATCGATGCTGCCACCGGCGCAGAGCGCACGCGGGCCAACGGCATCGAACTGAGCGGAAACGGACGCAGCGTCACCCTGTTCTCGCAATAAGTGCCGTGCACCGCTAAAGCGCACCCATGACCATCGTCACGCGTTTCGCCCCCTCGCCCACTGGTCTGCTGCATGTCGGCAATCTGCGCACCGCCCTGCACAATTGGCTCCTTGCCAAGAAGCATGGCGGGCGGTTCCTGCTGAGGATCGACGATACGGACAGCGAGCGCTCCGAAGAAACGTTCGTCGAAGCGATCCGCGAGGATCTCGCCTGGCTGGGAATCGAACCCGATGGCGAGGAGCGGCAATCGGACCGTTTCAAGCTATATGACCAGGCATTCGACAAGCTGCACGAAGCGGGCCGGGTCTATCCCTGCTACGAAACCGCGCAGGAGTTGGAGCTCAAGCGCAAGATCCAGCTGGGGCGCGGTCTGCCGCCGATCTACGATCGCGCAGCGCTCGAGCTGACAGACGAGGATCGCGCCTCCAAGGCAGCGGTCGGAGAAGAGCCGCACTGGCGATTCAAGCTCGATCACGATGCTCCGATCGCGTGGGATGACGGTATCCGCGGACCGGTCAAATTCGATCCGGCTCAACTCTCCGACCCGGTCATCCGCCGTGGCGACGGTTCATGGCTCTACATGCTGCCGAGCGCGGTCGACGATATCGAGATGGGCATCACCGACGTGCTGCGCGGGGAAGACCACGTCTCCAACACGGCCGCGCAGGTTCAGATGTTCGAGGCGCTCGGCGCCGAACCGCCGCGCTTCGCGCATGAGGCGCTGCTGGTGGGCAAGGAAGGCAAACTGTCGAAACGGCTCGGCTCGCTGTCGGCCAGAGCGCTGCGCGAACAAGGCCTCGAACCCGAGGCGCTGCTCTCGCTGCTGGCCCGGCTCGGCACCTCGCTGCCGGTCGAGGCGATCGTCGAGCGCGAAGTGCTGATCGAGGGTTTCGACCTCTCCACTTTCGGACGCGCCCCGGCGAAGTTCGACGAAGCCGAGCTGGACCGCCTCAATGCGCAGATCGTCCACCGCCTGCCCTTCGCCCAGGTCGCTGGTCGCGTACCGGACGGGATGGATGAAGCCGGATGGGAAGCGATCCGCCCGAACCTGACGCGCGTGGACGAAGCAGGTGAATGGTGGGCCGTGGTGACCGGTACGGTCGTGCCGCCCGCGTTCAACGAACAGACGCGCTTCTACATGTCGCAGGCGGCCAACGCGCTCAAGGCGATCGAGTGGGACGAGAACCCGTGGCACGTGCTCACCAGCACGCTGAAGGAAACCACCGGGCGTAAGGGCAAGGAGCTCTTTCTACCGTTGCGCCAGGCACTGACCGGTCGCGAGCACGGGCCGGATATGGGCGCGCTGCTGCCGCTGATTGGCCGCGAGACCGCGTTGGAGAGGCTCGAGGCGGCGGCGGCATAACGCCCACCGGCTTCAGGCCGCTTCGAGTTCCTTTGGGCGGCTTGCTTCGAGCAGCGCCTGTTCAATCGCGCGCAGGCGATCCTTGTCTTTCACCTTCGCGCCATCCTCGTCGGTGACGTAGAACACGTCCGCCGCACGCTCGCCATAGGTCGCGACGTGAGCGGAATGGACCACCAACCCGGCGCGGAAAAGCGCGCGGCCCAAACGATAGAGCAGTGCGGGCCGATCCTGCGCGACGACCTCGATCACCGTCAGCCGTTTCGAGGCCTTGTTGTCGAACAGCACACGTGGGCGCACATCGAACGCTTCGGCGCGCCACTGCGTCTGCGGCTTGCGAGCCAATTGCGGCTCGAGCGGATCGCCTTCGGGCGAGAGCGCGTCTTCGATATTCTCGCGCAGCCGTTCGAGCTGGTCGCGCTCGCCCATCGGCTGACCGTTGGGATCCTGAAGCAGGAAATTATCCAGTGCCACCCCCTTGTCGGTGGTGTGAATGCGCGCGTCGATGATGTTGCCGCCGGCCGCGTTGATCCCGCCTGCGATGCGATAGAACAGGCCCGGATGGTCGGGCGCAATCACAGTTGCCAGAGTCGCCCCGCGCTCGGGATCGGGACGGCATGAGATCGCAATGTCGCCAAGCTCGGACGCGGCCAGCGAAGCGAGGTTCTCCGCGATCACATCGGCGGGTTCGGCGATCCAGTAACTGTCGGGCAGGGTCTCGCCGGGATACTCGACCAGCGGGTGCCTGGCGCCGAGCAATTCGCCCACCGCGCTTTTCCGACGCGAGACCGAGCTGCGCCGCCCGTGTTTCTGGTGGCCGAGCCGCAACCGCTGTTCGGTCAGTTCGTAAAGCGAGCCGATCAGCTGGCGTTTCCAGTCGTTCCATGTCCCCGGGCCGACCGCGCGGATATCGACCACGGTCAGCACGGTGAGCAATCGCAAGCGCTCGAGCGTCAGAACGTCGCCGGCGAAATCCTCGATCGTGCGGGGGTCGGCGAGGTCGCGCTTGAACGCCGTGCGGCTCATCAGCAGGTGTTCGCGCACCAGCCATGCGACGAGTTCGGCTTCTTCCTCGTCCATTCCGAAACGCGGACACAATTCTTCGGCGATCTCCGCTCCGAGCTGGGAATGGTCGCCGCCACGGCCCTTGGCGATATCGTGCAGCAACACTGCGACATAGAGCACGCGGCGATTGGCAAGCTGTTCGATCAGTTCGCGCGCGCGCGGATGGTCGCGCTGCAGCTCGCCGGCCTCGATCCGGGCCAGCAGGCCGATCGCCCGGATGGTGTGCTCGTCGACGGTGTAGTGGTGATACATGTCGAACTGCATCTGCGCGTTGACGCGGCCGAAATCGGGCACGAAACGGCCGAACACCCCGGTGTCGTTCATCCACCGCAGCACGATGTCGGGCCGGTCGCGGTGCGTGAGGATGTCGAGGAACATCGCATTGGCCCGCGGATCGTCGCGCAGCTCGCGCACCAGTCCCGCGTCGCGCGCAGCACGGCGCATCGCGGCGGGATGGACTTCGAGCCCATTGTCGATCGCCAGCTGGAAAATCTCGATCAGACGCTGCGGGTCCTTCCTGAACCAGTCGTCGGTCGGCGCGTCGATCTTTCCGCCATAGACGGTGTAGCCGCGCAGCTCGCGCTTGCGCTGGCGGAAGGTCGCCAGCAGGCCGCGACGGGGCGCCCCGCGAAATTGCTCGTCGAGCTGGGCGAGGAACACCCCGGTCAGCGCGCCGACGCGTTTGGCCTGCATGAAGTAGTACTGCATGAACCGCTCGACCGCGCTCTTGCCTGGGCGATCGGCGAAGTTCATCCGTGCGGCGACCTCGCGCTGCACGTCGAAGGTCAGCCTGTCCTCGTTGCGATCGGTGATGGTGTGGAGATGGCAGCGCACCGCCCAGAAGAAATTCTCCGCCCGGCGGAACTGGCGATATTCGGAGGGGCGGAACAGCCCCGCCTCGATCAGGTCCACCCCATGACGCACGCGGTGAATATATTTGCCGATCCAGTACAGCGTCTGGAGATCGCGCAGCCCGCCCTTGCCTTCCTTGACGTTGGGCTCGACGACGTAGCGACTGTCGCCCATCCGTTCATGCCGCGCGCTGCGCTCGGCCAGCTTCTCGGCGACATACGTCTTCTCGCTGCCATGGACGACTTCGGCCCAGAAGCGCCGCCTCACGTCTTCGTAGATCGCGCGGTCGCCCCATACGAAACGTGCTTCGAGCAGCGCGGTGCGGATCGTGAGATCGTCCTTGGCCAGCTGCACGGTTTCCTTCGGCGTGCGGATCGACTGTCCGACCGTCAGACCGAGGTCCCACAGGAAATAGAGGATCGCCTCGATCGCTTTTGCGCACCACGGCGCATCGGCGCGCGGGGCGATGAAAGCGATATCGACGTCCGAATGCGGCGCCATTTCAGCGCGCCCGTAGCCGCCCACCGCCATGATCGCGAAGCGTTCCTCGGAATCGACCGCATCCCGGATCTCTTCGTCTTGGGGCAGCACATCGTGAACGACATGATCGTGCACGACCCGCAGCAGCTGGTCGATCAGATAGGCATTGTCGCTCGCAATATCGTGCCCCGCCCCGGGGGCCGCCAGAAGGCGATCCGCGAGTTCGGAGCGCCCGTCTTCCAGCGCCTGCTTGAGCAGCACGACGACTTCAGGGCGCGCCTTTGACGCGCCCTTCTCGGCCACCAGATCCGCAATCCGCGTCGCCAGCGCACGGCGATCGACGATCGCCCGGGGGGAGTCCGGGCGCGGATCGCTCATTCTGGGAGGACTACCTTCGCGTATTGGTTGCGCAGCGCGCGGCGGTCGATCTTGGCAGTGCCGAGGCGCGGCAGGCTTTCGCTTGCCTCGAAGAAGCGCACCGGAACCTTGAACTTCGCAATCCTCCCTTCGACGTATTCGCGCAATTCGTCCTCGCTCAGGCTGGCTCCGTCCTTGGCCAGATAGACCGCATAGGGCAGCTCGCCATAACGATCGTCGGGAAGGCCGAAGACCGAGCATTCGGCAATATCGTCGTGGCCGTAGATCGCCTGTTCGACTTCGAGACAGGCGATGTTCTCGCCGCCGCGGATAATAATGTCCTTCTTGCGGTCGACGATGAACAGGTAATCGTCTTCGTCGAGATAGCCGAGATCGCCGGTGCGGAAAAAACCGTTGGGCAAAATCGCTTCCTTGGTCGATTTCTCGTCATTCCAGTAACCGAGGAAATTGCAGATCGACCGGATGCAGATCTCGCCCATCTCGCCCTGCGGCATCTCGTTGCCATCGTCATCGAGGATCGCGAGGTCGACCAGCGGCTCCGAAGGGCGCCCCGTCGAACCGGGCTTGGCAAGATAGTTCTCGTTGAAATTGCCGCAGCCCACCGCGTTGGTCTCGGTCAGGCCGTAGCCGAGCAGCGGGAAACCTTCGGGAAGCTTGTCCTTGATCTTGGTCACGTGATCGACCGGGCGCGGCGCACCGCCGGCGGCATAGGCCTGACAGCTCGACAGGTCGTACTTGTCGCGATCGGGATGCGTGGCGATCTCGTAGCTCATCAGCGGAACGCCGACGAAGTAGGAGACCTTCTCCTGCTCGATGAGCCGCATCGCCTCGACCGCATCCCATTTCGGCGTCAGCACCAGCTTGCGGCCGAGCGCGAAGCTCTGGAGGAACAGCGGCACTTCGCCGGTGACATGGAACAACGGCACCACCACCAGCGCACTGGGCTGCGCGCCCGGCGCTTCTCCGATGCTCTCGAAGTGCTGCAGCACCATCAGCGATTGCGCGGCATAGCTCATCACACCATGGACGACGCCGCGATGATCGGACCAGGCGCCCTTGGCCTTGCCGGTAGAACCCGACGTGTAGAGCACGGTGGCGAGATCGTCGGGGCCGAGCGCGGGCAACTGCGCGTCTTCGGCGCCGTCGGCTGCCACCAGCGCACCGAGGCCCTCGTTCCAGGGAACACCGTGATCGAATACGAGGATTTCCGCCCCGTGTTCGATCCCATCGAGCCGCGCGGCGCGCTGGCGATCGGCCAGCACAAGCGAGCATTCGACGAGGTCGATTCCGTCGGCGAGTTCCTCTCCGGTCCACCAGCCGTTCAACAGCGTCGCGCAGCCACCGGCATTGAGGACGCCCATATAGGCGACAATCCAGTTGGCGGAATTGCGCGCCGCAATGCCGATCCGGTCGCCTGTCTTCACGCCGTGCGCGACCAGCGCCTTGCCGACTGCGATCGAGGCGGCGAACGCTTCTCCGAAGGTCATCCGGATATCGCCGTCGACGATGAATTCCTTGTCCTTATGCTCGTTGCAGTAATGCGCCATCAGGTGGAACATCGTCGGCGGCGCATTCTTCAGCGTAACGAGATCGACGCCGTAGCGTTGGTACGTATCCGTTTCCAACGGCGCGCCCGGAGCCGTGAGGGCAGCCATGATTCCAGCAAGTTTATCGTCGAGTGCGGTCGCCATAATCCAAAGTCTCTCCTGGTCCGCTCGTGTTTTCCGGCGTGGCTGTGGCTTTCGCTCTGTCGGTCGTTGTGCCATGGGCAGGGCCGAAGGGCGCTGAGCCGCCGGTTATCAAGCATGATTCCCGTCAGGGGGTTTAGGGAGTTCGCATGGACCTGTCACCAGTGCTCGCAGCCGTAGCGGGCGAGCCGCTCCGATGGACCGATCTGGGCCTTCAGGAAGGCATTCATATCGGCAGCTTTACCCTGCGCTATTATTCGCTCGCCTACCTGCTCGGCATCATCTTTGCCTATTGGCATACGATGAAGGCGATCAAGACGCCGGGCGCACCGATGGCCCCGCGCCATGTCGACGACCTGTTCTTCTACTGCACGCTCGGCGTGATCCTGGGCGGGCGCCTGGGCTATGCGATCTTCTACCAGCCGAGCCTGTTCACCACCTTCACCCCCGATAGCTGGGTCAGTTGGAACCTGCTGCGATTGTGGGATGGCGGCATGAGCTTCCACGGCGGCGTGCTGGGCGTGCTGGTGGCGATCACCTGGGTGACGAGGCGCGGCGGGCTGTCCTTCCTGCGGGTGTGCGATTTTATCGCCGTGCCGGTGCCGATGGGCATGCTGCTCGGTCGGCTCGCGAACTTCGTCAACGGCGAGCTGTGGGGGCGCGTCGCTTCCTCCGACGTGCCGTGGGCGATGGTGTTTCCCGGCGCCGGCCCAGAACCGCGCCACCCGAGCCAGCTCTACCAGGCGGCGGGCGAAGGTCTGATCCTGCTGATCGTGATGCTGAGCCTGTTCTGGCTCACCAAGGCGCGCTGGCGTCCGGGCCTGTTGGTCGGCGTTTTCGCCACCGGCATCGCGATCTCTCGCTTCGTGATGGAATTCTTCCGTCAGCCCGATGCGCAGCTGACTGAATTCGCCGAAAACACCGGACTTTCGATGGGCCAATGGCTGACGATTCCGCTGTTCTTCGTCGGCCTGTATTTCGTGGTCCGCGCACTGCGCAAACCGCCGCTGGGCAAAAGCGCCGTCACCACTCCGGCGTGAGCGACTATGGCGATAGCCTGCGCCGCCTGATCCGCAACACCGGGCCAATCCCGGTCGCGCAGTTCATGGCGGAGAGCAACGCGCACTATTATGCCACCCGCGATCCGCTGGGACGCGGCGGCGATTTCGTCACCGCCCCCGAAGTGAGCCAGATGTTCGGCGAAATGCTCGGCCTGTGGCTGGCCGATCGCTGGAAGAAAGCGGGCGCGCCCGACAACGCCATCTATGTCGAATTCGGGCCGGGCCGCGGGACGCTGGCCTCGGACGCGTTGCGTGCGATGGCGGCGGCCGGGCTCGACCCCGATGTCCATTTCGTCGAAGGATCGCCCGTCCTGCGCGCAGCCCAGGCCGAGGCGGTGCCGCAAGCCCGGTTCCACGACGATCTCACCACCCTGCCCGACGATCGCCCCTTGCTCGTGATCGCCAACGAGTATTTCGACGCGCTGCCGGTGCGACAGCTGGTAAAAACCGAAGCTGGCTGGCGCGAACGCATGGTCGGGCTCGAAGGCGAACGACTGGTCCCGGTGGCAAGCGACCGTCCGATGGATGCGGCATTGCCGAGCGAAAGGCGCGATGCCGAGCCCGGGACGATCATCGAAACCGCCCCCGCCCAGGTCGCGCAGATGCGGGAGCTCGGCACGCGGCTCGCGACGCAAGGCGGCGCGGCAATGGTGGTGGATTATGGCTATGCCCGCCCGCACACCGGATCGACGCTGCAAGCCCTGCGCGCGCATGAGAAGGTCGATCCGTTCGCCCATCCCGGCGAGGCGGACCTCACCGCGCATGTCGATTTCCTCGCGCTGGCCGATACCGCAATCGCCGCGCAGGCGCAGGTGCTCGGCATCGCGACACAGTCCGATCTGTTGCGCGCGCTGGGAATCGAACGCCGCGCCGAAGCGCTGATTGCCGCCGCGCCGGCCCGCACCGAAGAGATCGCCAGTGCGCTCGACCGGCTGGTATCGCCCGAACAGATGGGCACGCTGTTCAAGGCGCTGCTGCTGGCAGGAGAAGGCTGGTCGGACTAGAACCCCACCTGCTCGGCAAGAGCGCGGGCCGCTTGCGCTGGCGTCGCCTTCACCTCACCATCGACCGCGTAATTGGCTTCGCGCATCGCCGCGACAGGGATCGTGCCCAGCAGGGGCCGCAGCGCCTCGAACAGCCGCTTGTCCGTTGCCGCTCCGGGCGAGAGCATCACGATCGCGTCGTAGCTCGGAAACGCACCGCGCGGATCGCTTAGCACAACCAGATTGTCCGCCGCGATGCGCCCGTCCGATGTGTAGGCGCTGATGACATCCGCTTCGCCCGATTGCAGTGCGTTGTACATGAAGGTCGCCGAGAAATTGCGCGCCTCGCCGAAGCGCAAGCCATAGGCGTCGCGCACCGCGATCCATTCGGGGCGCTCGAAAAACTCGGGATCCCCGCCGATCGTCAGCTGCGGCGCCACGCGCGCGAGATCGGCGATACTCTCGACACCCAGAGACTCGGCTCGATCCTCGCGCAGAGCGAGGCCATAATTGTTCTCGAAGCCGAGCCGCCCGAGCACGAGCGTGCCGGTGGTTTCTGCTTCCCAATCGACCAGCGCCTCATAAACCGCTTCGCGACCGGGATTATCGTCCCGCTTCATCTGGTTGGTCCACAAGGTGCCGGTGTAATCGATCGCGATGTCGATCGCCCCGGTCGTAACCGCGCTGTGGACCACGGCAGACCCCAGTCCGTCGCGATATTCGACATTGTATCCGGCATCCTCGAGCCGTTGCCCCATCAGCCGGGCGAGGATGTATTGTTCGGAAAACTGCTTTGCCCCGATCACGATCGTGTCATCGTCTTCGGGGGCGTAGAGCGTGAAAGCCGAGGCAGCGATTCCCGCCAGCGCTACGGCAAGACCGCCCCAGACCAGCGCAGGCTTGCGATTGGCGAAGCCCCGCTCGATCGCGCCAAGCAGCGTGTCCGCAATCAGAGCAAGGCCGGCCGAAGCGATGCAGCCAGCCAGCACAAGCGTCCAGTTCTGCGTCTGGAGCCCGGCGAAAATCGGATCGCCGAGGCTGGGCTGCCCGATCGTGGTCGATAGTGTCGCAGCCCCTATCGTCCAGACCGCCGCGGTGCGGATTCCGGCCATGATATAGGGCGCGGCGAGCGGCGCCTCGACCAGTCGTAGTTTCTGAGCGGCCGTCATCCCCACGCCATCGGCCGCCTCGAGCACGCCGGGCTCCATCTGCTCGCGCGCCGTCACCGCGTTGCGCAGGATCGGCAGCAGCGCATAAAGCGAAAGCGCCAGCAGGGCCGGAAGGAAACCGAGCGTTGGCAAACCTTCGCCGAACACTGCGCGCAGGCTCAGCAGGATCGGAAAGAACAGCGCCAGCAGGGCGAGTGCGGGGATCGTCTGCACCAGGCTCGCAAAACCCAGCGCTATGCGTGAGACGGTGGTCGATCGGCTTGCCCACACCGCCAATGGCAATGCCACCGCAATCCCCAGCCCGATCGCGGCGGCGGCAAGCAAAACATGCGCCGCAAGCTTGTCACCGAGCCCCAGCATCGCGGTCCACACCGCGCTCACCGCTCGATCCTCGCGAGCTTTTCCGCTTGCGCGCACGGCACCGCGACCAGAGCCTGCGCCTCGTCCCCACCCGCGCCGGCGAGAAGCGCGCCGGGCGCTTCGTCGGCGACGATCCGTCCGTCACTCATCACCAGCACGCGATCGGCAAGCAACAGAGCCTCGGCCATGTCGTGCGTCACCATGATCGTCGTCAGGCCCAGCCGTTCGTGCAACTCGCGCACCTTCTCGCCCAGGCTGTCGCGCGTCACAGGATCGAGCGCACCAAAGGGTTCGTCCATCAGCAGCAGGTCGGGCTGAGGCGCGAGCGCGCGTGCCACGCCGACACGCTGGCGCTGCCCGCCCGACAATTCGGACGGCATCCGCGATGCCATTGCGGGATCGAGCTCGACCAGTTCTAGCATTTCCGCAATCCGTCCCGCCCGGTCGCCCTCGCCCGCAAGCTTCAACCCGATCCCCACATTCTCACCCACGCTCATATGCGGGAATAGGCCAATCGCCTGGAACACATAGCCGATCCGCCGCCGCAAGGCGGGCCCCGGCACTGTGACGACATCCTCACCTTCGAACGTGACCCGTCCGCCGATGGGACGGATCAGCGCGTTGATCGTTTTGAGGAGCGTCGACTTGCCCGACCCCGAAGCGCCCACCAGCGCAGTGAAACTGCCCTCGGCGATGTCGCGCGTTACCCCGCGCAGCGCATCGACCGCGCCATAGCGCATCGCGACATCGTCGAGTTGTAGGATCGCCCCGCTCACCCACCCTGCCTAGGGGGCTGCGGGAAGCAGGTCAAAGCGCAGCGAGCGGCAATTCGATCTGCGCGCGGAAGCCGTCCTTACCGAAGTCGCGTTCGAGCTTGCCGCCGAGCTGCCCCTGCACGGTCATGGTAATAAGGCGCGTGCCGAACCCGTCCTCGCCCGGATCGCTGGCATCGGCCCCGCCTTCCTCGATCCAGTCGACCTCCACGTTCTCGCCGTCGATCCGGCTGGCAATCCGCACCGTTCCGGTGCCTGCATTGAGAGCACCATATTTGGCCGCGTTGGTCGCCAGCTCGTGAAAGACGAGTGCCAATGGAGTGGCCGACTTAGGATCGATCGGCACGTCCTCGCCCTCGATCACGACGCTGTCGCGCCCGTTCACGGTGTAAGGCTGGGCGAGTTCGCGCAGCAGACCGTGCAGCGTGTCGCGCGAGGCGCTGGCGCCAGGGCGGACATAATCGTGCGCCCGGTTGAGCGCCGAGATAGCTTCGCCGAAGCTGGTGGCGAATTCCTTCGCTTCGGGATGATCGCGGCTCTTCAATTGGGCGAGCCCACCGATGACGGCGAAGATATTCTTGATCCGGTGCGAAAGTTCGCGCGCCAGCAAATCCCGCTGCTCGCTCGCCTCGCGCTGGTCGTGGATATCGGTGATCGTGCCGAACCAGCGCCGGACCTTCCCGTCCACGCCTTTGAGCGGCAAAGCGCGGGTAATGACCCAGCGCCACTCGCCCGTTTTCGAGAGGAAGCGATACTCGCTTTCATACGGCTCTCCGCTCTTTGTAGCGGCCGTCCATTTCTCGATCGCGGATCGCTTCTCGTCCGGGTGGAGCAGGGGCGCCCAGCCGCTCGCATGGGCCGGTGGCTCGATGCCGGTGAATTCGGTCCAGCGGCGATTGTAGTAATCGAAATTGTCGTCGCTGTCGCACGACCAGAGGATATCGGGCATGTGATCGGCGACCACGGCGGTGCGATGTTCGCGCTCGAGGATTTGACGCCGCGCCTTCAGCCTCCGCATCACGGCCTGCGCCAGAACTTCGAGCCCTTCGCGCTGGAAATCGCTCAAGGCTTCGGTGCGTACCGCGCCATCGATCACGCACAGACTGCCGAGCGCGAGCCCTTCGTCGGACACCAGCGGCGCCCCTGCGTAATAGCGAATGCCGTCTTCCGGCGTGACGAGCGGGTTGTCGCGAAACCGATCGTCCTCGCGCGCATCGACCACTTCCATGATCTCTCGCCCGTGCATCGCATGGGCGCAAAAGCTCTGCTCGCGCGGCGTCCCGTTCATGTCGGAACCTTCACGGGCGATGAAATGCTGGCGTTCGTCATCGACCAGGCTGACGAAGCTCATCTTGGTGCCGCACAGTTTCGAAGCGAAGGCAGTGATCCGCTGGAGTTCGGGATCGTCTTGAAGCGCGTCGAATTCATAGTGCGACAGCACCGTCAATCGAAGGTCCTCGCGCCCCGTATCGGGCAGGTCGTAAAGGGCGGCGGGTGCCGCGTTCGAATCGTCGTGTGCCATTGCATTAACCGACAGCCGTTTTGCGCGATATCGTCAAGCGCCAGCCCGTTTCGAGTGCCTCCACCGCTTGCGGGCGCGCCCCGCCTTTGCCATGGCGCTGGGCAAGGAGAGACCAAGCCCATGCGCGCTACACCCGATTTCGATTTCCAGCTCGGCGAGACCGCCGAGATGATCCGCGAGACCACCGCCCGCTTCGCCGACGAGCAGATCGCTCCGCTGGCCGAGAAGGTCGATCGCGAGGACTGGTTTCCGCGCGACCTGTGGCCGGCGATGGGCGAACTCGGGCTCCACGGGATTACCGTCGCCGAAGAGGACGGCGGGCTCGGCCTCGGATATCTCGAGCATGTGATCGCGGTCGAGGAAGTCAGCCGCGCAAGCGCTTCGGTGGGGCTCAGCTACGGCGCGCATTCGAACCTGTGCATCAATCAGATCGCGCGCTGGGGGAATGACGAGCAGAAGGCGAAATACCTGCCCAAGCTGATCTCCGGCGAACATGTCGGTTCGCTCGCGATGAGCGAGGCGGGCGCGGGGTCGGACGTCGTTTCGATGAAGCTGCGCGCCGAAAGCGTCCAGGGCGGATACGTGCTCAACGGCACCAAGTTCTGGATCACCAACGCCCCCTTTGCCGACACGCTGGTGGTTTACGCCAAGACCACGCGCGATGCCGCCAGCCGCGGGATCACGGCGTTCCTGGTCGAAAAGGACATGAAGGGTTTTTCGATCGGCCAGAAGATCGAGAAGATTGGCATGAAGGGCTCGCCCACCGCCGAACTCGTGTTCGACGATTGCGAAGTGCCCGAAGAAAACGTGATGGGGCCGCTGAACGGCGGCGTCGGCGTGCTGATGAGCGGGCTGGATTACGAACGCGTGGTCCTGGCCGGTTTGCAATTGGGCGTAATGCAGGCCTGCCTCGACACGGTGATCCCCTATCTGCGCGAACGCCACCAGTTCGGCAAACCGATCGGCAGCTTCCAGCTGATGCAGGCCAAGGTCGCCGACATGTACGTCGCGCTGCAATCGGCGCGCGCTTATACCTATGCCGTCGCCAAGGCCTGCGATGCGGGCAAGACGACGCGCTTCGACGCGGCGGGCGCGATTCTGCTGGCCTCGGAAAACGCTTTTCGCGTGGCCGCCGAAAGCGTCCAGGCGCTGGGCGGCGCGGGCTACACGCTCGATTGGCCGGTCGAACGCTATATGCGCGACGCCAAACTCCTCGATATCGGCGCGGGCACGAACGAAATCCGCCGGATGCTGATCGGGCGCGAACTGATCGGAGCGGCAGGATGAGCAACGACGAAGATTACGTCTACGACGAGGCCAGCGGCGAATGGATGCCCGCCTCAGAACTCGAGGCCAAAAAGGCCGAGGCGGACCGGGTGGAAGTGCGCGACGCTGTCGGCAATTTGCTCGAAGACGGCGATCAAGTGACCCTCATCAAGGATCTCGAGGTCAAAGGCGCGGGCAAGACATTGAAGCAGGGCACGCTGATCAAGTCGATCCGCCTGACCGGAGACGATCAGGAAATCGACTGCAAATATCCCGGCATCAAGGGCCTCGTCCTGCGCGCCGAATTCGTGAAGAAGCGTTGATATGACCGCACCCGTCCTCACCTCCACGCTGGACCGCGACGCGCCCGACGCCAAGGCGCGGTTCGAGCATAACACATCGCTCGCCGCAGAGCTGCGCTCTACCGTGGCCGAGGCGGCGCTCGGCGGCTCCGAAGGCAGCCGGGAACGCCATGTTGGCCGGGGGAAGCTGTTGCCGCGCGAGCGGGTCGAGCGGCTGCTTGATCCGGGCAGTCCCTTCCTTGAGATCGGCCAGCTTGCCGCCAACGGCATGTACAAGGACGCGATCAACGGTGCGGGTCTGATCGCTGGGATCGGGCGTGTCTCGGGTCGGCAGGTGATGATCGTGTGCAACGACGCCACCGTGAAGGGTGGCACCTATTACCCGATGACGGTGAAGAAGCACCTCCGCGCACAGGAAATCGCGCAGGAAAACCGGCTGCCGTGCATCTACCTCGTCGATAGCGGCGGGGCGAACCTGCCGCATCAGGCGGAGGTCTTTCCCGATCGCGACCATTTCGGACGGATCTTCTTCAACCAGGCGAACATGTCCGCGCTGGGTATTCCGCAGATCGCCTGCGTGATGGGCAGCTGCACCGCAGGCGGGGCCTATGTTCCCGCCATGAGTGACGAGACCGTGATCGTGCGCAACCAGGGCACGATCTTCCTCGCCGGACCGCCGCTGGTGAAGGCCGCGACGGGCGAGGAAATCAGCGCCGAGGATCTGGGCGGCGGCGATCTTCACGCGAAGAAATCCGGCGTGGTCGACCACCTGGCGGAGAATGACGAGCACGCGCTCACCATCGTGCGCGATATCGTCAGCCATCTGGGCGAAAACACGGCAGCGGCGACCAATATCGACATCCGCGATCCGCGCCCGCCGAAATTCGACGCCGACGATCTCTACGCGATCGTCCCCGAAGACGTGCGGGCGCCGTACGACGTCCACGAAGTGATCGCCCGCCTTGTCGACGGCAGCGAATTCCATGAATTCAAGGCGCAATACGGCAGTACGCTGGTCTGCGGTTTTGCCCATATCTGGGGCATGCCGGTGGCGATCCTCGCGAATAATGGCGTGCTGTTTTCCGAAAGCGCCCAAAAGGGCGCGCATTTTATCGAACTCGCCTGTCAGCGCCGCATTCCGCTGCTGTTCCTGCAGAACATTTCGGGCTTCATGGTCGGCGGTAAATACGAGGCCGAAGGCATCGCCAAGCACGGCGCCAAGCTCGTCACCGCCGTTGCCACCGCGCAAGTGCCCAAGATCACCGTGGTGATCGGCGGCAGCTTCGGCGCGGGCAATTACGGCATGGCCGGACGCGCCTATTCGCCGCGCTTCCTGTTCACCTGGCCCAATGCGCGCATCTCTGTGATGGGCGGCGAACAGGCGGCATCCGTTCTCGCCACCGTCCACCGCGATGCCGATAGCTGGTCGGAGGAAGAGGCCGAGGAATTCAAGGCCCCGATCCGCCAGAAATACGAGGACGAGGGCAATCCCTATTACGCCACCGCGCGGCTGTGGGACGACGGCGTGATCGACCCGGCCCAGACCCGCGACGTGCTCGGCCTCGCCTTCGCCGCCACACTCGAAGCGCCGATCGAGGATCGCCCGCGCTTCGGCGTGTTCCGGATGTGACCGGAGTCAGGAAAACAACGCCGATAGTCGTCGGCATCGCGACGTTTCTCGTGGTCATTGCGATGGGTGTGCTTCACGAAGCAGGCCATGCCGTTGCTGCCAAAGCGCTCGGCTATGAAATTCGGGCCAACATAAACAGTGTCGGTCTGGCTTCAGGACACTATCGCACTCCGCTCGACGCGATGATTGTTAGTGCGGCAGGTCCCGTAATAACGATCGCGATCGCGCTATGGTCCATGACGTGGCGCGATCGCCGTGCATGGCTCGCACCGGTGATCGTGTTCGCGGCCCTTTGGAGCCGTGCCCTTGCTGCAATCGTCAGCGTGGCCAATCCCAACGACGAAGCGCGTGTCGGGCTCGAACTCGGCATCGGCTTCTGGACCTTGCCGATCGCGGTGAGCGTTTTGTTGGCGCTGCTGTTCGTGCGCCTGGCACGAAAGCGCAGGCTAGGCATGTCATGGTTCATGGCGTTCTGGCTCGGTGCCTCATTCGGCTTCGCGACCCTGGTATTCGGAGAAGCCCTCCTTCCGGACCTTCGTTTCTGATCCGGCCGAAACACACAGCGGTTTGTCAGCCGCCGATCTCTCGCCACTTTTTCGCCTTTTTTTGGAAACGCTCGCTCACTCGTTCGTTGGTGGGGCAAAGGAGACCGATTTCATGCGTAAATATACCATTATGCTCGCCGCCGCCCCGTTGGCCCTGCTGTCTGCCTGTGGCGATAGCGCCGACGACGAAACGGTGACCGAGACCGATGTCGTAGCCGAAACCGACGCTGCCGGCGATAGCGCCATGGTCGAAGATACATCGACCGGCCCCGCGACCAGGATCGATGATGCTGGCGAATATTCAGGTTCTTACAGCTTCGCCGATGATGCGGGCGAAACCCGCAATGTGCGTCTCTCGTCGAGCGACAACACCTACAGCTACACCGATGCCGACGGAAACGAGCAGACCGGAAGCTACACCGTCGACGACGACGGCTATCGCATCCGCCTGGCCGATTTCTACGGCGAGCCTGCCACCTTCGCCTATCGCAACGACGCGTTCTGGCTGGTCGATGGCGACCTGATCTTCGCCGAAGACACCGATGTGAACGGCGATCGCTATGCCCGCAATCGCGATGACGACGAAATGCCATCGCGCGCGCCCGAGCTCGGCAGCTCGGTCGATCGCGACCAGCAGTAAGCACAAGGAAAATCGGGCGCTTCTGCGCGACCGACTATCGCATTGCTCTCCCCGGGTGCTAAACCGCGCCCGGGGAGAGTTTTTTTGACGCGCAAACGATCATTCCTGTCGCGCGTGGTGCAGCGTGTGCTGATCGCACTTTATCGCTGGAAAGGATGGCGTCTCGAAGGCGAGAAACCGCCTTGCGACAAGTTCATCATCCTTGGCGCACCGCACACGTCGAACTGGGATTTCATATTCTTCATCGGCGCAGCGCACGAGCTTGGCATCCAGCCCAGCTTCATGGGCAAGCATACGTTGTTCGAAGGCCCTCAGCGCAATTTCATGCTCGATATGGGCGGCATTCCCGTCGTGCGGCATAAGAGCGGCGGCTACGTCCGGTCGGTGACCGAAGCGTTTGCGCAGGCGGACGAGATGGCGCTCGTCATTGCGCCCGAGGGATCGCGCACCAGCAAGGGCGAATGGCGCAGCGGGTTTTACCACATCGCGCTGGGCGCGGGCGTGCCGATCGTCCCCGCCTGGGTGAACCACGAGACCATGCGCGGTGGATTGGGCGATCCGATCATGCCGACTGGTGACTACCGCGCCGACCTCGCCCGGATCGCGGCTTTCTATCGCGAGAAAAGGCCCGATTGCGAGCGCTTCGTCGTGCTGGAGAAGACCGCCCAATCGCTCGATCAGCTTGATGGTGAACAAACCGATGCTTGACGCATTGCTCATAAATGCGGCTTTGCTCATTGTCGTGGTGCTGGTTTTGTGGCTGATCTCCGTGCGGCTTGGGGACGTCTCGTTCATCGATGCGTTCTGGGGCGCGGGCATGGCGATGCTGGCGATCTCGAGCTTCGTGCAGCTTGCCGATCCCGGTGTGCTCGCCTTCGTGCTGCTCGCCATGACCGCCGTCTGGGGCTTCCGGCTCGGCATCCACCTGTTGCGCCGCTGGTGGCGCGAAGGGGAAGACCAGCGCTATGAACGGCTGCTGCGCCAGGATCGCGAAAAGGGGCGCTTTGCCCTCGCCGCGCTGGTCAAGGTGTGGCTCGGCCAGGCGGTGCTGCTGTTCCTCGTGTCGAGTCCGGCGCAACTCGGCATTCTCGGCGCCGCTGCGCCCACACCCGTTACCGCGCGGGCGTGGGCCGGGTTCGCGCTTTACGGCGTCGGCGTCTTCTTCGAATGGCTGGGAGACTGGCAGCTGGCGCAGTTCAAGTCCGATCCGGCAAATGAAGGCGAGGTGCTCGACACCGGCCTGTGGCGGTACACGCGACATCCCAATTATTTCGGGGATGCCTGCGCGTGGTGGGGCATCTGGCTGGTGTGCGCTGCGGTCGACCCCTGGCTCGCGCTCTACACGGTAGCCGGGCCGATATTCCTCACTTTCACCCTCACCAAATGGTCGGGCGCGGCGCTGCTCGAAAGCGGGATGAAGAAGAAGCGCGGCGACAAATACGCCGGTTATATCGAGCGGACGTCCGCTTTCGTTCCCTGGCCGCCAAAGGACGACCGAACCTGAGCGATCAGGCCGCGTTCCGGCCGTTTTTCAGCCGCCCGCGGCGCTGCGCGGTAAGTTCTGCACCGAGTTCGTCCGCCGGCATCGGTTTGAAGTACAGCCAGCCCTGGATGTGGTCGCAGCCGGCGGTGCGGGCGAGATCCGCTTGCGCCTCGGTTTCGACCCCTTCGGCTGTAACAGCCATCTTCAGCGCACGAGCGACCGAAATGCTCGACAGCATCATCGCGCGGCTGCTTTCGTCTGTAGCCGAATCGACGATCAGCGAACGGTCGAGCTTGAGCTTTTCGAAGCGGAACTGGCGCAGGAAGCCGATCGACGCATAGCCCGTGCCGAAATCGTCGAGCGCGATGTTGACGCCAAAGCCGCGGATCAGGTCGAGGCTGCGCCCCGCCACCACGGGATCGATCACCAGCGAGGTTTCGGTCACTTCGAGCTCGAGGCGTTCGGGATCGAAGCCCGTCTCTTCGAGTATCACGCCGAGCTGGACCGGGAATTCGGGGTTGCGCAGTTGTGCCGCGGAGAGATTGACCGACAGCTTGATGTTGTCCCATTCGCCCGCATCCTCGCAGGCGCGGCGCAACACCCACAGCCCGATCGGATTGATGATCCCGGTGCTTTCGGCAACCGGGATGAACACGTTCGGGCCGATCTGCTGGCCATCCGGGCGATCCCAGCGCAGCAGCGCCTCGACCGCCGCGATCTCGCATGTCCTGGCATCGACCAGGGGCTGGTAGTGCAGCCGAAATTGTCCTTCGGCGAGCGCGACGCGCAATTCCGCGTCGATCCGCCGCATCGCCTCGTTGTCCTTGTCGAAATCGCGCGAGAACCAGGTGCAGCGCGCCTTGCCGCCGCGTTTGGAGGCATACATCGCGACATCCGCTTCGCGCACCAACTCGGCGCTAGACACACTTTCGCCGGGGCGGCGGCGTGCCAGACCGATGCTCGCTCCGATGCGCATTTCTTGGCCTTCGGCGCAGAGCGGGTGGCGCAACCGTTCAAGCAGGCTGCGACTGATGCCCTCGAGCAGATTGCCCGCAATCGGACCGTAAGCGAGGAGCGCGAATTCATCGCCGCCCAAGCGATAGGCGCATGCTTCGTCGCCGCAGACCTCGGCGATGGTGAGGCTGCATTCGCGCAGCATCTGATCGCCGACGAAATGCCCGTGGTGATCGTTGACGAACTTGAACCCGTCGAGATCGACCAACGCAAGTGCGCATTCCTCACCCTCGCGCAATTCGACTGCGGCGACATCGCGGTGCAGCGCGCGGCGATTGGGCAACCGGGTAAGTGCATCGACGAGGCTCAATTCCTCGATCCGGGAGAAACTGTGCAGCAGCGAGCGTGCAAGCAGGCCCAGCACGAGCAGGAAACTTGCCGTGGC
Source organism: Alteriqipengyuania halimionae (assembly GCF_009827575.1). Taxonomy (NCBI): domain Bacteria; kingdom Pseudomonadati; phylum Pseudomonadota; class Alphaproteobacteria; order Sphingomonadales; family Erythrobacteraceae; genus Pseudoblastomonas; species Pseudoblastomonas halimionae. The sequence continues at coordinate 2,726,949 of NZ_WTYR01000001.1, read as the reverse complement.
GGCGATCATGGGTGTGGTCAGCAGCTCCTCGTGGCGGCCATATTGCCAGGCCACGAACATGCTCCAGGCGAACAGCGCGCAGACCAGCCATGCAAGCGGTCTCAGCACCAGCCTCTGCGGAGTCGTGGAATTCGTATCACCCATACCTGTTCGCAAGTCCGCCCGGTCCCTTAGTCTGAGGCGCCTTCGCCCGACTCCTTCACAATACTGAGAAGGAGTTACTGTCCGGTTTATCGGACAGCGGCAACGTCCGTCTGCACACCGGCACCATCGTCCTGATCGGCGCCGAACGGGCGGTACAGGCCCTGGCGCTTGCGATCCGGAATGAAGGCATCGGTCTGCCCGACCGAGGTCTCTCCCGCCCCGAGCATCAGCCAGCCATGCGGCGCCATCGCCTGGGCCAGACGGTCGAAGGCCTTGCGGCGGGTGTCGGCGCAAAAATACAGCAGCACGTTGCGACACAGCACAAGATCGAACTTGCGCGAGCTAGGAATCGGCTCGAGCAGGTTCTGCTGGCGGAAACTGATCATGTCGCGAATCTCGCGCCGGGGCTGCCAGCCCTGCGCAGTTTCCTCGAAATAGGTCAGCATCTGGCTGACTCCCAGCCCGCGCTGGATTTCGAATTGCGTGTAGCGCGCGTCGCGTGCCGATTTGATTGCCTTGCCGGACACATCGGTGGCGAGGATGTCGATGGTCCAGCCCTTCCATCGCAAGGCCTGATCGGTGATGATCATCGCGAGGGTGACCGCTTCCTGCCCGGTCGAGCACCCGGCCGACCAGATGGAGATACGCTTGCTTGCCTCGTTGCGCTTGGCAATCCGCGGGAGCACATCGTTCGCAAGCTGATCGAACATCGGTCGGTCGCGGAAAAAATAGGTCTCGTTGTTGAGCAGCGCCTCGACCGTCTCGCGCGCAAGGATATCGTCCGGCTGTTCCGAAAGGAGGCAGACGAGCTGCTGGACATTGTCGAGCCCGCGCTCGCGAAACAGTCCGGATAGCGCCGAGCCGATCCGCCAGCGCCGGGCGTCGGTCAGCTCCTGCCCGGTTCTCTCGAGCAGGAGATCGGCGATGATCTGTTCGGCGTAATCGTTCATCGCCAGGCCGACGGGTCCGCCATTTCGGCGATCCGCGCGCCGATCTTGTCGGGCGTCTCGACCGCGGCAGCGATCCCCGCTTCGGCAACCGCGCGGGGCATCCCCCACACCGCCGAACTTTCCTGGTCCTGCGCGATGATGACCCCGCCCACCTCGTGAATCTGTTTGGCACCGATCGCGCCGTCGCGGCCCATGCCCGACAGCACCACCCCGAGAGCGCGATCGCCGAAGCACTCCGCCATCGACGCAAACAGCGGGTCCACCGACGGCAGGCAGCCCGACGAGGCCTTGTCGTGCGACAATGCGGCCACGACGACATCGTCGCTGCCCCGGCGAACACCCATATGCGCTTCGCCCGGTGCGATCAGGATGCGATCGGCGCGCAGCGGCATGCCGTCCTCGGCCACCACTGCTTCGCCATCGTAAGCGAGCTCGAGCTGGCGCGCGAAAACCTGCATGAAGCTCGCCGGGAGATGCTGCGTGACGAGGATCGGCACGCCGAGTCCCTTGGGCAGCGATTTGAGCATCTGGGTGAGCGCGTGGATCCCGCCGGTCGAGGCGCCGATCCCGATGACCTGCGCCCGCCCGCGCGAGGCGGCGGGTCTGGCCGGCGGATCCGACAATTCGAAACTGGCTGGCTCGACCCGGCTCAGAGCGCTGCCGATCACACGGATCTTCTCGATCAGATTAGCCCGATAGGCATCGTCGAACTTGCCTGGGCGCGGCTTGAGCAGCGTATCGGCGGCCCCCATCGACAGTGCGGAAAGCGTCGCTTTCGCGCCCTTCTCGGTCAAAGCCGAATTGACCAGCACCCTCGCCCCGCGCGACAATTCGAGGATCTGCGGCATCGCGCGCAATCCGCCCATGCCGGGCATCTCGAGATCGAGCAGGATCAGGTCGACCCGGACCTGCTTGAGCTTTTCGATCGCTTCTTCTGCGGTACCGGCGACTTCGACGACTTCGAGGTCGTCCTCGCCTGCAACGATCTTGATCAGCACCGAACGCGCGGTCACCGAATCGTCGACGATCATCATCCGGATCGTCCGACTGGAGCTGCGGCGTCCGAAGCTGGGGCGGCGGTCCATCATGGCCTGGCTCATCGTCTCGTCTCCGCTCAGGCCATGCCGACCAGCTGCAGTTTGATCTGCAGCGTTTCATGGTCGAAGGGTTTCATCACATATTCGTCCGCGCCCGCTTCGATTGCGGCGCGGATATGGGCGACATCGTTTTCGGTGGTGCAGAACACGACCTTGGGCACATCGCCACCGTCGCAGGCGCGTAGCTTGGTGATGAACTCGATCCCGCTCATCACCGGCATGTTCCAGTCGAGCAGGATGAGGTCGGGCAAGGCCACCTCGCATACATCGAGCGCCTCGCGACCGTTTTCGGCTTCGCTGACGTCGAAACCGAGCGGTTCGAGGATGTGGCGTGACACTTTGCGAATCACGCGCGAATCATCGACGACGAGGCATTTTTTCATGCGTTTCCAGCTTTCTCAACGAATTGCTTGCGACCGTGCTAGGCCCCGATGGTAACGATCGCCTTAAGGCCCGCATGTGGCCACGCTTGTCAGGCAGCCTCTTCGAGCGGTCCGCCCACCACCTGGCCCAGATCGAGTAGCAGCACGGGGGCATCGTCGGTTTCGACCAGGCCGATCGCGCACCGTTTCCAGCCCGAGGCCAGCCTGCCCGGCACCGGAGTCGGTTCGGACCGCGCTTCCATCACGTCGAACACATCGTCGACCAGCAGCGCGTAGAGATGCCCGTCATGCTCGACCACGGCGGCGTTGCGCGAGGCGATCGATTCCAGCGCGACAGGTTCGGCCAGTTCGAGCGAACGCGCGCAATCGATCACGGTCAGCGCGCGGCTTCGCAGTGCGGTGAGGCCGGGAATGTAGTCCGGTACGCGCGGCACCGGCGTGACATTGTCGAGCGCGATTACCGAATTCACTTCGGCCGCGCGGATCCCGACCTTGCGGTTCGCGATCGTCACGATCAGCAGCAAGTCGCTCATGCTTCGCCTCCGCTGCGCGCATCGCCGAGCGCGGCGAGCAGCCCCGCCCGATCGTAGCGATAGATGGAATGCGGTGCGTTCTCGTTCGCCTCGGGCGTTTCGCGCAGCCAGATCACCCTGCCCGCGCGTGGCGCCCCCTCACCGTTTTCGACCGCAGCGAGCGCGATCGAGGCCTCTCCCTCGTCGTCCTCGCCGATCACCCGATAGCCGGCCGCCTCGACCAGCGGGCGCAGCAGCTGACGGGCCCAGGCATCGTCCAGCGGAAGTCGGCAGACTGGAGACTCACCTGTCGCGGTAGAGCGGGCATGGCGGGCGAACAGCCAATGGGCATCGACCAGTTCGGTCGGCTCGCCGCCGATGAGCGTAAGCCCTTCGATCTCGCCGGTGCTTTCCGACGTGATGATCTGGTGTTCGATCTGTGCGGTGTCGATCATTTCGCTGAAGGCATAGGTCAGCTCGGTCCGGCCATCGCCGACGCGGAACAATCCGACCCGGCCGTTCTTTGCGACGCTTTCGGGCTCGGCGCCGCCGAGACCGGCCAGGGGGAGGATATCTTCGCCCAGCACGACTTGCGCCCCGCCGCCCGACACGTCGATGGCCGATACCGGGACGCTTTCGATCCGGCAGACGATTTCCATCCGGATCGCACGCCGACGCCCGTCGACGCCTACGAACAGCAGGACTGGCTCGCGCGGTTTCTCGGCGCGCTGCTCTTCCTGCCGCGCTTCGTATTCCTCGCGATGGCGCGCCTCGGCCTCGAGATCGACGCCGCGCGCAAGCCCGGCGATATCGAGCAGCAATACCGGCGATCCGTCATCGAGCAGCGTCGTGCCGGCATACAGGCCGGTCGCCATGACGGCTGGCGCGATCGGCTTCACCACCAGTTCCTCGTGATCGAGGATCTGGTCGACCGAGATGGCGAACAGGTCTCCGCCCGGAAGACGCAAGAGGACGAGCGTACCGTCTTCGGCTGCCTTCTCGCCTTCGACACCGAGCACGTCGGCCAAGCGCAAGCAGGCCACGCGGCGACCACGGAGTTCGGCCAGCAGCGAATCGCCCACCCGCGCGAAATCGACATTGTCGCGCCGTCCGCTGACCAGCTCGACCACCGCCGACCGCGGGATGGCGAAGCGCTGGCCTCCGGTCTCGACCGTGAGCGCGGGAATGATGCTGAGCGTGAGGGGCAGGCGCAGGAAAATACGCGTGCCCTCGCCCGGGTCCGATTCGACTTCGATCGAACCTCCGACCCGTTCGATATTGGCGCGCACCACATCCATGCCCACGCCGCGTCCGGAAATACCGCTGACTTCGGTCGCGGTCGAAAGGCCCGGCTCGAAGATCAGCCGCTGGCGCTGCGTCGTGCTGTAGCGCGCGCCTTCGGAAGCCGAGACGATGCCCTTCTCGATCGCCTTCTCCAGCACGCGGGCACCGTCGATCCCCTTGCCGTCGTCCTCGATCGCGATGCTGATGCGATTGCCGGCCTGGCGGGCCGAGATCCTCAGCATCCCGCTTTCGCGCTTGCCTTTGGCGAGTCGCTCGGCGGGCGCTTCGATGCCGTGGTCGATCGCGTTGCGGATGATATGGGTCAGCGGATCGCGGATCATCTCGATCATTTCGCGATCAAGCTCGACTTCGCCGCCTTCCAGATCGACAGTCACCTGCTTTCCAAGCTCGTGCGCAAGATCGCGCACCAGCCGCGGGAAGGAGGAAAACAGCGTCTCGATCCGCTGCATCCGCATCCGCGTGATCGCGTCACGTACATCGGCCAGAATCGCCGAGAGCCGCTCGAACGGACCGTCGATGGTCGGCTGCGCTCCACTTTCGCGCAGGCGGCGCGACAAATCGTTGCGGGCGAGCACCATGTCGGAGACGCCGCTCATCACCCGGTCGAGCAGATCGACCGGAAGCCGGATCGAGCGTGCCGCCGCGGCCTGTTTGGCGGCAGGCTTGTCCTGATCGGCGACGACGGCGTCGCGCACCTCTTCGACGCAAATCACAGGCTCGGCCTCGGTCGCGCCCGGCGCGAGCGCATCGATCAGTGCGTCGTCGTCTCCCTCGATCTCCTCGCCGGCATCGATCGCGTCGATCATCGCGGAAATCCGGTCGACGATCGCGAGGACGGCGGACACCAGCTTTTCGTCGGCCTGCCGTTCGCCCGAGCGGCAATCGGCCAGCGCATCCTCGGCAGCGTGGCTGAGTTCGGCCAGTTGCGGCAGGTCGAAAAAGCCGCAATTGCCCTTCACGGTGTGTACGAAGCGGAAGATCGCGTCGAGCCGCTCGCTCTCGGTGGGATCGGCTTCCCACGCGACGAGCTCGCCCCCCAGTTTCTCCAGCATTTCACGGGTTTCGGCTACGAAATCCGCCAGCAGCTCATCCATCACGTCAAGTATACCCCACTGCGTGCACTGGCACGTCAATGGAGGCTGATGGTTAAGAAATGGCTATCCCTGCGCGCCGAGCAGTGCGCGAAGGGATGTCAATCAGACGTCCAGATTGGCCACATTGAGCGCATTGCGCTGGATGAACTCTCGGCGGGGTTCGACGACATCGCCCATCAGGCGGGTGAATATCTCGTCGGTGACGTCGGCATCCTCGACCTTCACCTGCAACAGTTCGCGATTGTCGGGGTCGAGCGTGGTCTCCCACAATTGCTCGGCATTCATCTCGCCCAGACCCTTGTAGCGCTGGACCGAGAGGCCCTTGCGCCCGGCGGCGAGCACGGTGTCGAGCAATTGCGTCGGCGTGGTGATCGCACCGTCGGCGGCGACGATCGGCGCGTCGGCATCGGTTTCCTGTGCCTCGTCGGTCTCGACCACTTCGCCGGTTTCGCCCTTCACCAGTTGCGAAGGGTGTTCGTAGGCGTCGGCCTGTTCGGCGGCGACCGAGTGGAGCTTGCGCGCTTCGGCACTGTCGAGGAACTTGGCCTCGATTTCGTGCGCGTCGGTGACCCCGCGCCACAGCCGTTCGAACATCACCGCGCCATCGCTGCGGATATGGGTCGACCAGCGGGCATCGGTATCGCCCGCCTGGAGGCGTGCGGCGGCATCGGACAGACGCTGCTGGCGCTGTTCGGGCGACGCCGCCGGATCGAGCGCACCGGTGAGCGCCATCTGTTCGATGAGCCCCTCGTCGTATTTGCGCGGCACGAAGGCGAGCAGATTGCGCATCCGCAGCGCATGGTCGATCAGCGACCGCAGATCCTCGCCGCTGCGGGGACCGGCGCGGGTTTCGAGGATCCGGCCCGACAGACCGCCATCGACGAGATAGCGATCGAGCGCCGCCTGGTCCTTCAGATAGACCTCGCTCTTGCCCTTCTGGACCTTGTAGAGCGGCGGCTGCGCGATGAAGAGGTGCCCGGCCTTGATGATTTCCGGCATCTGGCGGTGGAAGAAGGTGAGCAGCAGCGTGCGGATATGCGCGCCATCGACGTCGGCGTCGGTCATGATCACGATCTTGTGATAGCGCAGCTTGTCGAGCGTGAATTCGTCGCGCAGGCCGGTGCCCATCGCCTGGATCAGCGTGCCGACTTCCTTCGACGAGATGATCCGGTCGAACCGCGCGCGCTCGACATTGAGGATCTTGCCCTTCAGCGGCAGGATCGCCTGGATCTTGCGATCGCGGCCCTGCTTGGCCGATCCGCCGGCCGAGTCACCCTCGACCAGGAAGAGTTCGCAATTCGCCGGGTTGCGATCCTGGCAATCGGCCAGCTTGCCCGGCAGCGAAGCGACGCTCATCGCGCCCTTGCGGCTCATCTCGCGGGCACGGCGCGCGGCTTCGCGGGCGGCGGCGGCATCGATGATCTTCTGGACGATCGCCTTGGCGTCGTTCGGGTTTTCCTCGAGCCACTCGTTCATCTTCTCGCCCATCAGCGATTCGAGCGGCTGGCGGACTTCGGAGCTGACCAGCTTGTCCTTGGTCTGCGAGCCGAATTTGGGATCGGGCAGCTTGACCGAGACGATCGCCGTTAGCCCTTCGCGCATGTCCTCGCCCGAAAGCGAGACCTTGCCCTTTTTCAGAAGGCCCGAGGCATCGGCATAATTGTTGAGCGTGCGGGTGAGCGCCGAACGGAACGCCGCAAGGTGCGTGCCGCCGTCGCGCTGCGGGATGTTGTTGGTGAAGCAGAGGACGTTTTCGTAATACGAATCGTTCCATTCGAGCGCGACGTCGATCCCGATCCCGTCCTTCTCGGCCGAGACCGAGATCGGTTCGCCGACCAGCGCCTGCTTGTTGCGGTCGAGGTATTTGACGAAGGCGCCAATCCCGCCCTCGTAGAAGAGGTCGTGCTCTTCCGGCTCCTCGTGGCGGTTGTCGCGCAGCAGGATGCGGACGCCCGAATTGAGGAAAGCGAGCTCGCGGTAGCGGTGCTCGAGCTTTTCGAAATCGAACTCGGTAACGTTCTTGAACGTGTCGTGGCTCGGCATGAAGGTGACGCGGGTGCCCTTTTTCAGGCCGTTGTCGTCGCCATTCGAGGCCACTGGCGGCGCATCGCCGCGCACTTCGAGCGAGTGGACCGCATCGCCATGCTCGAACCGCATCCAGTGTTCCTTGCCATCGCGCCAGATCACCAGCTCGAGCCATTCGGACAGCGCGTTGACCACCGAGACGCCCACGCCGTGGAGACCGCCCGACACCTTGTAGGCGTTGTCGTCCGAGGTGTTCTCGAACTTACCGCCGGCGTGCAGCTGGGTCATGATGACCTCGGCTGCCGAGACGCCTTCTTCCTTGTGCATGTCGACCGGGATGCCGCGGCCGTTATCTTCGACCGAGACCGAGCCATCGGCGTTGAGTTCGATCAGCACCAGGTCGCAATGCCCTGCAAGCGCTTCGTCGATCGCATTGTCCGACACTTCGAACACCATGTGGTGCAGGCCCGAACCGTCGTCCGTATCGCCGATATACATGCCGGGCCGCTTGCGCACCGCATCGAGGCCCTTGAGAACCTTGATCGAATCGGCGCCATATTCGCCGTTCTGCCGCTTGCGTTCAGGGGTGATTGCGCCCTCTTCGGGGCCCGTTTCCGGAATGTTGTCTGCCATGCCCCCCGATATAGGCAGAAACGGCGAAATTCCCAAGTTTTCGAGCTCCGAACCCCGCGATTTATCCACCGGGTTGCCCCTGGCGCGAATCCGGCGCGGCAGCGGCTCGCGTGCCGCTACGGAAACGCAGGGCCGCAATGAAATCCCGTTTGCAATTCGGCGGCCCCGCGCGCATCGCTCGCCGCCATGCTTTCCGTCCTCGACATCTTCCGGATCGGGATCGGCCCGAGTTCGTCCCACACCGTCGGCCCGATGCGAATCACGCGGCGTTTCGTCCGCGCGCTGACCAGGGCGGGCGCGTTCGACCGCACCGCGCGGGTCCATGTCGAGCTGCAAGGCTCGCTCGCGCTGACCGGCGTCGGGCATGGAACGGTGGGCGCGACGATCTTGGGGCTGATGGGCTATCGCCCCGACACCCTCGATCCTGACGAGGGCGAAGCGGCGCTCGAGGCTCTGGAGAAAAGCCACACGCTCGATCTGGGCGGCAGCCGGTCGATCGCGTTCGACCCGAAGGCCGATATCGATCTTGCCGGCCACATCATCCCCGAACTGCATCCCAACGGCATGCGGCTGGACGCCTTCGACGAGGCGGGCGAACACCTGCTGACGAAGACCTATTATTCGACCGGCGGCGGCTTCGTTGCGAGCGAGCGGCAATTGCGCAACCCGCCGCGCAACGACCGGGTGCCGAGCGTATCGACGCCTTACGAATTCACCTCCGCCACCGATCTGCTCGCGATCTGCGGGCGTGAGGGACTGGCGATCTGCGACATTGTGCTCGCGAACGAGGATGCGAGGCGCTCGCGCGAGGAAACGCTCGACGGGCTCGACCTGATCTCCGAAGCGATGGACGGCTGCATCGATCGCGGCCTCTCCAAACGCGGCACCCTGCCCGGCGGACTGAAGGTCCAGCGGCGCGCGCCCGACATGTGGGACCGGCTCGAAGCCAATCCCCAATCGAATGAGCGCGAGCAATTGTTCGACTGGCTCAATTGCTTTGCGATGGCGGTGAACGAGGAAAACGCCGCGGGCGGGCGCGTCGTCACCGCGCCGACCAATGGCGCGGCAGGGATCATCCCGGCGGTGATGCGATTCTATTGCCGCGATACCGAAGCCAAGGCGTGCCGCGACAGCCGCCGCACCTTTTTGCTGACGGCGGGCGCGATCGGCCTGCTCTACAAGCAGCGCGCCTCCATCTCGGGCGCCGAGATGGGCTGCCAGGGCGAAGTCGGCGTGGCCTGTTCGATGGCGGCTGGCGGATTGGCGGCACTGTGGGGCGGCACACCCGAACAGGTCGCCAGCGCCGCCGAAATCGGAATGGAACACAATCTCGGCCTGACCTGCGATCCGGTCGGCGGGCTGGTGCAGGTTCCGTGCATCGAACGCAACGCGATCGGCGCGGTCAAGGCGGTCAACGCCGCCCGCCTCGCGCTTCATCGCACCGGCGCGGAAAGCTGCGTCAGCCTCGACCAGGTAATCGAAACCATGCGCCAGACCGGGCTCGACATGTCGACCAAATACAAGGAAACGAGCCAGGGCGGGCTCGCGGTCAACGTCATCGAATGCTGATGACCCTTGCCGTCGTCGTGGTCGTTTCGGGCGCGCTGATCGCCGGCGCGGCCTGGGGCATCTACGGCAAGCTCGGCAAACGCCTCGAAGGGTTCCTCGTCGCACTGGCTGGCGGCGCGCTGCTGCTGTCGGTGACGAGCGAGCTGATCGAACCCTCGATTGCCAAAAGCACGGTGTGGATGGCGATGGCCGGCGTTGCAGCAGGCGCAACCGTGTTCTCGATCGTCGACTACTGGATCGACGAGAAATGGGGACCCGAAAGCGGCGGCGGGCTGCTGGCGGCGATTACGCTCGACGGGATTCCGGAGAACCTCGCTCTCGGCGTCGCATTGATCGGGGCGATGCCGCTCGAAGTGGCGGCGCTGGCGGGCTCGATCCTGCTGTCCAACCTGCCTGAAGCGGCCGGCGGCGCGCGCCAGATGGCGCATGGCGGCAAGTCGAAACGGCGCATCCTTCTGCTCTGGACCGCGACGGCGACGTTGCTTTCGCTTGCGGCAGTCGGCGGCAATCTCCTCCTCGAAGGGGCCAGCGAACACCTGCTCGCCTTCATCCGCTGCTTTGCGGCAGGCGCGGTGATTGCCAGCCTTGCGACCGAAGTCTTTCCGCAGGCCTACAGGGACGACACGCACCTAGCCGGGATCGCCACCGCGCTGGGCGCAATCATGGCGTTCGTGCTCGGCTCGCTTGCCGGAGGCTGAAGGTTTCGGGTTTTGAAGGGAGGGTCGCGGCCGTCCGGAACCTGGGGGAAGGGGGAGAGGGGACGGTTGCCGAACGGCCGCTTGGAGTGACCCCCAAATGGTGCAGCGGCGGGATTCTCTCAAGCGCAATAATGTTACCATTTATTGCAAAAACTGCATGCCCAGCGCTCATTCCTCGTTCAGGTAATCGGGAGCGCTGGACAGAGCGGCGCGGTGGGCTTTAACGGGGCCCATGCAGCCAGACCATCTTCCCGATTCCATCCTCATCGTCGATTTCGGCAGCCAGGTGACCCAGCTGATCGCGCGCCGCGTGCGCGAGGCGGGCGTCTATTCCGAAATCGCGCCGTTTTCGCAGGCCGAGGAGGCGTTCCATCGCCTCAAGCCCAAGGGCATCATCCTGTCGGGATCGCCCGCCGGCGTGCCCGATGAAGGCAGCCCACGCGCGCCCGACATGCTGTTCGAGGCGGGGCTGCCGATCCTCGGCATCTGTTACGGCCAGCAGGTGATGACCCACCAGCTCGGCGGCGAGGTGCGGCCCGGGCACGAAACGGGTGAAGGTGGCGAATTCGGCCGCGCCTTCCTGACGGTCACCAAGTCCTGCGCGCTGTTCGACGGTTTGTGGAACGAAGGCGAGCGCCACCAGGTGTGGATGAGCCATGGCGACAAGGTCACGCGCTTCGCCGAGGGGTTCGAAATCGTCGCGGTCTCCGACGGCGCACCCTTCGCGGTGATCGCCGACGAGGCGCGCCAGTTCTACGGGACGCAGTTCCACCCCGAAGTGGTCCACACGCCCGACGGCGCGAAGCTGATCGCCAATTTCGCGCACAAGGTCTGCGGGCTGGCGGGCGACTGGACGATGGCCGAATATCGCGCGACCAAGATCGCCGAGATCCGCGAACAGGTCGGTGACGGCAAGGTGATCTGCGGCCTTTCCGGCGGTGTCGACAGCTCGGTCGCCGCGATCCTGATCCACGAGGCGATCGGCGACCAGCTGACCTGCGTGTTCGTCGATCACGGCCTGCTGCGGCTGAACGAGCGCGAACAGGTCGAGACGCTGTTCCGCGACCATTACAACATTCCGCTGGTGGTGGTGGATGCCGAGGAGCGCTTCATGAAAGGTCTCGCGGGCGAGACCGATCCGGAAAAGAAGCGCAAGTTCATCGGCGGTGAGTTCATCGCCGTGTTCGAGGAAGAGGCGAACCGGATCGGCGGGGCCGATTTCCTCGCGCAGGGCACGCTATATCCCGATGTGATCGAATCGGTGTCCTTCACCGGCGGGCCGAGCGTCACGATCAAATCGCACCACAATGTCGGCGGCCTGCCCGAACGCATGAACATGCAACTGGTCGAGCCCTTGCGCGAACTGTTCAAGGACGAGGTCCGCGAACTCGGCCGCGAGCTGGGCCTCAACGACATGTTCGTCGGCCGCCACCCCTTCCCCGGCCCCGGCCTCGCCATCCGCATTCCCGGCGAAGTGACCAAGGAGCGGTGCGACATCCTGCGCAAGGCCGACGCGATCTATCTCGAGGAAATCCGCAATGCGGGGCTCTACGACGCGATCTGGCAGGCCTTCGCCGTGCTGCTGCCCGTGAAAACCGTAGGCGTGATGGGCGACCACCGCACCTACGACAGCGTCTGCGGATTGCGCGCCGTCACCAGCACCGACGGGATGACGGCGGACGTCTATCCCTTCGACGCCAGCTTCCTCACCAATTGCGCCACGCGCATCGTCAACGAGGTGCAGGGCATCAACCGCGTGGTGTACGACTACACCAGCAAGCCGCCCGGCACGATCGAGTGGGAGTAGACCGGCGCGGGCGGAGAACCTGCGGGCGAGGGTGAACTTCTTGGACGCCTGGCCGTTGCCATCGTGAACCTGTTCACGCGCACACCGGAGCCACCCCATGAAAGCCGTCAAAGTCCGCAACCCCGCCAGTCTCGACAGTCTCGACAGTCTTGAAGTCGTCGAAATCGACGCTCCGGGCGAGCCGGGGGTCGGCGAAGTGCGGGTCAAGCTGCACGCCTCCTCGCTCAATTTCCACGACTATGCGGTCGTCGCAGGCATGATCCCGACCGAAGACGGACGCATCCCACTGTCCGATGGCGCAGGTGAAATCGAAGCGGTCGGCGATGGTGTCGAGGAATTCGCTGTCGGCGACCGGGTGATGTCGGTCTTCTTTCCGCAATGGAACGATGGCCGCCCGCCGCTGGGCAGTTTCGAAAGCACGCCGGGTGACGGGATCGACGGCTTCGCTCGCGAACAGGTCGTGAAACCCGCGCGCGCCTTTACCCGCATACCCGCCAATCTCGACTTCGCGCAGGCTGCCTGCCTGCCCTGCGCCGGGCTGACCGCATGGCGCGCGCTCATGGAGGATGGCAACCTGCAGGCCGGGCAGACCGTGCTGCTCGAAGGCACCGGCGGCGTGTCGATCTTCGCGCTGAAAATCGCCAAGGCGGCAGGCGCGCGGGTGATCATCACCTCCAGTTCGGACGAGAAACTGGCCAAGGCGCGCGATCTCGGCGCCGATCACACGATCAATTACAAAAGCAACGACGACTGGGGCCGACAGGCGTTCGACTGGTCGGACGGCGGCGTCGATCACGTGGTCGAGGTCGGCGGGCCGGGCACGGTCAACCAGGCGATCGACGCGATCCGTCCGGGCGGTCATATCCACCTGATCGGCGTGCTCACCGGGCAGAAGGGGGAGGTCGAAACCGCCGCGCTGATGCGCAAGATGGGGCGGCTTCAGGGCCTGACCGTCGGCAGCCGCGCGATGCAGTTGCGGATGATCGATGCGATCGAGGCCACGGGCATCGAGCCGGTCATCTCGGATCGCTTCGCGCTCGCCGACCTCCCCGACGCCTTCCGCCACGAACAGGACCAGAAGCACTTCGGGAAAATCGCCGTCGATATCTGACCGGCCATCGGACTCGCGCCTTGGTAAGCGCTGCGGTCTGCGGCGGGGCAATGCCGTCGTTGGCTGTCGGGCTTCCACGTCGACGCCGCTCAAGCTAGATGCCGTCGACGATGCGACCGCATCGGGACGGGAGATACCATCGATGAGACGTCACCTCTTGCTTGCAGCAACCGTACTTGCTGCTGCCTGCTCAAGCCCGGTATCTGCCGGCGACTATGCCGAAGCCGTGCTGACGCCCGGTGGCCATATCATCTCAGAAACCCATGGCGGAGACGCCCCCGGCGCGCTGTACGAAGCCGGCTCGATCGGCAAATTCGCCTGCACCATCGCGGTCTTGCGGCTGACGGATCGGGACATGGTATCGCTCGACGATACGATCGGTCGCTTGCTTCCGCAGTTTGCCGAAACGCCGATTGCGCCGATCACCTTGCGGCAAGTGCTCGCGAGCCGGAGCGGTCTGGCCGATGGACTGATGCCAGCCGTTCGCGAAGATCCGCGAAGCGTGCTGCAAACGCCCGATGCGACGACGGCGATCGGCCGCTTTGCGACCGGTCCTCTGGCCTTCCCTCCCAACTCGCAGTGGTCCTACGATCTGGTCAACTGGATCGTGGTCCAGGCCGTGCTCGAAAAAGTCGCGGGTCTTGCCGTGGACGAGTTGCTCGAGCGCGAGGTTCTTCGTCCCGCCGGGATGGGATCAAGCCGCATCTTCGTAGGCCGGCTCCGGAATGGCGCCGACGCACCGGCCAGCGACGCCCCCCTTTGCCGGGTTTCCTGACGTGCGCCGGCGGGCTCGGCACCACACCTGCAGACCTGGTGGCACTGGCCCGGTTCCCGCACATGGGCGGCCTCAGCACGAAGAGTTTGGCGGAGCTGACAACCGTGCACACGCCCGACGAGGGATATACGCTCGGCGGCCGTTTCATGTGGGAAAATGACGATCCCGCCAATCGTATGCTGAGCTGGCAAAGCGGCAGCAACGGGCCATACAAATCGCTGGTCACCTACGACCCATCCAGCGACACCGGCTTCGCTGCGATGACCACTACTGGAGACTCCGCCGAGATCGAAGATGCCCGCGCCAGATGGATGAAATAGCGCCTCTCGCAGCGGGATCACTCGCGTAATCCTTGGCAAGCGGCGCGAGGAACGGCATTCGGTCGCGGATGGAACTCCCCCTCGGCCCCGATCCGCGCACCGATACGTTGCGGCGGCTCCAGCCGCTGCTGGTGCAGCGCTTCGGGCATATCCGGCGCGCGGCGGCAGAATGGCGGGCGCCCGAATGGGTGATGGTGCAAGGGGTGATCGGGGCGCGAACCAAGTCCGAGATTTCGAACGCCGCGACCGATCGCCTGCTGAAACGGTACGGCAGTTGGGAGGGCGTGGCCGACGCCCTGCTCGCCGAATTGCAGGACGAGCTTTCCATCCAGACCTACCCCAACATCGCGGCGGAGCGGCTGAAAGCCTCGCTTACCGACCTGATCGCGCGGCGCGGGTCGGTCGATCTCTCGCATCTCGAGGACATGCCCACCGACGAAGCGATGGACTGGCTCGAACAGCTCCCCGGCATCGGGCGCAAGATTGCAGCTGGGATCATGAACGCCTCGACGCTCGATCGCCCGGTGCTGGTGCTCGACAGCCATCATCGCCGGATCCTCCAGCGCATGGGGCTGGTGCCCGAAAAGGCCGATACCGCGCGCGCCTATGCCGCGATCATGCCCGCCATGCCGCCCGAATGGTCGGCGGCCGATTACGATGAGCATCATCTGCTGATGAAGAAGGTCGGGCAAACCTGGTGCCGCCCACGCTCGCTCGATTGCGCGAATTGCGTGGCGCAATCGCTGTGCGAGACCGGACGGAAACAGCTTTCCGGCTAGCGGCTGGAACGGCGTGCCCCTCCGCTCCGTTTGGTGCTCAAACCCTACAACGGAGAATTCATGCCCCAGCACGCCCCCCTGCTCGATCCCGTCACCATCGGCGCGTTCGAAGCGACCAACCGCATCGTCATGGCCCCGCTCACCCGCAGCCGCTCAGAAGCGAAGACCAACGAACAGACCGGACTCCACGCGCTCTATTATGCCCAGCGCGCGAGCGCCGGACTGATCGTGTCCGAAGCCACCCAGATCAGCCATCAGGGCCAGGGCTATGCCTGGACGCCGGGCATCTTCACCGACAGCCAGGTCGAAAGCTGGAAAACGGTGACCGACGCCGTCCACAATGCGGGCGGGCGGATCTTCTGCCAGCTTTGGCATGTCGGCGCGATCAGCCATCCGGTGTTCCAGCCCGATGGCGGCCAGCCCGTTTCGGCCAGCGCCTGGACGCCCGAGGGCGAGGCCTTCGTCGGCGACCGGCTCGAGGATGGGCCGCAAGTTCCGTTTCAGGAATCACGCGCGCTGCGCACCGACGAGATCCCCGGCCTGATCGAGGATTACCGGCACGCCGCGAAATGCGCGGCCGAGGCCGGGTTCGACGGCGTCGAGGTGCATTGCGCCAACAATTACCTGATCGACCAGTTCATCCGCTCGGCCACCAATGATCGCGGCGACGACTATGGCGGCAGCCTCGACAACCGCCTGCGCCTGATGCGCGAGGTGGTCGACGCGGTATGCGAGGTGCTTCCGGCGGATCGCGTCGGGGTGCGACTTTCGCCGCAGGGTGGACCGGGCGGCACCGAAGACGCCAAGCCGGGCGAGACCTATCCCGCCGCCGCCAAGGCGCTGGCCGGGCGCGGGCTCGCCTATCTCCACGTGATCCGCCCCAATTCGCACACCGGCGACGGCAAGGACGAAAGCGGCGACACGGTGCTGCACAAGATGCGCGCCGAGTTCGACGGACCGTTCATCGCCAATGGCAATTTCGAACCCGACGAAGCGGCGCAATGGATCGACGCCGGGCATGCCGATGCAGTCGCGTTCGGACGCCTGTTCCTCGCCAATCCCGACCTGCCCGCCCGCATTGCGCAAGGCGGACCGTATAACGAGCCCGACGAGAGCACGTTCTATGGCGGCGGCGCGGAAGGCTACACCGACTATCCGACCCTCGAAACGGTCGACGATCCGCTGTCGGCCTGACCCTTGCTGGCGGGCGCCGAGATAGAGCGGGTCTACCGCATCCTGTCGCAGGAAATGCCCGGGCGCACGCCGGGGGCGAAAGGGCCGAAGGGCCAGCCCGACGCGTTCCGCTCGTGCATTTCCTGCATGCTCTCCGCCCAGTCGCTCGATCGCAAT
Source organism: Alteriqipengyuania halimionae (assembly GCF_009827575.1). Lineage (NCBI taxonomy): Bacteria > Pseudomonadati > Pseudomonadota > Alphaproteobacteria > Sphingomonadales > Erythrobacteraceae > Pseudoblastomonas > Pseudoblastomonas halimionae. The sequence goes on along the minus strand of NZ_WTYR01000001.1, from coordinate 2,710,397 downwards.
ACGGCCAAGGCGAGCCGCGCCCTGTTCGCGCTCGCCACGACGCCGGAAGCGATGCTCGAACTCGACGATCGCGACATCGCGGCGGCGATCAAGCCGTGCGGGCTCTACAACAACAAGACCCGCTCGATCCGCCGGTTCTGCGAAACGCTGCTGGCAGAGCACGGCGGGGTGGTGCCCGATACCCGCGAAGGGCTGATGAGTCTGCCCGGAATCGGTCGCAAATGCGCCGACATCGTGCTCAGCTTCACGTTCGGAAAAGACGTGATCGCGGTCGACACCCATGTCCACCGGGTCTGCAACCGGATCGGGCTGACCGACGCGAGGACCGCCGACAAGACGGCGGAGCAGCTCGAAAACCGCTCACCTGCCTGGGCGCTTGCCGACGGACATTTCTGGCTGATCCAGTTCGGCAAGCGGATCTGCACCAGCCGCTCACCGAAATGCGAGGCATGTCCGGTAAGCGACTGGTGCGAATATTACGCCGAGGAAGTGGCCTAGTTCACCTCTTCGAGCCGGCCGCTCTTGCAGTCGTAGATGTAGCCGCGCACCGGGATCGACTTGTTGACCAGAGGATGCGATTTGATCCGGTCGACATCGTCGCGCACGCTCTGGGCGAGGTCGGCGATGGTCAGCCAGGCGATCTGGTCGGCTTCCTTCGAGCCCGGGCCGGAGCCCTCGTTGCGCCAGCCATTCTCGTCGATCGTGGCGGTCTCGAGACTGCCCGCGAGCAGGTCGCGCATGATCGGATCGGTAAAGGTCTCCATCCCGCAATCGGTGTGGTGGACGACATACCACTCATTCGTGCCGAGCAGCTTGTGCGAAATCACGAGACTGCGGATCGCGTCGTCACTGGCACGACCACCGGCGTTGCGAATCACATGCGCATCGCCTTCTTCGAGCCCGGCGAACTTCGCCGGATCGAGCCGCGCATCCATACAGGTGAGAATCGCAAGCTTGCGCGCGGGCGGCATCGCCAGCTCGCTCTTGTCCCCGAAATCTGCGGAATAGTCGGCATTGGCGGCCAGGATGCGGTCGAGATTGTCGCTCATCTTCTGTCTCCATCGGTTCCACGCGGGATTGCGAATCTGCTGGGCAGAACCCGGGAGTGTGCGGTGCGTTTCTTTTGCGCGCAAGGCCTAGGCAGGGTCGCAGGTTGGCCTTAGGGCGCGGCGATGCCAAATGGAGACACAAGCGACGAGCCGAGTTCGGCCAGGCTGACGCGCGGATCGATCCGCGGGCATTTGGTCTCGCAGACCGCCCCGATGATCGTCGGGATCGCGGCGATTATGTCGATCGGCATCGTCGACGCGTATTTCATCGGTCAGCTGGGCGCGGCGCAACTGGCGGCGGTCGCCTTCATCTTCCCTGTGACGCAGGCGCTTTCCAGTCTGGGCGTGGGCGTGATGGCCGGGATCGCCTCGGTCGTCAGCCGCGCATTGGGCCGTGGCGAAGACCGGCACGCAGAGGGACTCGCCAATCTAGGCTTCGTGCTCGCCGCCGGTGTCGGCATCGTCCTTGCGCTGGCGCTCTACGCGCTCCGCCAGCCGCTGTTCGAATTGATGCAGGCGGACGACAATCTGCTGCCGATGATCGATGCCTATATGGGCCCGTACGCGATCGGGTTCTTCGCCCTGCCCTTCATGATGGCGGTCAACGGCGCGCTGCGCGCCCAGGGCGCGGCCAAGCGATCGATGGCCGTGCTGATCACCATGGCGGCGACGAACTGGGTGCTCGATCCGATCCTGATCACCGGTGGCTTCGGCTTCGAAGGCTTCGGGATTGCCGGGGCCGCCTATGCCACGCTGGCCAGCTGGGTGATTGCCGCCACGGTCGGCTTCACCCTCCTGCAGACGAGCGATATCCGCTTCGCCCCCTCCGCCATCCGCCATTGCATGGTGAAACGCGATGCCGGCGCGCTGAGCCGGGTGGCGGTGCCATCGGCCTTTGCCAATTCGATCAACCCGGTCGGCTTGTCGATCCTGACCGCGCTGCTCGCAAGCGCGGGTCAGGATGCGGTCGCGGGCTTCGGCGCAGCCGGACGCTTGCAGGCCTTCGCCACCGTTCCACTGCTCGGCCTGTCGAGTTCGATCGGTGCGATCGTCGGCCAGAACTGGGGGGCCGGCCAGGTGGGCCGCGCGCGCTCGGCCCTGGTGCAGAGCTTCGCCTTCTCGCTTGTCTGGGGGCTTTCGGTCGCAGCGCTGCTGGTGTTCTTCCGCAGCGATTTCGCGGCGATGTTCGCCGATGACGGCGCAGTGAAGGACAGTTTCGAACGCTATGTCCTGATTGCCGCCTGGGGTTATGCCGGGTTCGGCATGTTCATCGTTGGCAATGGTGCGCTCAACGCGATCGATCACGCAGCCTGGGCGCTGGGGCAATCGATCGTGCGGGTCGTGCTGTTCATGATCCCCGTCGCTTGGCTGCTGCGCAGCGCTTGGGGCGAGGATGCGATTTACGCCGCCGAGCTTTCGGCCAATGTGCTGGGCGGCGCGCTGGCAGTTGCGGTGGCGCTGTGGTTCGTGCGCGAGGGACGCGCGAACGCTACCAGCTGAAGCCCGCCTCCACCGCGCGTTTTTCTGCTGCGGTCGAACGCCGGCCAAGCACGTCGTTGCGGTGCGGGAAGCGCCCGAAGCGTGCGATCATCCGGTGGTGGCTGCGGGCGTAATCGAGCGAGGTGCCGAGCGCCGCGAAGGCCCTCAGGCTCAGTTCCTGGTCGCGAATGTCCTCGCTGTGCATCAGCGGCATGTAGAGGAATTGGCGCTGCTTGCGGTTCAAGTGCGCATCCCAGCCGCGCGCGATTTCGCCATGGGTGATCGCCCGGGCGAGCCCGTCGCTGGAAAAGGCGCGCGGATCGTCGCGGAAGATGTTGCGCGGCACCTGGTCGAACAGCACCACGGCCCCCAAGGCCATGCGCGGCGAGGAGAGGAATTCCGCCGCGGGGCGACGATGGAGCATGTTCCAGTAGCGGGCAAACCGCCGCTCGATGGCGGCATCCACATGAGAACCCCCGCGAAACCAGTCGCGGGGGCCGAGTTCATGAAACCAGAAATGCAGCAATTGCGCCGCCCACGGTCTTGCAACCATGCTCATCGCGGCGCTTGTTCAGCCTTCGTCTTTATCTGCGCGGGCGTAAGGCACGAATTCCTCGAGACTCACGAGGCCGGTGAGGAAATTCCCGCTCCGCGAATAGGTTTCGAGCTGCTCGTTCTCGCACAGGTTCGAATCGATCCCGTAGCGACGGATCACGAGGATATCGTCGGCGTCGAGCGATTCGGGATTGGACGTACGGTTGAGATAAACCGTGCTGCCATTGCGAACCACGATACCCTCGCCATCGACGATGGTAATCCGGGCATTGGCAAAGGTGGTAACGCACCGCTCGGGATCCCCAGCCACACGATCGCCGATCAGGCGCTCGAGCTGCTGTTCACCGCGCGTTTGCTGGCTGTCGTCCTTGGCCAAGGCAGGCCCGGCGACAAGGCCGAGGGCGGCGACGGAAGCGAGTGAGGCAATGATAGGGCGCATGGGTCTTCTCCGACTGTTTCGAATCGATAACGACTCGTATGCCGGAAATATCCTGAACCTATGCTGAGGGATTTCTTTGCCGAAATTACGCGGCGGGGTCGTAGACGAACCGGCGATCGCAATAGCCGCAATCGACGAAACCGCGCTCGTCGATCTGCATGTAGACGCGCGGATGGCCGAGCGCGACGGGCTTCACGCCCTTTGGCGCGCGGATGTGTTCGGCCCCGTCGCACCACACGCTGCGGGTATCGACCGACACCGTTTCGGGTACGAGGGCGCTATCGGCGGGGGCATCGGGAACCTGGCTCATGGCCGCATCCCTTAGCAACCGGTGCGCGAGCCGCAAAGAGGCTTTGCGCACGGGCTGATAGACCGCTTCGGCGTCACTGGTACTCGATATTGACGACCACTTCGCCGCTGTAGCGGCCCGGCGCCTGATCGCCCGCGACATTGAGCCTGCCGCCGAGACGGAATTCGAACACGCCATCGGTGGTGAGGATCAGCCCGCTCGCGGTGCGATTGCGGGTGCGATAGGTCCACAGGTCGGGGCTGGTGTTGAGCGTCAACGCATCGACGATGATGTCGTCCCCCGGCCCTTCGAGCACGATGTCGCGTTGCGGCACGCTGATCCGCACGCGCATCAGCCAGGCCCCGTAGCCGGCGAAGGACGCCGCCCGGCACTGCCCCTGCAAACCCATCGAACTTGCCGTGCTGCACTCGCTGGTCGCCGGGTTGAGCGTCACCTGCCCGCCCCCGCTGTTGCCGATCGCGATCGCTCCGAAATCCATGTCGTCGATCTTGACCAGTGTCAGCGGCCTGACGACAGTAACGCGGGCTTCGGCGCTGGCGCTTTGCGCCTGCGCGGCTTGGGGCGCAAAAAGGCACAGCAAGCCCGCGATGCCGCATGGCACCATTGCAAGCCGGCGCGCGATTCGCCCGTGTCTGATAATTGTCCCGTCCATCCAGCATCCCGTCTACCCGCACCGGGTGAACGGACTTCTGCAGGATCGTGGTTAATTTCGCTTTACCATCCAGACACGGTGCCGGTTGAATCGGTCCAGGGATCCGCAGGCCTTGCGTGCGATGCATCGCTTGGGGCATGGGTCGCGGCGTGAACGAACCAGCCGCCATCGCCATTCGCGACCTCGCCAAGACCTATCCCGGCAGCGGCAAGGCGCCGCCCAAGCACGCGCTGAAAGGCGTCAGCTTCGAAGTGCCGCAAGGCGGCGTGTTCGGCCTGCTCGGCCCCAATGGTGCGGGCAAGTCCACCCTCATCAACATCCTTGCCGGGCTCGTTTCCAAAAGTTCGGGCAGCGCGGAGATCTGGGGCTTCGATATCGATGCCAATCGCCGCAATGCGAAAGCGAGCATCGGGATCGTGCCGCAAGAGATCGTGTTCGATCCGTTTTTCACGCCGTTCGAAGTGCTCGAAATCCAGGCCGGGCTCTATGGCGTGCCGCCCGAAAAGCGCCGCTCGATGGAAATCCTCGAGCAGCTCCGCCTTGCCGACAAGCGCGATGCCTATGCCCGCACGCTGTCGGGGGGCATGAAGCGCCGCCTGCTGATCGGCAAGGCGATGGTCCATTCGCCGCCGATCCTGGTGCTCGACGAGCCGACTGCCGGCGTCGATGTGGAATTGCGCCGCCAGCTATGGGAACTCGTCACCGGGCTCAACGAGCAGGGCGTGACCGTGGTGCTGACCACGCACTATCTCGAAGAAGCCGAGCAATTGTGCGACCGGATCGCGATCATCAATCACGGCGAGCTGATCGCCAACAAGCCCACGCGCGAGCTGATCGACATGGCGCGCGAGAAGATCGTCCGCGTCTCGGTCGACAAGGATCTCGCCGGCCCACCGATGGAAGAGGTCTTCACCAAGAGCGAGGCGATTGCCGACCGCGTGCTCGAAGTGACCTACGATCGCGACAAGGCAACCGCGGGCCAGGTGCTCGCGCTGATCCAGCAGCACGGCTATGCCATCGAGGACGTCACCACCCGCGAAGCCGATCTCGAAGACGTGTTCGTCCAGCTGACCGCCGACGGCTAGGCCGGGCCCACCCGTTTGCCCTCCGCCTGTGCGGCGGCGGGGCGCCCTTGCGCCAGTCGCGGTGGTCGCGGCGCCAGATCGCGGCACCGCACACCGCACAGATCCCGGTCATGAACACGTCCCGTGTCCGAACCCGGTTTCGGACCGGTTTATGATAATTCCTAAGGCAATGCAGTCTTTGCAGGATCATGCAGAGGCTCCGTCTGCGTCGGCACAGCCGACCCGATCGGGACGATCGTTTGGCTGTTGCGACAAGGCTTCGACGTGCCTTTCTTCAAGAGATACGGACGCTCTTTGAACTGATGAAGTCTAACAGCGGAACACGTGTTCGCATCGCTTCACCCGGCAATCTGATGGCGCCAGACCGACCGGACGTCATCATCACCGGATCGCGGGCAACCGGCCTCACCGCACAGCTTTCTGCCCGATGTGTTTCATGCCTCGCTAACCTTTGATCAACTGGCCGTCGCTAACCCGGCCATGTGACAATATTCCCATCCTTGCTGACGATGTGGCACCAGATCATCGCTCCGGCAGCGATCGTCGTCATGCTTCTCACGAGCCCGGCGAACGCAGCGCGCTGCGTCGGTAGTTCCGATCCGGTCGTCAAGCGGATGGAACTCGCCACCGGGCGGGATCCTTCCGCAGCCGTCGATATGATCGACGACGCCATCGCAAATACCGACCCTGCCAACCGCCGGCGGCTGGCAGAACTGTATGTCGCGAAATCGCAGGCCCTCAACATGAGCGGCTCCCCATCCGAAGCGCCGTTGAAGAAGGCGCGCAGCATCGGCGGACCTTTCGGCCCGACCGATAACCTCGGCATTTATCTGCGCCTCACCGAGGCTTACGGGAATACCGCCGCAGGCGAAGTTGCGAAGGCGCTGAAATCGATCGTTCCCGACTTCGAGGCCTTGCCCGACGGCAGTCCCGCCAAGACGTGCCGCGGCGCCGACCTGGCGTTTTTCAATTTCGCGATCCGACGCACTTTCCAAGCGATGACGTTCGCCACGCAGGCATACCGAAATGCCGACCGGAACAGGAACTCGTTCGAGCGGGCGCATGCGGCATCGATCCTGGCGTATATCGTGATGGCCGGGCGCGACTTCGACTACTCCGACGAGCTGCACTCGGAAGCTTACGCGATCCAGCGCGAACTCGGTCTGAGCGACCTTGCGGCCAATCAGCTGCTCGTGCGGGGCTACTCCTACCTCGATCGCAAGATGGCAGACCGGGCGGTTGAGGATTTCGAGGCATCTCTCCGCGAAGCGCGAAGCTACGGCAACCCATATGCGGTCAACTTTGCGCAATTGGGGCTTTGCCACGCCAATCTCGAGCACAAGATGACAGAGCGGGCGGCCCCCGCTTGCGAAGCTGCCTATGAGGGACTGACCAACTCGGGCGAGCGAATAGACGGAGCGGCCATCACGCTCATGGCGAGGCTCGAGGTGGAGCGGGGTAACCCGGCTCGAGCCCTGCAATTGCTTACGCCGATATTGGAGGCAAGCGACGACGTTGCCCCGTCTCTGCTGTGGATCATGGCGCAGGAAGCGCGCGCGCAAGCCCTCTTCCTGACGGATCGTGATGAAGAGGCGTATTTTGCGTTGCGCAAGGCGAACGCCATATCCAAGGAATATCACGACCGCGAATTGCAAGACGGCGTCGCCGCGCTGCAGGCACGCTTTCAGACCGAGGAATTGCAGAAGCGTCTTGCGGCGGAGGAAATGGCGAGCAGCGCGCGCCTGCGACTCGTGATCGCGGTGATCGTAGGATCCGTTGCGATTCTTGCGCTGCTCGGCGCGCTGATCTTCATTCTGTTGCGGCACCGCCGCAAGTTCCACCGGCTCGCGATGACCGACCCGCTGACCGGGCTCGCCAATCGGCGGGCAACGCTCGAACAAGCGAAGGAGGCGCTCCGTGGCCTGGGGCAGGCAAGGCCGCGCGCATCGATCGCTCTGATCGACCTCGACCACTTCAAATCGTGCAACGACAGGTTCGGTCATAATGCGGGCGACCTGGTCCTGCGCGAGTTTGCGCGGATCATGGAATGCTGCGTTCGCCCGAGCGACATCGTCGGGCGGTGGGGCGGTGAGGAATTCATCGTGATCTTTCCGGCCACGAACGCGCAAAAGGCAGCAAACATCGTGAATCGGATCCGCGCGTCCGCTGCGCACGAACGCTTCGCCTTTTCGCCCGATTACCGGTTGGAGTTCAGCGCCGGAATCGCGATGCTCGACGAGATGGACGAGGTGGACGCCTGCATCACACTGGCCGACAAGCGCCTCTATGCGGCGAAGGCGCAGGGACGCGATCGGACCTGCCTTGAAGAGGCCGAGGGCGAAACCTGATTGCCTGGTGAAACCTGCGGCGCCACCACCCCCACCCTGCCCTCACGGCAGCTCCGCCGTGATGGACCACGCTGAGAAATTCCACTCCGGCTTGCGGCCTCCACGCGCTCCCGCCATGACGGGGGAATGACCGAAAGAAATGACTCCACTACGCACGATGTCATCGTGATCGGATCGGGTGCAGCGGGGCTGACCGCGGCGCTCGAGCTGGCGGAAAGCAAAAAGGTGCTGGTGCTCGCCAAGGGTTCGCTCACCGGCGGGTCGACCGCCTGGGCGCAAGGCGGGATCGCCGCGGTGCTCGATGCCGGCGACACGTTCGAGAACCATATCCGCGATACGATGATCGCAGGCGCGGGGCTGAACGATCGCAAGACGGTCGAATTCGTGATCGAGCGCGCGCCTGCCGCGATCGACCGCTTGTGCGAATTGGGCGTCCCCTTCAACCGCGACAGCGGACATTTGCATCTCACCCGCGAGGGCGGGCATTCGCATCGCCGGATCGTCCATGTCGACGATGCCACCGGATGGGCGGTGCAGGAAGCCTTGCTCAACGCCGCCAAGGCCAATCCCAACATTACCCTGCTGCCGGGCCGGAGCTGCGTCGATTTCATCACCGGGCGCAATGCCGAGCCGTTTTCGGGCGCGGGCCATGTCTGGGGAGTCTATGCGCTCGACGAGGAAACCGGCCGGGTCGAAGCCCATGTTGCGCGCGCGACGATCCTCGCCGCGGGCGGCGCGGGTCGCGTCTACCAGTTCAGCACCGCGCCGAGGGGCGCGACGGGCGACGGGATCGCAATGGGCTGGCGCGCGGGCTGCCGCGTTTCCAACATGGAGATGATGCAGTTCCACCCGACCTGCCTCTACAATCTCGAGGTCAAGAATTTCCTCGTTACCGAGGCGGTGCGCGGCGAAGGCGGGCGGCTCTACAACCCCGTCACCGGCGAGCGCTACATGGAGAAATACGATCCGGAGCGGATGGAGCTCGCCCCGCGCGATGTCGTGGCGCGCGCGAACGACGACCAGATCAAGCGCTATGGCCTCGACTACGTCCATCTCGATATCAGCCACAAGCCGCCCGAATTCGTGAAGGAGCATTTCCCCACGATCTACGACAAGCTGATCGGGCTGGGCATCGACATGACGAAGGAACCGATCCCGGTCGTCCCCGCGCAGCATTACACCTGCGGCGGGGTGGTGATCGACCTTGCCGGTCGCACCGATTTGCCCGGGCTTTGGGCGGCGGGCGAAGTGACCGAAAGCGGTCTCCACGGTGCCAACCGGCTGGCATCGAACAGCCTGCTCGAATGCTTCGTTTTCGGCGAAGCGGCGGGCAAGGATATCTGCGCGAAATGGGATACGCTGCCCGAACCGCCGCCGATCCGCGAATGGGATGCCAGCCGCGTGACCGATTCCGACGAGGAAGTCGTCATCAAGCAGAACTGGACCGAGATCCGCCGCTTCATGTGGAACTATGTCGGCATCGTGCGCACCACTAAGCGCCTCGAACGTGCGCGCAACCGCATCGCCATGATGCAGGACGAGGTGGCGGATTATTACGGCAGCTTCCGCGTCACGACCGACCTGATCGAACTGCGCAACCTGCTGCAAGCCGCCGAACTGATCGTGCGCAGCGCCCTGCAGCGCCACGAAAGCCGCGGGCTGCACTTCACGCTGGATTACCCGGAGACGGACGAGGAGCCGGTGGATACGGTGCTGGTGCCTTGAAGCATAGTCAACTCAGAGCCGCCGGACATAATATCGCCGACAGTCTCTCAAGCGGTTGCAGCGTCGTGTTTGGAGTGTTCGACAATCTGGTGTGGGAGTCCGTCGAACTAACTCGGGCCGGCGAACTTTCAATCGATCTACTGCGAGGAAAGGTCCTCTCACGAAACGCACCGTGGCGCTTCCGGCGATTAGTTTCGCGCGCCAGCAAGACAATCGAGCGGGCTCTCGCCAACCACGGTTTCGAGCCCGAGTTGGTCACAAAACTCGAAATTACTTTTCGACTGTCACACCGGATGCGGCGATCTAGAGAGGTCGAAGTCACGGTTGGGCAGTCTGATGGCCGCTGGAGCACCGACCGTTACATCGGCAACCCTCTCAAGAGACCGGTTTTCATCGATAGTTTAGAGCGGCGCAGAACTGAACGCGCGCCTATTGCGAGAGGACGCAGATAATGCCCACGACCACAGCCAACGGAATCACTCTCCACTACGAAGACAATGGCGATCCCGCGAACCCGGCGATCCTGCTGATCATGGGGCTCGGCGCGCAGATGACGCTGTGGCCGGACGAGCTGGTCGCGGCCTTGGTCCAGCGCGGCTTTCGCGTCATCCGCTACGACAATCGCGATATCGGCCTCAGCGAGAAGATGGAGGGGGCCAAGGCTCCGGGCATCGCGCGGCAGGTGATCTTCGGCAAGCTCGGCTTCCCGCCCAAGACGCCTTATTCGCTGTCGGACATGGCGGCTGATGCGGTCGGCCTGCTCGACGCGCTCGGGATCGGGAAAGCGCATGTGGTCGGTGCCTCGATGGGCGGGATGATTGCACAACTGGTCGCGGTCGAGCATCCGGGCCACGTCCTCTCGCTCACCTCGATCATGTCGACCACCGGATCGTCCAAGGTGCCAGCGGCGCAGAAGGAAGCGCTCGACGTGCTGACCAAGCGCCCCGCATCAACCGATCGCGACGTGATGATCGAACACGGGCTCAAGATCCAGCGCACGATCGGCAGCCCTGGCTATCCGATGGATGACACCTATGCCCGCAAGCTGGTCACCGACGGGTTCGACCGCAGCTTCTATCCGGCCGGGATGCCGCGCCAGCTGGCCGCAATCGTCGCCGATGGCGATCGCACCACGCGGCTTGCCGATGTCACCGCGCCGACATTGGTGATCCATGGCGAGGACGATCCGCTGGTGCCGTGCGAAGGCGGCCGCGCGACCGCCGCGGCAATCCCCGATGCAACGCTCAAGACCTATCCGGGCATGGGTCACAGCCTCCCGCTCGAGCTTGTCGACGACATGGCCGATCAAATTTCCGCCCATGCGAATGCCGCCGTATAGGGGCGCCGGCCGGCCGCTTGGTTAACGGCGCCCTTACAACCCGTAATACCTCTGGTTGACAGTCTCGCCCCCGTTCCTGACCGAGGGGAAGGGAGAACCAAATTTGCGCATCTACAACGCCACCCGTTTTCTGTTTCCGCGCAGCTATCGCCTGCGCGTGTTCGCGATCTGCTTCGGCTCGGTCCACATACCTTTGATCACGTTCCTCGTGATCCAGGGGCTCCGGGGCCAGTGGGATTGGTCGATGATAACCGCCCTCCTGATCGCGACCGTGGTCGGCACCGGGGTCGCGATCGTGGGCCTGGCCGGTCTGCTTGCGCCGATCCAGCTCGCCATGGACCGCCTGGCCCAATTGCAGCGCGGAGAGTCGGTCGAGGATTGCCCCGAAGCGGGCCAGGATCTGGCGGGCGATCTGCTACGCGCCACCACGGAAGCCTCGCAAAGCACGATCCGGCGGATCGACCGGCTCAAGGGCGCGGCAGCAACCGATGCGCTCACCGGGCTCGCCAATCGGCGCGGCCTGCTCGAGAAACTCGGCGAAAAGATGCAGAACGGCTCGCGCGGCAGCATCGCACTGCTCGACGGAGACCGGTTCAAGCAGGTCAATGACCGCCTCGGCCATAGCGAGGGCGACCGACTGTTGAAGCGGATCGCTTCGCGCATTCTCGACAATGTCCGCGAATCCGATATCGCCGGTCGCTGGGGCGGGGATGAATTCGTGATCTATTTCGACGGGCTTGATCGGGACGGCGCCATCGCGGCCATCACGCGCATCAAGGGGGCCGTCTTGCGCCGATCCCCGATTCTGCTCGATGGCGAACCGGTGGCTTTCAGCCATGGTTGCGCTTCGCTCGAGACGCCCGGTCGGAAGGCATTCGACCGGGCGCTCGAGGAAGCCGACAAGGAGCTCTATCGCGACAAGGCGCGACGCATGTCCGCCTGATCGCGCCTGTCGTTGTTTAGAACAGCACCGTCCCGATGAAGATCAGGACCATGCCGCCCAGAATGCTGGCGAAGAAGCCCGCGCTGTGAAAGCCGGGCGCGCCGCGATGGGTCACGAGGCCGGCAACGAGCGATCCGGCAATTCCCAGAAGGATCGTTTGCAGGAGGCCCATATCGACCGCGCCCGGATAGAAAAAGCGCGCCAGGATACCGACGATCAGTCCGGTCAGGATGGCTGCGAGAATGTTGAGCAAGTGTCTTCCCCTTTATGATCGATCCGCCGTCTGGCCGATCGCTTGTATTCGCCTGTCGAGTGCAGGATGGGCGAATGCCCACGACGCGACTTTATAGAATGCCCCGGCTCAGAACAGCCCGAATTTGAATCGCCCGGAGGATCGCATGCGAGGCCGTGCACGCCCGCCCGGCGACATCGATCGGATCGGCCGCGCTCGCGATTCCAGCATGAAAATTGCGCGCTCGCTTCATGATGATTCAAAGCTGGATTCGAAAGATTCAATCACCATATTTTTCTACACAAATCCATTTTGGGGCTTGCGTTGCGCGTGACCCTAGCTTTCCCCGCGCGTCGCGGCGTAGCAGCTGGATAAGACACCCTCCCGCACGGCTTCGAACGGGTGCGAAAAGCCGATTTAGCGCTTGCGCTCGAATCGCACGATAGGCACTATCGGTAGTGGCTCTTCGGGTAGGAGCCCTCTAGAACTTGAGCCCCGCCACCGCAGCCCATCGGGCGGCGAAGGCCGGATTCGGCTCTTGCGAGGGCGCCTTTCAAGGCGGGTCCGGGGACAAGCGGGGGAAAACTATCGCAAGGCCCCACGGGATCGATCTGGTAGGCAGGACGCATTGCCGCCGACTCGAACGAACAGCAATTTCGGGGTCGCGCGCAGCGGCTCCGGCAATAGGCAGGAGCGGGCGGAAACATGGAACTGAGAAACGGGGACGAAGCGACGATGGCAGAGCTGGACGAGATGATCGAAGACGCGCCGACGACCGCCAAGACCGCGCCCGCCAAGGCCGCGCCGACCAAAGCAGACAAGGACACATCCGTGACCGCGACCGACACCGGGACCGCCGAAGAAACCGCGCTCCTCGCCGCCACTGGCGCGATGGCCGAGGCGGCGAAGGCCGCTGCTGCGGACAAAAACGATTCCAAGCGCGTCAACAAGCGCCGCTTCGACATCAAGACCGATCCCGCGCGCGATGCGAACCTGACCGCATTCGGCAAGGAAACGCTGACCGACCGCTATCTGCTGCCCAATGAGAGCTATCAGGACCTGTTCGCACGCGTCGCCGATGCCTATGCGGATGATCAGGAGCATGCGCAGCGGCTCTACGATTACATTTCGAACCTGTGGTTCATGCCCGCCACGCCCGTCCTGTCGAATGGCGGCACCGGCCGCGGCCTGCCGATCTCGTGCTACCTCAACTCGGTCGAGGACAGCCTCGAAGGGATCGTCGGGACCTGGAACGAGAATGTCTGGCTCGCCTCCAAGGGCGGCGGCATCGGCACCTATTGGGGCAATGTCCGCGGCATCGGCGAACCGGTCGGCCTCAACGGCAAGACCAGCGGCATCGTGCCCTTCGTGCGGGTGATGGATTCGCTCACGCTGGCGATTTCGCAGGGCTCGCTGCGGCGCGGCTCGGCCGCCTGCTATCTCGACGTGTCTCATCCGGAGATCGAGGAATTCCTCGAGATCCGCAAACCGGCCGGCGACTTCAACCGCAAGGCGCTGAACCTGCACCACGGGGTGCTGCTGACCGACGAGTTCATGGAAGCGGTCCGCGACGGCGCCGATTTCGATCTCAAATCGCCCAAGACCGGCGAAGTCCGCTCCACCGTCAATGCGCGCGCGCTGTTCCAGAAGCTGGTCGAAACGCGCCTCGCCACCGGTGAGCCCTACATCGTGTTCAACGACACGGTGAACCGCATGATGCCCAAGCATCACCGCGAGCTGGGGCTGAAGGTCTCGACTTCGAACCTGTGCTCGGAAATCACCCTGCCGACCGGTATCGACCATCTCGGCAACGATCGCACCGCGGTCTGCTGCCTGTCTTCGCTCAACCTCGAAAAGTGGGACGAGTGGAACGGCGACAAGCAGTTCATCGAGGATGTCATGCGCATGCTCGACAACGTGCTGCAGGATTACATCGACCGCGCGCCCGACGAGATGGCCCGTGCCAAGTATTCTGCCACCCGCGAGCGCAGCGTCGGCATGGGCGTCATGGGCTTCCACTCCTATCTCCAGTCGAAGGGGATCGGGTTCGAAAGCGCCATGGCCAAGGCGATGAACCTGAAAATGTTCAAGCACATCAACGCCAAGGCCAACGAAGCCTCGATGATGCTCGCCCACGAGCGCGGCCCCTGCCCCGATGCAGAGGAAATGGGCGCGATGGAACGCTTCAGCTGCAAGATGGCGATCGCGCCGACCGCGTCGATCTCGATCATCTGCGGCGGCACCAGTGCCTGCATCGAGCCGATCCCGGCCAATATCTACACCCACAAGACGCTCTCGGGCAGCTTCGTGGTGAAGAACCCGTATCTGGAAAAGCTGCTCAAGAAGAAGAGCAAGGACACCAACAACATCTGGAACTCGATCCTCCAGCACGAAGGCTCGGTCCAGCATCTCGATTTCCTCAGCCAGGAGGAAAAGGACGCGTACAAGACCAGCTTCGAGATCGACCAGCGCTGGCTGCTCGAATTCGCCGCTGATCGTTCGCCCTATATCGACCAGGCACAGTCGCTGAACCTGTTCATCCCGGCCGATGTCGACAAGTGGGACCTGATGATGCTGCACTTCCAGGCATGGGAAAAGGGCATCAAGTCGCTCTATTACCTGCGGTCGAAGAGCGTGCAGCGCGCGGGCTTCGCCGGCGGAGTGGAAGCAGACAACACGTCCGATCAGGCCAAGATCGAATTGCAGGCCGCGGCCGATGCCGCCGGGCCGACCGATTACGAGGAATGCCTCGCCTGCCAGTAAGGCCGTCGAGGACAGAATGATCGCGGCGCCCCGCTTCACCGGATCGGTGAGGCGGGGCGCCTTTCTTTTCGATGCCAATCTTTTCGATGCAAACCCGCCTTCGCAAGCGATAGCGCTTGCAGGCCGTCGCACCGTGCCTACTATCGAACGGGCAGGAGAGCCGCCGTGTTATACGTGATCGCCATCGTCTTCGTCGTGCTGGTCGCGATCTTCGTGATCGCCCACGCCGTGCGCATTCGCGATATCGAAGAACGCCGGGCGCGCGCGCCGCGGTTCTTCCTTCTGGGTGGCATATTGCTGGCCTTTGCCATCGCCCTCACCGTGATGGAACTGGCGGGCGTCTGACCGCATCGATGACCTGGCTCATTTTCTACACCATTGGCTGCGCGCTGACGCTGATTCTCGCTTACGCGATCGGGCTGGGTGCGAGCAAGCGACGCCCGTCGCTGGGCTACAGCTTCGGTGCGATCCTGCTGGCCATCGCGATCTGGCTCGGACTGCGCGCCTGGACGGTCGCCAGCCATATCTGGCCCGGCATTTTCGGCTGAGAGGCCGAAGGCGGATACACGAAGCCCGGCCTCTTGGGTGTGAGACCGGGCTTACGTCGCTACCATCCGCTAGGGACGGCAGGATATCGATGGTGTGGCGTCAGGCGGTTTCGACGGCCTTCGTACCGAGACCTTCGGGGAGGCGTGCGCCTTCCTTGAGGTAGACCCGGTTGTCGTCGACCTTCTCGACGTCGTCCATCGAAAGGAAGTGGTGCATGTCGTCCATGCTGTCCGACTTGGTCAGCTTGATCTTGCCATCGTCGACTTCATCGACGGTGCCGAGATGCATGCCCTTGCTGTCGGTGACTTCCATGTGTTCCTTGATCCGAAAACGTTCGAACATAATTTAATCCTTTCCGTTGAGGCGTTTGTATAATCAACGGGTGGATGCGGATCATCGTTCCTCGACTCGTCGGCGCTGAGCCACGTCTCGTTGATTTGGCTCAAACCCGCCCCGCAGGCGCGCACCAATTCCGCCCGACTTCCGATGTTCGGCGTTGATGGGTGACCGCACAGCTGCCAATCATCGTGCGGATGGACGGGTTCTTCGATCAGACAAACGCGCTTTTCCCGGCTGTCGGCGCGGTCGCCGGTCTCGCGATTGCGGCGAGCCAGATGTGGTGGAGGAAGTGGCGCATCGCACGGCGGACCCGGCGCATCGAGCGGGCCGGCAGTGTCGAGGAATGGCAGAGGGCCAAGGCATTGGCCGAACCGCCGGAGAAGAATTTTGCCTGGCCCAAGCTGATGCTCGACGCCGCTCTGGGTGCCGCAATCGGGATCACCGTCCTGTTCGCAAACGACGCGCTTGCGGTGCCGCTCGCGCTTCTCGCATGGGGCGTTCTTAGTCTGATCGCCGACCGTATTTTGCGCCGCATCAGGCCCGATCTCTACGAACAGGACGATCCCGAGCCGGATGGCGATCTCGATTCTGCGTTCTTCGGCAATTATGTCCCGAGCGAGGCGCGGTGGGGGTTCGTCGCAGCGCTCGGCATGGTCGCAATGATCATTGGCGCGATCTGGCTGTTCGCCTGAGCGCCCTGCGATGGCGTGAGGAAATGCCGCACCGGCGCTGTAACGCCCCGTAGCCTCATTCGCGTTCCAGCAATGCGGGCAGGAGTTCCTGAGCGAACAGGCGCTCGCTCTTCGCGTGGGCGTCGCGCTGGCCGAAATTGGTGGTGGTGATCACGGTCACAGAACGCGTTTCGGGTTCGATGATGACCTTGTTGCCGCCATTGCCGCTCATCGACTTTGTGACGACGTCGCGGCCCACAGCTTCCACCGCCTGAAGCCAGACGAGGTAACCGTATTCGGTCCCGTCGCGACCGGGAACGTCGACTTGCGGGCGCAGCGTGTCGGCCACCCAGTCCGCCGGGATCAGTCTCTTTCCGTCGTGAACACCTCCATCGAGCAGAAGCTGCCCGAGCTTGCCGAGCGAGCGGCTCGACAATTCGAGGCCGCCCCCGCCCTGCGCCAGGCCGAGCGGCGAGAAGGCCCATTCCGCCTCCTCGATCCCGAGCGGTTCGAACAACCGTGTGCGCGCATAATCTTCCAGCGGCATACCCACCGCACGCTCGACCACGGCACCCAGTGTCGTAACGCCGGCGGTGCAATAGGAAAACGCGCGGCCATAGGGGCTGTCTTCGGGCTTGGTGGCCCAAGGGGCGAAACCCTTCACCGGCAGGTCGAGATAGAAGCCCGGCCAGTCCTCGATCAAGTACATGCGTTCTTCATTGCCGCGCGAGAACATGTTGCTGTCGTCGCATTCGGCGATCGAGCTCATCGTGACGAGATCCTCCACCGTCACCGCTTGCTTGCGCGGATCGGGGTTCAGCGCCTCGTGTCCGGGAAAGAAGCTTGCGATCCGGCTGTCGCGTGCGAGCAGCCCGTCGCCCACCGCGATCCCCGCCAGCATGCCGGTGACGGTTTTGGTGGCCGAGCGGGTGTTGCGCAGCGCCCCCGCGCCGCCCTCGTCGAAATAGCGTTCTGCCAGAATCGCGCCGTCATGCATCACCAGCACGCTGGTCGTGCCGCCATACGCCGCGTCTTCGCCCGCGACCGGGAGACTATCGAGATCGATCGCACCCGCTTGCTGCGCATGGGAGGGCGCGGACAGGGCGAGCAGCGCAGGCACGGCGAGGGCCAGGGCACGGCGGAAGACAGGCATGGTATTCTCCAGAAAGGCAGTAACGGCGCCCCGGTTGCCCGTTCGCCGCGCGGCATTCTTGCAGATTTCAAACATCGCGCATCCGCTTGCGCCAGGCTCCGGGCGACACCCCCGCCCGGCGGCAGAAGACATTGGTGAAATGCGCCTGGTCGCAAAAGCCCAGCGCGAGCGCGATCTCGACCAGCGGCGTGTTGTCGCGGGCCAGCATGCGGCAGGCGTCTTCGAACTGGCGGTCGCGAAGCAATTGCCCCGCGGTGCGGCCGCACAAGCGGCGGAAACTGCGCGCGACGTGGACCGGGTGGATATCGGCCTCGCGCGCCACGCGGTCGAGATCGATCGCCGCGATGTCCTCTTCCATGACCAGGTCCCAACTACGCGCCAGCCAGGCCGGAATCTTCGCAGGCGCGGGTGACGGCTCGCGCTCGGTCAACCCGGCGGCGAGTTCCTCGACCGCCAGCGTCGGCCGCGCGAATTCGAGGTCTTCGATCAACGCGGTCATCCGCGCGAGCGTCGTGCGGTCGCGCCGCACCGTCGCCGGCCCCTCCCACGACAGCGCGGGATCGATATTGATCGCGAGGAAGCGCCCCGTCGAGCCGAGGAAACGGTCGCGATGGCTGGTACCGGCGGGGTTGTCGACCAGCACCGGCGTTGCGCAGACCGGCGGCGCGCCTTGCGCGCTGGTGATGTACTGGCCGCTCATCAAGAAGATCAGGTGGCGGTCTTCGTGGCAATGCGGCTCGATCTCGATGTCGATCGCGTCATAGACCGCGAAATCGACCCCGCGGCTGCTCTGCCGACGCGATCGCTCGCCCCAGATTTCGCCGGGACGGCGGGCGAGCGGTGCGGAAGATCGGTCGGCGTCCATCGATCCTGATGGCATAGCGGGTTGCCGCAACCGGTCCAGCAAAGGCTCGACCGACGCGCCGCTGCGATCTGCCATCGCCACCCGATACGCAAAACGCCCCTTCCGGTGGGCGGAAGGGGCGTCAGGGTCGCGGCGTCCACTCACCGCGAAAAAGGGCGTGGGCCATCAGGCGCCCGGATTATCGCGGTCGATCCGCGCCTGCTGGGGAGCGACGTCCTCAAGATTGTCGTCGTTCAGATCGCCCTTGGGCTTATCGCTGCCGGACTTCGACTGCGACTGGCTCTGGCCTTGGCTTTGGCTTTGCGACTGCCTCTGGCGCTTTGCGCCCGCGCTGCCGTAATCGGCCTGGCCGGTTTCGAAATCGTCGGCCGCATCTTCGCGGGTCTTGTCGTCCCACTCGTTCTGCTGGACCTGCTGGCGGACCAGCGGATCGGCCTGGTACTGCGCCTCGCCATGATCGAGGTCGGATGCTTCGAACTGGTCGTTGTCGACCGAGCGTTCCTGCTGCGCCCCGCGCTCGCCATCGGCGGCATCGGCATCGGGCCGGTCATCGAGCGATTGCTGGGCGCGGTCGAATTGGTTGGCTTGCGTCGGCTTTTCGGCAAAGCGTTCGTCGCCCTGCTCGGGCTTGGCATTGCCATGCACCACGCGGCTGTCTTTGGGTTCGAGTTCGGACATCGGGAATCTCCATGTGGGGGCTTTCGTAAGCCCGGTGTTACCCGACCAATCCGCGCGCGCGCCGCTTCGTTCCGGCCCGTTCGACCATGCGCGCACGGAATGCGACGAGTGGTTTCACAACTGCGGACAGCCCTGTGGAAGCGGCCATTTGCCCCGTTCCCAATCGGGCCCCGAATCACTATATCTGGAGGTCAGACACGCAAGGGGATCACAACATGTCGCTGCTCGAAGCCCGCAAGACCTACAAGCCGTTCGAATATCCGTGGGCTTACGATTTCTGGAAACGCCAGCAGCAGGTGCACTGGATGCCCGAGGAAGTGCCGCTGGGCGAGGACTGCCGCGACTGGGCGCAGAAGCTCTCCGATCACGAGCGCAACCTGCTCACCCAGATCTTCCGATTCTTTACCCAGGCCGATGTCGAGGTGCAGGATTGCTACCACGAGAAATACGGCCGCGTGTTCAAGCCGACCGAAGTGAAGATGATGCTGGCCTCGTTCTCCAACATGGAGACGATCCACATCGCCGCCTATTCGCACCTGCTCGACACGATCGGCATGCCCGAAAGCGAATACGGCATGTTCCTCGAATACGAGGAAATGAAGGACAAGCACGACTACCTGCAGGAATTCGGCGTCGACAACGACGAGGATATCGCCCGCACGCTGGCGATGTTCGGCGGCTTCACCGAAGGGCTGCAGCTGTTCGCCAGCTTCGCCATGCTGATGAATTTCCCGCGCTTCAACAAGATGAAGGGCATGGGCCAGATCGTCAGCTGGTCGGTGCGCGACGAATCGCTGCACTGCGAAGGCATCACCAAGCTGTTCCACGCCTTCTGCAAGGAGCGTGACTGCCTGACCAAGTCCGTGAAGGAAGACATCATGGACATGTGCCAGAAGACCGTTCGGCTGGAAGACGCCTTCATCGACCTCGCCTTCGAGGACGGCCCGGTGCCCGGCATGACGGCCAAGGAAATCAAGAAATACATCCGCTACATCGCCGACTGGCGCCTGTCGCAGCTCGGCCTGCCGAGCATCTACATGGTCGAGGATCACCCCCTCCCCTGGCTCACCCCGCTGCTGAACGGCGTCGAGCACGCCAACTTCTTCGAAACCCGCGCCACCGAATATTCGAAGGGCGCCACCCGCGGCGACTGGCAGGACGTCTGGTCGAGCTTCGACAAGCGCAAGAAGGCCGGCGCGGCGAATGAGGAAGGCGACGCCGAGGATGATGGTCCGGGGCTGTTTGAGGATTCGGGTGCGAGCGAGAGTGCCGGGGTGGCTGCGGAGTGATGTTCTAAAATAACCCCCCCTATGGACACGAAATGTTCTTCTCGATATTGGTATTCGGGAGGAGATTTGAAGTGGTTGCATCTAAGGAGCGTGTCGAGCCTCAACTCTATCGCGAGTGCGAGAAATGTGGGGGGTCCGGGACCTTTAACGAGAGCGAAAAGCGTGGGTCGAGCATGACCTTCAGTCATGGTCCGTGTCCAGATTGCGAGAGTATCGGAGCTATCCCTACAGACGAGGGCGCGCGAGTCTTGGATCTTATCCGGCGCTGGCGTCAGTCGGGGAGGTTGTAAGTTTGCCTGCAAAAGCGTTCATATCTTATTCTCACGTCGATCAGAGTCATATTGACCGACTGTCTAAGCATTTGGCTCAGCTAGAGCGTGATGGAACGTTGTCTGGTTGGTTTGATCGTGAAATTCACGCTGGAGGAAACCTAGATGATGAAATTTCAAAGCAGTTGCTTTCATCAAGCATTTTTCTAGCTTGCGCGAGCCCAGACTATATTGCCTCGAATTACTGCTATGATCGAGAGTTGGAAATCGCGCTTGAGAGAGAACAGGCTGGAAATCTCACGATAGTCCCTGTCGTTCTCGAACCTTGTGAATGGCTGCAAACTCCACTCAGCAAATTTAAAGCGGCACCCAAAGATGGGAAACCAATCTCTGAGTTCACAAATCCCAATGTGGCATTCCTCGATGTCGCAACCGAAATCCGACGCCTTTGTCAGCACGGCAGTGACGTAAAAGAGTTCAAATCCGCTTCACCGACTTCGGAACCTGACGATCCACGGGGCGGGTCTCGTTATCGTGTACAGCGCGAGTTTGATGAACTTCATAAAAGAGATTTCGTAGAGAGATCATATGATGAAATTCTCTCGTTTTTTGAATCCTCAGTAGGCGAAATTCAATCAGTAGCGGACGTTGAAGCTCGGCTTCATAAAACAAGCGACGCACATTTTTCTTGTACTGTTATAAATCGCGGGATTTCGCGTGGTTTTGAGACCTTACACGTACGACGCGGTGGGTCATTTGGTGCAATTGATATTCTTTATGGTGAAGGAAATCGAGCGAACACATCTAACGGTGGGTTTGCCGTAGTGGCCGATGATTATCAGCTCTATCTAAACTCGATGCTTTTTCATTTCTCAGGCGAGGAGAAGAAAATGACCCCGCGTGAAGCCGCACAGATGCTTTGGGACGATTTGCTTAGCAAAGTAGGTATCGGATATGCCTGAACCTGCTGGTTTTAGATGTGATAGCTGCGGAGAAGGATTCATGCAGCAGGTTCTGACCGACACAGAACGTGAGCAACTTCGTCGCGAGGATAAGCGAGGAAGCCCTAATCAATGCCCCAAATGCGGTAGCTTCAACGTTAATAGAGTTTAGTCTCCGTTGAGTTCCGCGATGAGTATACCAAGGGGAGTTTCGGGGACAGTATATGTAACCCGCACCCTTGTCCGTCTCGTCAATTACCGCCAATAATCCCGCCGTTCGGCCCGGTCGAAAGCGGCCCGATGGCATGCAGCAGCGCTTGAAATCTTTTCCCTGAACCGCACGGGCATGGGTCAATCCGCCCGAGCTTTTCGAGCAGTTCGATCTGTCCGCCTTTGATGGTCCGTTGTCCGCGCTTGACTTTCTTCTCGCTGGGGAAGCCCTTACGCCATTTCGACATCCGCTCTAAAGGACGGGAGCGCGGGTGGGGGAGAGTTTTTGTTTGGTCCCTCATACGCCGGGCGGCGGGCATCCGCCCGCCTTGGCTACGCCGCATAAGCGGCGGCGTACGGTCGTGCGCTCGCACGCTGCCGCGTGCAAATCCTGGACGGATATCGGTGGGGTTTCGCTGGCCTCCTTTATCGCGGCGAGCTGGGCTATCGTCCTCGCCTCGATGGCGACAATGACGGGATCGCCTGCGAGCCCTATCGCGGACGGTAAGCGGCGCGTTAACTGCGTCCTGCGGAACATATTGAAAATAAAACGGAACGTTCGCGGGTCCCATCCGCTGCTTAGGTAGGGCCACACATCGTCGCAGGCTGCGGTCGCGTGCTGGCTCCAAACAGGAGGCCCCGACCCATGGCCGAAATCCCCGTAGAAAAGAAATCCTCCATGTCCCTGCTGCCGTGGCTGTTGCTCGCCGCAGGCGTCATCGCACTATTGTGGTGGCTGCTGGCCGAGGGTGACGATCCCGATGCGCAGGCCACGCTGGACGACGATGTCGCCGCGCAGACCTACGACACCGAAGGCGCGGAAGACGAGGAATGGACCGTCGATGAAGATGGCGCCGTTGCCCTCACCGGCATCGCCGGCCTTGCCAGTCTCGGCGATTTGATCGGACGCGATGTCGCGCTGACCGACGTGGCCGTGAACCGCGTGGTGGGCGACGAAGCCTTCACCATCGGTGAAGGCGACAACGAGACGCTCGTGATGTTCGATGAAGAACGCACGCCGAATACGCCGATGGAAGGCAATGTCGACGTCAATCCCGGCTCCAACGTCACCATTCGCGGCGAAGTCCGCGCGTTCCCCGGCGACCTGCCGCAGAGCGTGACCGAAGAAGTCGATACCGATGCCACCGCCATGATCTTCGCATCCAGCGTCGAAACGGTTGAATAAGGAACATCCCATGAAACACGACGACAGGTTTGCAGAACTCGATTCGCTGTCCGACTGGCAGCTCGTCAACGAAGACCAGGACATTCGCGGCTGGCCCGTACGTTCGGCCACCGGCGAAGAATACGGCAAGATCGACGACATGCTGGTCGACAAGAAGCACGAACACGTGCTCGCCGTGCGGATGGAAGACGGCCGGTTGGTCGCGGTCGAGCATCTCGACATCCGCGACGATCACGTCATCTATGCCGACACCGCTGCGGCATCGACCGTGCACTACACCAAGGTGCGCGCCCGCTGACGGCACCGTACCCACACGAACGAACACCGAAGGGGGCACCGGAGCGATCCGGTGCCCCTTTTGCGTGGCGCGCGGGGCGCTTGCCCGACGGTCGGAATGGCGGGCTCGCATCGCCGGTCGAGCGCGGCTATCCTGGGCCCTCTTTCGGAGCGCACGAGCCAGCCATGCCGGATCTTCCCTACGAATATGCCGCCTATTATCTGATCGCGATCAATACGGGCGCCTTTGCGATGTTCGGGATCGACAAGGCTCGGGCCGAGAACGGTGCGCGGCGGATCAGCGAGGACCAACTGCTGGGTTGGGCGATCCTCGGCGGGACGCCCGGGGCCTATGCCGGCCGCCGCCTGTTTCGCCACAAGACTCGCAAGCAGCCATTCTCGGACCACCTCCGCATCATCGCCATCCTCCAGATCGCGGCAGCCGTGGGACTGGCGGTCTATTTCATGCCGCTGTGAACGAGGGGCGAAGCAGACAGACCGAAACGGCAGCAAGGCGCGTCCCCCTCCCGCAAGCGGGAAGGGTTAGGGGTGGGCACTGATACGCGCCGCCTCTCCCGATTTTCCTACATAGCCGCGCGCAGATAGACTGGCCGGATGACGTCCACCGCGCGCGTTTTTCTTATTGGATATGCCGATCGAAGCACCGCAATCCGTCCGGAAAATTGTTTCCCCTTGGACTGTGTAACAGGCGGTCCATGTGCCCCTCAGCAGCGACGAACCGAGTGGGACGACTCAGTTGCACCATCCCTCGCGCGTACCGCCGTGATAGCGCCGCGCGAGGGCCCGCTCGACCAGT
Organism: Alteriqipengyuania halimionae; assembly: GCF_009827575.1. Taxonomy (NCBI): domain Bacteria; kingdom Pseudomonadati; phylum Pseudomonadota; class Alphaproteobacteria; order Sphingomonadales; family Erythrobacteraceae; genus Pseudoblastomonas; species Pseudoblastomonas halimionae. The sequence goes on along the minus strand of NZ_WTYR01000001.1, from coordinate 2,686,235 downwards.
TCGGGGCCGACATAGGCCCGCATCCCTGCCGCGTCCTTGCGATAGACCTCGCGCAGCTCGCGGCCATAGCGATCGGACGGATCGTCGAACCGCCCCCGCATCCAGAACGGGCCGCGATTGAGCCATTCGAGCAAGGCCGCGCGCGCTTCTGCCGCCAGTTCGGCTTCGCGCGGGCATCGCGCATCGAATTCGGGCGTGTCGAACCCCACCACGCGATAGCTGGCGCTTCCGATGCGGAAGGTGTCGCCATCGACGACGCAATGCGTGGCGTATCCGGTGCCGCATTCGCTCCAGCGCGCATCGACCCGCTGCGGCTCGGTCGAGAACAGGTCGGGCACGCCGACGAGATCCGGTCGGCTCCACACCACTGCGAACGCGATGAGGAAGACGAGCAACACCGCCGGACGCACCGAACGCCACGCATCGGCCCAATCCGAGCCCGGCCGGCGACGGCGGAATCGCGCTGGTCCAGCGCGCTTGCGGCGGCGGAAGGGAAGAAGGTTGCCCATGGCGCCGAGACTAGCGCGGCAGGATTACCGATCGGTGGACGGGCGCGCTTACCAGCCCCAGGCTGGCGGCGGCACTTCGACCGGCTCGCTGGCATCGAACTCGACCCGGAACAGGCGAGTGGGATCGTTGCGGCGGGTGAGCTGGTAGGCGAAGCGCGGGGCGCGAGCGTCGGCCGGATCGACCTCGACGCGCCAGACATTGGTGAGCGAGACGTCGAGCCCCTCGCGCTCGAACAGCGCGATCGAATAGGCGTCGACCGGGAAGTCCTGCACCCGTGCGGTGCCGGCGGACAGCGTGTCGCCGCCATACTGCGTCACTGCATCCTCGCTGCCGTCGGCATGCCGGTGATCGTGCTTGAGGCGCAGGCCGTCTTCGGTGCGGCTGACGACCCAGGTGCGCGAGCGGTCCCAGCCGTCGGCCTGCGCGTCGTCCTCGACGTGGAACGCGATCGCGATGCGGGTGGACGAGCAGTCGGCCCAGTGGGCGATCATCCGCTTGCCCTGCCAGTCGGCATCGCGCGCATCGCTGCTCGCGAGTTCGCCTTCATAGGCATTCCCGCAATGGCTCTCGAGCGCTTCCCAGAACCGCTCCTGCGGCTCGGGCAGCGGCGCGGTGTCGGGCATTGTGGTGCACGCGGCGAGCGCGGGCAGCGCGGCGAGGATGGCGAGGCGCGTCATATGGAGAGGAACAGGCCGGCCAGCGCGGCGCTCATCAGGTTCGACAGCGAACCGGCGACCAGCGCGCGCACGCCGAGCTTGGCGATCATCGGGCGCTGGTTGGGGGCGAGCCCGCCGGTCACCGCCATCTGGATCGCGATCGAGGAGAAGTTGGCAAACCCGCACAGCGCGAACGTGACCACCGCCACCGTCCGCTCGGAAAGTCCGGTCGCGTCGCTAGCTGCGGCGGCGCCGAGATCGATGAAGGCGACGAACTCGTTGAGCACCACCTTGGTGCCGAAATAGCCACCCGCCTGCACCGCCTCGCCCCAGTCGGGCGTGGCGAGCAGGTAGAAGAACGGCGCGAAAATGTAGCCGACGATCTGCTGGAAGGTGAGGTCTTCCAGCCCGAACCAGCTGCCGACCCCGCCGAGCAGGCCGTTGGCGAGCGCGATCAGGGCGACGAAGGACAGCACCATCGCGCCCACCGCGACGGCGAGCTTCACCCCGGTCTGCGCGCCCTGGGCGGCGGCCATGATGATGTTGGCGGGCTTCTCTTCCTCGTGCTCGACAGCGACCGGCTCGTCGATCTCCTCGCGGTTCAGGGCCGCGGCGGCGAGGCTGGGAGGAGCCTCTTCCTCGGTCACCGCCTCGGCTCCGTCCTGCACCACCGGCGCAGCGATCGGATCGGGCATGATCATCTTCGCCATAAGGATCCCGCCCGGCGCGCTCATGAAGGCGGCGGCGACGAGATAATCGATGCGGATGCCCATGCTGGCATAGGCCGCGAGAATAGTGCCCGCGACGCCCGCCATTCCCACGCTCATCACGCAGAACAGCTGGCTGGGTGTAAGGCTCGCGAGATACGGGCGGATCACCAGCGGGCTTTCGGACTGGCCGACGAAGATGTTCGACGCCGCGCACAGGCTTTCGACCTTGGAAATCCCGGTGATCTTCTCGAGCCCGCCGCCGAGCCATTTGATCACCAGCTGCATGATGCCGAGGTAATAGAGGATCGCGATCAGCGAGGCGAAGAAGATGATCACCGGCAGAGCCGCAATGGCAAAGCTGGTGCCGCCGATTTCGGGCGAAGCGAGCGGACCGAAGATGAACTTCACCCCCGCCCCGGCATAGCCGAGCAGGTTTTCGACGCCCTTGGCTGCGCCCTGCAATACCCGGTTGCCGAACGGCACATACAGCACCAGCGCCGCGAACCCGGCCTGCAACAGGAAAGCCGCACCGACCACCCGCAGGCGGATAGCCTTGCGATCCTTCGACAGCAGGAAGGCGAGCGCGAGGATCAGGACGATCCCGATCAGCGAATAGGCGACGGACATAGGTTCGGGCTCCCCCTCAGAAGCGGCATTCGGTTGGCCGGGGGTCTAGCGGCGGTCGCGCGCGAAGGCGAGCGTGGATGTGCGGCTTTGTCACACTTTCGCAAAAGCGCGCCCTGCGCTATCGGCTCGCCATGGAACAGACATCGCCCACCACGCATGAAACCGCTGCCGCAAACGGCACCGCGACTTTCACGCCCAACGCCCTCTTCATCATCGCGCTGATCTATGGCGGGATGTGCGTGCTCGCCGGGGTGCTCGGCTTCAAGCAAGTTTCGCTCGGCCCGCTTGCGGTGGAATCGGGCATTTTCGCGTTTCTCATCCTCGTCGTGCTTTCGAGCACGGTGGCCGAGCTATACGGCACAAAGAATGCCAACCGGCTCGTGCTGTGGGGTTTTCTCCCGCTCGCGATCGCGTTCTTCCTGACCCAGTTCGTGCTGCTGCTGCCGACCGACCCGGACAGCTACGCGCCTGAAGCCTTCGTGACCGTCCTGTCCGGCACGCTGCGGATCTGGATCGCGGGACCGATCGCCTACGGCGTGTCGATGTTCCTCAACGTCTACCTCTTCAACCGCTTGCGAGGATCGGCGACCACGTCGGGCGGCGGAGCCAGCCTGATGGTGCGCGCCGCCATCGCATCGGCGCTGAGCCAGGCCGTGGACACGGTGATCTTCATCACGGTTGCGTTCGTGGGCGAGCGCCCGATCGGAAACCTCATCGTCGGCCAGGCGACCGCCAAGGTCGTGCTGAGCCTGATCCTGGTACCGTTCCTGATCCAGGGCGCGGTGGCGCTGGGCCGGAAATTCGATCAGCGGGCCGTGCAGCCATGACCGACGCCGCACAGGCCAAAGCCGCCACCCTGATGGAAGCGCTGCCCTATCTGCAGCGCTATGCCGGGCGCACCTTCGTGGTGAAATATGGCGGCCACGCGATGGGCGACGAAGATGCCGCCACCGCCTTCGCCCGCGATGTCGTGCTGTTGAAGCAGGTCGGAATCGATCCGGTCGTCGTCCATGGCGGCGGACCGCAGATCGGCGCGATGCTCGAACGATTGGGGCACGAAAGCGAATTCATCGACGGCCTGCGCGTGACCGACGCGACCACTGCCGAGATCGCGGAAATGGTGCTGTCGGGCGGGATCAACAAGGCGATCGTCGCGCGCATCCAGCAGGAAGGCGGCAAGGCAGTCGGCCTGTCCGGCAAGGACGGACGGTTGGTGCAGGCGCGCAAGCTCGAACGCACACGGCGCGATCCGGACAGCGCGATCGAGCAGGTCATCGATCTCGGTTTCGTGGGCGAACCCGAAACAATCGATACCGCGATCATCGCCACCGCGCGCGACGCAGGGATGATCCCGGTGATCGCGCCGGTCGCCGCCGGCGCCGATGGCAAGACCTACAATATCAACGCCGATACGATGGCCGGTGCGATCGCCGGAGCGCTCGGAGCGGCGCGACTGCTGCTGTTGACCGATGTCGCGGGCGTGCAGGACAAATCGGGCACGCTGATCCCCGAGCTCTCGGCGGATGACATCGCGCGGCTCACCGAAGACGGTACGATTTCCGGCGGAATGATCCCGAAGCTCGAAACCTGCGTTTCCGCAGTAGAGGCCGGATGCGAGGCGGCGGTCGTGCTTGACGGGCGGGTGCAGCATGCCATGTTGCTCGAGTTCTTTACCGAGACCGGCGTCGGAACACTTGTCCGCGCCGAACGCTAGGCGGCCATGAAACAGCTTCATCTCGTCGCTCCCGTCCTCCTACTGGCTGCTTGTTCGCAGGCGCAGGACGAGGCCGACACTGTTTCGACCGACGATGCCACTGCGGCCGCTCAGCTCGCCGAAACACCCACGCCCGGCTCATCGGGACGCACCGCTGAAACAACCCCCTCGGGCAAGCTGACCGCAGAACAGGCCAAGGGCGAAATGGGTGCGCGCAAGCTCTTGTTCGATTTCGGGGCGGCGATGAAGAGCCGCGATTTCGATCGCGCGTATCGCATGTTCGGCGAGAATGGACCTATGAGCGGCCAGACCGCGGCTCGGTGGAGCAAGCCTTACGCCGACTATAGCGATATCGCCGTCGAATTCGCCGATGGGCGGGTCGAAGGTGCAGCAGGTTCGCTCTACTATCAGGTTCCGATAACGCTCACCGCGACTTCGCCCGACGGCCCCGTCAGCAAGGACGGAACGATTACGCTACGCCGGGTCAACGACGTTCCCGGGGCCACGGTGGAGCAACTGCGCTGGCACATCGAAAATCTCGTTTGGTAACCGCAAGCGTATTACACGCTTGATACGCCCTGTAGCCCTGCTGTAGGCTTCGCAGCGAATTTCCCCTTCTTACAAGACGCCATTTCAAGGATCTTCATGAACGCCCTCTTCGACATCCTCTTTGTCGCGCTCAACATGATCAACATGCTGGTGCTGATCTGGGTCGTGCTGAGCCTGCTGTTCGCTTTCAACATCATCGGCCATTCGAACCAGTTCCTGTGGTCGGTCTATGACAGCCTCTCGCGCCTGTTCGAACCGGTACTGCGGCCCATTCGGCGGATCATGCCCGATACCGGACAGATGGACTTCTCGCCGATGGTGTTCCTGTTCCTGCTGTTCATCATCGGGCGCGTCCTTTCTGGCGTCGCCGCAGGTTACGCCTGATTGCGGAAATGGGCATGACCGAGAAACGGATCGACGGAAAAGCCTTCGCTGCGCGTCTGCGCGAGCGGATCGGAGAACGCGCGGGCGAATTCGCCGCCAAGGCAGGGCGCCAGCCCGGGCTCGCCGTGGTGCAGGTGGGCGAAGACCCTGCCAGCCAGGTGTATGTCCGCAACAAGCACAAGGCGACCGTGGATGCCGGCATGGAGAGCTTCGAGTACAAGCTTCCCGCCGACACCTCGCAGGACGCGCTGCTCGACCTCGTCGAACAGCTCAATCTCGACAATGCGGTCGACGGCATTCTGGTGCAGCTTCCGCTGCCCAATCATCTCGACGAACAATCGGTGATCGCTGCGATTGCGCCCGACAAGGATGTCGACGGCTTCCACGTGGTCAATGCCGGGCGCCTTGCGACCGGCGGCGAAGGCTTCGTCCCCTGCACCCCCTATGGCTGCATCATGCTGCTGAAGGATCGCCTCGGCGATCTTTCGGGCAAGGACGCGGTGGTGATCGGGCGCAGCAACATCGTCGGCAAGCCTATGGCCCAGCTGCTGCTCAACGAGAACGCCACCGTCACCATCGCCCATAGCCGGACGAAGGATCTACCCGACGTCGTGCGCCGCGCCGATATCGTCGTCGCCGCCGTCGGCCGGGCCGAAATGGTCAAGGGCGACTGGGTCAAGCCGGGCGCGGTGGTGATCGACGTCGGCATCAACCGGATCGAGCGCGGTGAAGGGCAAAAGGCCAAGCTGGTCGGCGATGTCGATTATGCCGGGGCCGAGGAACGCGCGGCCGCAATCACCCCGGTGCCGGGCGGCGTCGGGCCGATGACGATCGCGGTGCTGCTTCGCAACACGCTGGTCGCCGCGCATCGACGCGAAGGTATCACGCTGGCCGGGGACGGCTTGTGAAACCGACCACGGCCGCGCTCCTCATTGTCGCGATGGCCGGATCGGTCGCCCTGGGCGGGTGTACGCAACGAACGCTCAAGAACACACCAGGCTATGGTCAGGGCTCGGGTCAGCGGCTAGGCGGTCGCGCGCTCGAAGCCGTCGCCAATCCGAGCGAGGTCGCGGCCACCGATATCGCCTTTTCCCGCGCTGCTCGCGACGAAGGCCAATGGACCGCCTTCCGCCGCTTTGCGGCCGATGGCGCAAAGATCCACGGCAAGAACGGCGTCATTGCCGCCGAGCCATGGCTCGCGGCACAGACCGACCCCAAGGCTCCAGTTCAGTGGACCCCCGTCGGTGTGTGGTCGAGCTGCGATGGCTCCACTGCGGTTACGCAGGGCAAGTTCGCCGATCCCGACGGAAGCTGGGGTTATTACGTCACCGTCTGGCAGCGCCAGCGCGACGGTCGCTATCGCTGGGTTTACGACATGGGTGCGCCCGACGATGAACTGACCGCGCTCGAGAACGAAAGACGCGATCGGGACGCTGCGCCGCGCGATGACAATGTGGTGGTGATCCAGGCCATTCCGGCCGTGGAAGGCCGTGTGGCGGATTGCGGCGTCGCCCCCGCCACGGTCAGCGGCCTCGATGACGAGGGCGCTACTGCACAAGGCGGCGGCTCCTCGCGCGATTCGGGGCTGAAATGGCAGTGGGCCCAATTTGCTGACGGCTCCCGCAGATTTGCGGTCGCGCTGGTGCGCGAAGGAGACTGGAAAACCATGCTGACCTTCCGTATCGGCTCCGACGGCAAGCATATTCCGGATCAATGACCCAGCTTTTCATCTCTGCCTTCATCACGCTGTTCGTCGTGATCGACCCTCCCGGTTGCGCCCCGATCTATGCCGGGCTGACCAAGGGCGCGACCTCGGCGCAGGCGCGCGCCATGGCGATCCGCGCCTGCGTGATCGCCGCAACGATCCTGGTGGTGTTCGCGATGTTCGGCGAACAATTGCTGGGCGCGCTGCATATCGAGCTCGACAGTTTTCGCATCGCCGGCGGCATGATGCTGTTCTGGATCGCATTCGAAATGGTGTTCGAAAAGCGCACGCAGCGGCGCGAGGAACGGGCCGAGAAAGTCGCCGCCACGCCGGAAGTCGAGGACGTTTCGGTCTTCCCGATGGCGATGCCGATGCTGGCCGGCCCGGGCGCAATCGCGGCAATCATGCTTCTGATGAACGAAGCGAACACCACCGAACAGACGCTTGTCGTGCTCGGCGCGATGTTCTCGGTGCTGGTTCTGACCATGATCGCATTGATCGCGGCGCGGCCGCTGATCCGCCTGCTGGGCGATCGGGTCGAAGCCGTCGTCACCCGCCTGCTCGGCGTTCTGCTTGCCGCATTGGCCGCGCAATATGTGATCGACGGGCTGCGGGGCGCATTCGGCGTCTGATACCTGCCCTTCGTCCTTGACGAATCGCACCGATCCGCTATTTGCCCGCCCGTCCGCTTAGGCGGACAATCCGTCCGAGACAGCAGGTGGGGCCCAGGCCCCTTAATTTCCAGCCGAGATGGGAAACGAGATTTTCGGCAACCCCCAACGTTGCCCGCGATGCTCAGGCATCACCCTCCTTCCCTTCGACAAACGGACTCGTCCCGCGAGCGCTTTGGCGTGCGTGGAACTTTTGAGCCGGTCGCACGGGCCATAACCCGCGCGGCCATTTGTGAAGGAGTAAGCATGGATCGTTCGCAAAAAACCGATGCGGTCGCTCAGCTGAACGAAGTCTTCAACGAGGCGGGCGTGGTGGTTGTCACCCGCAACCTCGGCCTGTCGGTGGCTGAATCCACCGATCTGCGCGCGAAGATGCGTGAAGCCGGCGCGACCTACCAGGTTGCGAAGAACCGTCTTGCCAAGATCGCCCTCAAGGACACCGACTATGCAGGTATCGACGAATACCTGACCGGTCCGACCGCTCTCGCTTACAGCGAAGATCCGGTCGCCGCGGCCAAGGCCGTGGTGGAGTTCGCCAAGAGCAACGACCGCATCGAAGTGGTCGGTGGCTCGATGGGCTCGCAGGTGCTCGACGAAGCCGGTGTGAGGTCTCTCGCCTCCATGCCGAGCCTCGACGAACTGCGTGGCACGCTTATTGGCCTGGTCAACGCCCCCGCGACGAAAATCGCGCAGGTCGTCAATGCCCCGGCGAACAAGCTCGCTCGCGTCTTCGGTGCCTACGGCGCCAAGGAAGCTGCGTAAGACGTTTTTCCGCACGACATTTCCGGCCGCGGCATGAGCCCGGCCACGCTATCATTTGGAGTGAAATATCATGGCTGACATCGCCAAGCTTGTTGAAGAACTTTCGAAACTGACGGTCCTCGAGGCCGCCGAACTCGCCACCGCTCTCGAAGAAGAGTGGGGCGTGAGCGCCGCTGCCGCCGTCGCGGTTGCCGGTCCGGCTGCCGGTGGCGACGCCCCGGCCGCTGAAGAAAAGGACGAATTCGACGTGATCCTCACCGGCGACGGTGGCAAGAAGATCCAGGTCATCAAGGAAGTCCGTGGCATCACCGGCCTGGGCCTGGGCGAAGCCAAGGCGCTCGTCGAAGGCGCGCCGAAGCCGATCAAGGAAGGCGTCAACAAGGCCGAAGCCGAAGAAATCAAGGGCAAGATCGAAGCTGCCGGCGGTACCGTCGAGCTCAAGTAAGCCTCACGATTTTTGCGGGTGTCTTGAAGCGCTCGCAGATAGGAAGGGCGGTGCCGCAAGGTGCCGCCCTTTTTCTATGTCGCTCGAGAGGGGTTGCTCGCGCCCTGATTGAAGATCGTTTCCTTGCGTGCGCCCAGGTCACCGCTTTCGGTCTGGGCTGCCAGGCGCTTGCTGTCCCGGCCCCGGTATTCCTCTTCCACCTCGTCGACGAATTCGGGGTCCATTCCGATCCGGTCGAGCGCTTCGCGGCCCATCGCGACGGCGCTCTCGAACAGTTCGCGGACGATGTAGTCGACCTTAGTCTCACCCAGCCGCATGACCGTGCGCCGATCGAAGGCGCGAACGAGTATCCTGGCTTCGGGGAAAGCCCTGCGAACGCTTTCGATCAGTTCGGCCGACACCTTGTCTCCATCCAGGCAAAAGGCGATCAGGGACACCTTGTCGGCCCCGGCCTGGCGCAGGATGTCCATTCGCGTGCCATCGCCATAATAGACCTTCGATCCGAACCGTTCGGCGACGTCGATCTGGTCGACCTTCTGGTCGACCAGCGTCACCTTGACCTGCGCCGCGATCAGCATCTGCGCCACCGTTTGGCCGAAGCGACCGTATCCGATCACCAGCGCCCGGCTTCCCTCGTCGTGCGGCTCTTCCCGCTCGCGATCGTCGGCGCTCGGGCGCAGCGTCTGCTCAACTCGCATCAGGAACGGCGTCGCAACCATCGACAGCGTAACGATCGCGCCGAACAGGCTCGCCGTATCGACATCGATCAGGTTCGATGCACGCGCCTGGTTGTAGAGCACGAAGGCGAACTCGCCGCCCTGGCTGAGCAGCAGGCCAAGCGCGAGCGCGCTGCGCCAGCCCACACCGATCAGCCGTGCGATGCCGAAAATCAGCGCGGCCTTGGTGACGATCAGCGCCAAGGCCATTCCGCCGACGAAGAGCGGACGATCTGCAATCGCTCCGAGATCGAGCTGCATACCCACGCCGAGGAAGAACAGACCGAGCAGGATCGATCGGAACGGCTCGATGTCGGCCTCGAGTTCATGCCGATAAGGCGTGTCGGCCAGCATTACGCCCGCAATGAAGGCGCCCAGCGCCGTCGACAGGCCGAGCCATTCCATCAGCGCGGCGGCCCCCGTCACCACCGCCAGTCCCGCGACCACGAACATCTCGCGTTCCTGCAATCCGCCAATCAGCCCGAACAGCGGCCGCAGCACGAAGCGTCCCGCCAGCACGAGTCCCGCGCTAGCCGCCAGCGTGAGCCCGGCCAGCGCCCAGCCCGAGGGGCCGGTATCCGGTGCCCCGCCCGCGCTGACGCCGAGCGCCGCGATAATCGTGATGAGAGCGATGATCGAGAGATCCTGGAAGAGCAGAATCGAGAAAGCGCGTTCTCCGAAGGGCGTGTTCAGATTGCCGCCCGATTGCAGCATCGGCAGCACCTGCGCGGTCGATGAAAGCGCGAGCGGCAGGCCGAGCGCGAGGATCGCGGCATGTGGATAATCGGTCGCGAGGTAGATCACCCCGCTGACCGCCAGCCCGCAGACCACAACCTGGAGCAAGCCGACGCCGAAGATCGCCTTGCGCAACCGCCAAAGTCGATCGGGGTTGAGCTCCAGCCCGACGATGAACAGCAGCAGGATGATGCCGATCTCGGCAAAACCGATGAACTCGTCTGCGTCGCCCGCGAGGCCGAGCACATGCGGCCCTACCACCGCACCGGCCACGAGATAGCCAAGCGTGGCACCCAGCCCCAGGCGGCGGAACAGCAGCACGAAAACCAGCGCGAAGCCGATCAGCACGATGCCGTCGCGCATCAGATGGGATTCGTGCAAAGCCATTTCTCCAGGGTCAGTCCGGAGGCGGTTCTAGCCGTGCTGTTCAAGGCTGCCTAGCGCCGCCGGATTACGCGCCGCCATCCCGCCCGATGCGCACCTCGCTGTTGCCGCCTTGCCGCAAGCTGAAGGCATTCGGCGCGGCTTGAGTGCGATCGGTGTTGATCGAACGCCTACCGGAGCTATCCGGGCCGGCTGCATGGATGACATGACACGCCTTTCCGCCGGGCCGAGGCCCTGGCGCACCGAGCTGCGCGAGACTTTCGCTCTCGCATGGCCGCTGGCGCTCGCCAATCTGTTGCAGATGCTGACTTATGCGATTGACGTCGTGTTCATCGCGCGACTTGGCGAAGCGCAGCTTGCCGCCTCCTCGCTTGCGGTCTCCCTGTTCGGCCTCGTCATGTGGGGGTTGATGGGCCTCACCACCGCCTGCGCGCCGCTGATCGCCGAGGAACTCGGCGCGCGCGCCCCTGCCCTGCGCCCGGTCCGCCGTGCCACCCGTATGGCGCTGTGGCTATGCGTGATCGTGGGCGTCGTCGGCATGGGTGTATGCGCCGCTCTGGTGCCGATCATGCAGGCTACCGGACAGGAGCCGGCCATCATCGCGCTCGCCGACAGCTATATGACGGTGCTGCTGTGGTCGCTGGTGCCGATGCTGTTTGCGCAGGTGTTGCGCGCCTATGTCTCGGCGCTCGGGCGGCCGATTTTCGCAACCGCGATCACCGGCGCCGGGATCGGGGTCAACGCCCTCGCCAACTACGCCTTCGTGTTCGGCAATCTGGGCGCGCCCGCGCTCGGCCTGCAAGGGGCGGCGATCGCGACCATCATCACCTCGCTTGTGGTGCTGGCAACCTATGTGATCGCCATTCGGCTTGATCCCAGGCTCCATCGCTATCACGTGTTCGGCTTCGTCTGGCGGCCCGACTGGCAACGGCTGAAGCAGATCGTCGCGATCGGCACGCCGATAATGTTCACGATCTTTGCCGAAGCGGGTATTTTCGGCGCCGCCGCCTTCCTGATGGGCCGGATCGACGCGACCCAGCTGGCCGCGCATACGATCGCTTTGCAGATCGCCGCGCTCGCCTTCCAGGTACCCTACGGCGTGGGGCAGGCTGCCACGATCCGGGTCGGCTATTTCTACGGCGCGCGCGATCCGGGCGGGATGGGACGCGCTGGCTGGACCGGGATCGGCATGGCGGCCGCCTTCATGGCCACGACCGCGCTAGCGATGGTGTTCGTGCCCGAATATCTGATCGCGATCTATCTCGACCCGTGGGACCCGGCCAATGCCGCGCTGGTCGCCTTCGCCATTCCGTTCCTGACGATCGCTGCCGCCTTCCAGCTGGTCGACGGGGTGCAGGCGGTGGCAGCCGGCGCGCTGCGCGGATTGCAGGACACCCGCGTGCCGATGTGGATCGCGATCTTCGCCTATTGGGTGCCAGGCTTCGGGCTCGCCGCGGGCCTCGGGCTCCGCACCGATCTCGAGGGCGTGGGGGTATGGATCGGGCTCGCCACCGGGCTGCTGATCGCCGCCTTCCTGCTTGGCTGGCGCTGGCACCGGCGCGAGCGCCTGGGCCTTGTGCGAAAAGGCGTAGTCTAGGGGCGTGGTTTAAGCGCGGAGCCTAGGCCGCGCGCTGGATCACTTCGCGCTGCGGGAACGGGATCGAGATGCCGACATCGTCGAAGCGCGCCTTGGCCTTTTCGGTCAGGTCCCACGACAGAGCGAGATAGTCGGGCGTCGCGCACCAAACGCGCAGGCCGATCCCGACCGAACTGTCGTCGAGCGAGTTGACGAAGGTCACCGGTTCCGGATCGGCGAGCACGCGCTCGTCGGCTTTGGCCAGCGAGAGCAATTCTCCGCGCGCCTGCTCCATGCTGTCGCCATAGGCGATGCCGACTACCAGTTCGAAACGGCGCGTAGGGTGGCGGGTGAAGTTGATGATCGCCTGGTTCCACAATTCCGAATTGGGGACCATCACGAACAGCCCGTCGAACTGCTTGAGCTGGGTGGTGAACAGGCCGATCTCCTCGACCGTGCCCGTCACCGGGCCCGCGCTGATCGATTCGCCCACCTTGAACGGCTTCTGCACCAGGATCATCACGCCAGAGGCGACATTGCTGAGTGTGCCCTGGAGGGCGAGCCCCACCGCAAGCGCCATACCACCGAGCGCGGCGAGAATGCTGGTCGTCTCGACGCCGAACTGCGCGAGCACGGTCACGAGCACCAGCGCCCACATCGCATATTTGACCAGGCTCGACAGGAAATCGGCCACTGTCGGATCGAACTTGGAGGAGTTTTTGAGCGCGCGTTCGACGGCGCGCGAAACCGCGCCCGCGACAATCAAGCCTATGATCAGAACGGCGAAAGCACCGGCGATCGAAATGACGTTGAGCTTCAGCCAGAGCAGCGCCTGCTCAAGGATGCCGATTTGCGCGATTTGGTCCTGTCCAGCCACGTGATATTCTCCGTTCGTCGTTGGCGCGCCGCTAGAGGGCGACGCCGGGTTGCCGCGGCCCATACGGATCATATATCGCCTTGGCCAGTCTGCGCCCCGGCTCATCGAACCGCGCGGAAAGAATCTCCCTCCCGCCCCGTTGACTCTGGTGAAGCGCGCACCCAAATGCGCCGTGCTGGCACTCTCCGCAAGGGAGTGCCAACGTCAATTTCACTCTGATTTCACGAGAGGTAAAAGCAATGGCATTTCGTCCGCTGCATGACCGCGTGCTGGTCCGTCGCATCGAAGCCGACGAGAAGACCGCTGGCGGCATCATCATCCCCGATAGCGCCCAGGAAAAGCCGAGCGAAGGCGAAGTCGTCGCCATCGGTGCCGGGGCCAAGGCCGAAGACGGCAAGGTGACCCCGCTGGACGTCAAGGAAGGCGACCGCATTCTGTTCGGCAAATGGTCGGGCACCGAAGTCAAGGTCGACGGCGAAGACCTGCTCATCATGAAGGAAAGCGACATCCTCGGCATCGTCTCCTGACGATCCCGACCCGCTTCCTCACCTAAACATCAAATCCAGGAGACAATCTCATGGCAGCCAAGGACGTTAAATTCGGGCGCAACGCGCGCGAAGGCATCCTCAAGGGCGTCGACACGCTCGCGAACGCCGTCAAGGTCACGCTCGGCCCCAAGGGCCGCAACGTCGTGATCGACAAGAGCTTCGGCGCACCCCGCATCACCAAGGACGGCGTCACCGTCGCCAAGGAAATCGAACTTAAGGACAAGTTCGAGAACATGGGCGCGCAGATGATCAAGGAAGTCGCGTCGAAATCGAACGACGCGGCCGGCGACGGCACCACCACCGCTACGGTGCTGGCGCAGTCGATCGTCACCGAAGGCATGAAGTCGGTTGCGGCCGGCATGAACCCGATGGACCTCAAGCGCGGCATCGACCTCGCCGTCACCAAGGTCGTCGAAGACCTGAAGGGCCGTTCGAAGGACGTGTCCGGTTCGCAGGAAATCGCCCAGGTCGGCATCATTTCGGCCAATGGCGACAAGGAAGTCGGTGAGAAGATCGCCGAAGCGATGGAAAAGGTCGGCAAGGAAGGCGTGATCACCGTCGACGAGAGCAAGGGTCTCGAATTCGAGCTCGAAACCGTCGAAGGCATGCAGTTCGATCGTGGCTATCTCTCGCCGTACTTCGTCACCAACCCGGACAAGATGACGGTCGAACTCGAAAACCCGTACATCTTGATCCACGAGAAGAAGCTCAGCAATCTGCAGTCGATGCTGCCGGTGCTCGAAGCGGCCGTCCAGTCGGGCCGTCCGCTGCTGATCATCGCCGAAGACATCGAAGGCGAAGCGCTGGCCACCCTCGTGGTGAACAAGCTGCGCGGCGGCCTCAAGGTCGCAGCGGTCAAGGCGCCGGGCTTCGGCGATCGCCGCAAGGCGATGCTGCAGGACATCTCGATCCTGACCAAGGGCGAGATGATCTCCGAAGACCTCGGCATCAAGCTCGAAAACGTCACGCTGGGCATGCTCGGCGAAGCCAAGCGCGTCACCATCGACAAGGACAACACGACCATCGTCGACGGTGCCGGTAGCGAGGAAGAGATCAAGTCGCGCGTCGAACAGATCCGCGCCCAGATCGAAACCACCTCGTCGGACTACGACAAGGAAAAGCTGCAGGAACGCCTGGCCAAGCTGGCCGGCGGCGTAGCCGTGATCAAGGTTGGCGGTGCCACCGAAGTCGAGGTGAAGGAACGCAAGGACCGTGTCGACGACGCGCTCCACGCCACCCGCGCCGCGGTCGAAGAAGGCATCGTCCCGGGCGGCGGCACCGCGCTGCTTTATGCCGCGCAGTCGCTAGAAGGCATGACCGGCGAGAATGAAGACCAGACCCGCGGCATCGACATCGTGCGTCGCGGCCTTCAGGCTCCCGTCCGTCAGATTGCCGCCAATGCGGGCCATGACGGTGCCGTGGTTGCCGGCAAGCTGATCGACGGCGGCGACCAGTCGCTGGGCTTCAACGCTGCGACTGACACTTACGAGAATCTCGTCAACGCCGGCGTGATCGACCCGACCAAGGTCGTGCGCACCGCGCTGCAGAACGCAGCTTCGGTTGCCGGTCTGCTGATCACCACCGAAGCGGCGGTGAGCGAGATCCCGGAAGAGAAGGGTTCGGCTCCGGCCATGCCCGACATGGGCGGCATGGGAGGCATGGGCGGCTTCTAAGCCCTCACGCTTTACAACGCACACGAGAGGCCCGGCGGGAGCGATCCCGCCGGGCCTTTCTCGTTTCGTCGCAGGAATGAATCCATTCGTCGCGCACAGGCTGTTCAGGCTCATTTCGTTAAGCATTTTCCCATGTTGGATGAACTAGGGAGCGAACATGACTTGGGGTAAAACGCTTTCGACCATCGCCGCCGCATTCGCGGCCATCGTTTCACTGCCGTCGGCGGCCCAGGAGGCCGCGGTCGACCAGCAATTCGACGCCGTTTTCGGCACCGAAGCGCAGGCGCCGATCGATTTCGACAAGAACCTGGCTGCGCGGATCGAGGCGGTCGCCGATGGATCGCGCGGACGGATAGGCGTCGCCGCGATGGATCTTTCGACGGGACAGACGCTCGGCGTGCTCGACCGGCAGTTCTTCCCCATGGCCTCGACCAGCAAGATCGCGGTCGCGGCGACCTTCATGGAAGGTGTTGAGCAGGGCCGATGGAGCCTGACCAGCGAATTTCCGCTGCTCTGGCCGCTACGTTCCAAGCCCTTCTCTAGCCGCGCCGCACCGGTGCGCGAAGGCAAGCATCTTCCGGCCATCGAACTCATCGAACTGATGCTCACCCGCTCGAGCAATCCGTCCACCGATGCGCTGTTGCGCGTGGTCGGAGGACCCGAAGCGGTCAACGACTGGATGCGCCGCAACGGGATCGAGGACTTCTCGCTCGATCGCGACATCGCCACGCTGGTGCGCGACGATGGCGAATACGACCCCGCAACCAAGATCGACACCCGCGATGCAGCCACCCCGCGAGCGATGTTGCAATTGCTTGCAGGCCTGCACAATGGCGACTTCCTGAGTGCCAAGAGCCGCGCCGTGATCCTCAGCGCGATGAGCCGCTGCCGCACGGGCAAGCGTCGGATTCCGGCGCTGATGCCGTCGGGCGCCAAGGTTGCGCACAAGACCGGATCGCTGAACAATACATCGAGCGATGTCGGCTTCATCACTGCGCCGAGCGGACGCACTTATGCCGTGGCGATCTACGTCACCGGGCAAGGCAGCCGTTCGAACCGCGAAGCCCGGATTGCACGGATCGCGCGTGAACTCCTCGATGGATACGAAGAGCTGCGCCAGTCCAATTACGGCGGCTGATTTTCGCCCCGAAACCATGAACTCTTCGCCCGTTCGTCCGTTGGTTGGATGAACAAAGGAGAGATTCATGAGATTAGCAAAAAATGGTCATGTCGCAGTGGTGGACGGAGAACGGTTCGTCCTGCTCCGCAACGAAGGCGCGCCGCTTGAACCCAAGCTTGGAAGCGCCGAAGAAATCGATCTCGATGCGACCAATTTCAGCGCCGGCGTAAAGCATCAGGACGAGGCTGGACAGCGCCTCGGACGCACCGACCTCGACGAGCTGGCCCATGGTGCGGCAGTGGCCGAATGCCTCAACCAGAAGGCGATCGGCAACGAAATCGACGAGCTGGTCGTGATCGCCGACCCCAAGACGTTGGGGGAAATGCGCCGACACTATCACACCGAGCTGGAGAAGCGTCTCGTCGGCGAAATCGCCAAGACGATGACCAGCGAACCGGCCGATCGCATCGCCCAGGCTATCTCGAACGCCTGACCGCCCTACCCACGGGCTGGTACAAACAAAAAGGGCGCGCCGCAATGTCGCGCCCTTTCCGTTTTTCCGTAACCGGAAAGAAGCGTGGCTTAGTCAGCCTGGGCTTCTTCTTCGGTTTCGTTCTGAGCGGCAGCTTCGACGTCCGCAGCGGTTTCGTCTGCAGCTGCGGCGGTGTCTTCGGCAGCCTGGTCGACGGCTTCGCCGGCTTCGTCCAGGTTTTCGGCGGTGTCTTCGGCAGCCGAGTCAGCGGTGGTGGCCGCAGCGTCTTCGGTCTGTTCCGAGCAAGCGGCCAGCGACAGGGCGGCACCGGCGGCGGCGACGAGAACGATCTTACGCATAAAATAAATCCTTAGCAGTCTGTGGACTTCCGCCGGGGATCAGCCCCCGGCGCAAAATCTCGCCCGTGACCGGGCTCGACTTCGGATACAGAAATAGTGGCCGGAATATGGCAGCGCAAGCCCTATTTTCGTCACAATTGGCCATTTTGTCGCGAAATGACTGGGGCGGCGTGGAAAATTGCGCAGCTTCGCATCAGCGACGCAATCATCGCAAAGTGTCGACGGCAGCGACACATTTCACGCGCGACGCGCGCCGTGTGGCTTGCTAGCAGATGCGCATGCCAGATTCTCAGCAGCACCTCTACCTCGTCGACGGTTCGGCCTATATTTTCCGCGCCTACCACCGTCTACCCCCGCTCACCAATCCCGAGGGCACGCCGGTTGGCGCGGTATACGGCTATACGACCATGCTGTGGAAGCTTGCCGACCAGCTCGATCAGGAAGATGGGCCAACCCATCTGGCGGTGATTCTCGACAAGGATTCGAAGAGTTTCCGCAACGATATCTATCCCGAATACAAGGCCAACCGGCCCGAACCGCCCGAGGATCTGCGCCCGCAATTCCCGCTGATTCGCGATGCGACGCGCGCCTTTTCGCTGCCTTGCATCGAGGAGCAGGGCCTCGAAGCCGACGATCTGATCGCAACCTACGCGGTCGAGGCGGCGAAGCAGGGCTGGAACGTCACGATCGTATCGTCGGACAAAGACCTGATGCAGCTTGTCGGCGACACTTGGGGCGGCACGATCGACATGCTCGACACGATGAAGAACGTCCGGCTCGGACCGGCAGAGGTCGAGGAGAAATTCGGCGTCCCGCCCGAACAGGTCGGCGATGTGCTGGCGCTGATGGGCGACAGCGTGGACAACATACCCGGCATTTACGGCATCGGCCCGAAAACGGCATCGAAGCTGATTGTCGATCACGGCTCGCTGGAAGGCGCGCTCGACGCGGCGCCGGAGATGAAGAAGTCCAAGCTGAAGGAGCGCCTGCTCGAAGGGCGCGACATGGCCGAACTCAGCCGCGTGCTGGTCGAGCTGAAAAAGGATTGCGATCTGCCGCAACCACTCGACGAGATGAAGCTGGACGGCATTCCGCCCGAACCGCTCGCGGCCTTCCTCGAACAGCACGGCTTCCACTCGCTACGCAAACGGCTCGAAACAGCGCCCGCGACGCAGGATGACGTCGCGCAGGCGGCGGAAGCGAGCGAAGGCGATCGCCAGCCCCTCCCGGAACTTCCGCCGGTCGATCGCTCGACATACGAGACGGTGCAGGACGTCCAAGCGCTCGAAAAATGGGTCGCGCGGGCACACAAGGCACGGCTTGTCGCCTTCGATACCGAAACCTCGTCTCTCGACGCAATGCGCGCCGAGCTCGTCGGGGTAAGCCTTGCGACGGGCCCGAACGAGGCCTGCTATATCCCGTTGGCTCATGGCGGCTCGGACATGTTCGACGAGAAACCTCCGCAGGTCGCGTTCGGCGACGCGCTCGCGCTGTTGAAGCCGCTGCTCGAGGACGATGCGGTCCTCAAGGTTGCGCATAACGGCAAATACGATCTCAACGTGCTGGCCCGGCACGGCACCCATGTCGCTCCGCTCGACGATACGATGGTAATCAGCTTCGATCTCGATGCAGGACGCTCGAGCGAAGGCATTGGCGGCGGCCACGGGATGGACGAGCTCGCCAAGCGACACTTCGACCATGAGTGCATTCCCTACAAACAGGTGTGCGGAACGGGAAAGAAGGCAATCCCCTTCGGCGAAGTCGCGCTCGACAAGGCAACCGAATACGCTGCCGAGGATGCCGACATTACCTGGCGCCTGCACAGCGTCCTCAAGCCGCGCCTGTCCGAAGAAGCCGGCACGCGGATCTACGAGCGAGTCGATCGCCCGCTGATCCCGGTGGTCGCGGCGATGGAGCGCGAGGGCATCAAGGTCGATCGCGCGCGCCTCGCCGATTTGTCCAAGAGCTTTGCCGAAACGGTCGCCGGGCTCGAAGGCGAGATTTTCGAACTGGCGGGCGAGGAATTCACCGTCGGAAGCCCCAAGCAGCTGGGCGATATCCTGTTCGACAAGCTGGGCCACAAGGGCGGGCGCAAGGGCAAGAGCGGGCAGTATTCGACCGACCAGACCGTGCTCGAACGGCTCTCGAACGATGGTGCCGAGATTGCCGACAAAGTGCTCGAATGGCGCCAGCTGACCAAGCTCAAATCGACCTATACCGACGCGCTGCAGGAAGCGATCAATCCCGACACCGGCCGCGTCCACACCAGCTACAGCCTGGCCGGCGCGCAGACCGGGCGGCTTTCCTCGACCGATCCGAACCTCCAGAACATCCCGATCCGCACCGCGATCGGTCGCCAGATCCGCGGGGCCTTCGTGCCTGAAGAGGGCAATGTTCTGCTCGCCGCCGACTATTCGCAGATCGAACTGCGCCTAGCCGCGCACATGGCTGATGTCGGCCCGCTGAAGGAGGCTTTCCGCGAAGGCGAGGACATCCACAACCGCACGGCGGAAGAGATGTTCGGCGACGCCACGCGAGACAATCGCGCCAAGGCCAAGACGATCAACTTCGCGATCCTCTACGGCATTTCGCGCTGGGGGTTGGCGGGGCGGCTCAAGATCGAGCCGGATGAAGCACAGGCGCTGATCGACACCTATTTCGCGCGTTTCCCCGGCATCCAGCGCTTCATCGCCCATACGCTCGAGAGCGTGCGCGAGCAGGGCTATTCGGAGACGCTGTTCGGCCGCAAGACGTGGTTTCCCCGGATCAACGCCAAGAACCCCAATGAACGTGCCGGGTCCGAGCGCGCGGCGGTCAATGCGCCGATCCAGGGCACCAGTGCCGATATCATCAAACGCGCGATGGTGCGGATGATCCCCGCTCTGCGCGCCGAGGGTCTGAACGACACCCGCATGCTGTTACAGGTCCACGACGAACTCGTGTTCGAATGCCCGGCCGCCGCAGCCGAAGCAGCAAGCGAGGTCATTCGCCGGGTAATGTCCGGCGCGGCCGGGCCTTCGGTCACGCTCGACGTGCCGCTCGATATCGAAGTCGGCACCGGGCCGAGCTGGGACGACGCGCATTGATCCGCCCGCTGCATACCACATGGGCGACTATTGCATTGGACGCCGTGCCCATTAGGTCGCCCGAATGATGGACGCTCTGCTCGAACCGCTCAATCGATTGCCCGACCACACGCAGGACTGGCTGACTGCCGCGCTTGCCGCAGGGATTGCCGTCGTCGTGGCGCTGCTACTGCATCGCCTGCTGTTCAAGGCGCTCGAACGGATCGTCAAGCAAAGCGACAGCGACAGCGACGACGTGCTGGTGCGCAACATCGCTCGGCCCTCACGCTATGCACTGGTGGCGCTGGCACTGGTCCTCGTCGCGCGCGAAGTGCCGATGCTCGAAACCGTGTGGGACAAGGTCGCCGGCTTCGTCATGCCGCTGATCGTCGGCTGGATGGTGCTGGCGGTTTTCCGCGCGCTCATCCACGCCGCCGAGGAAAACGCGGGCAGCGATTTCATGGAAGATTTCGTCGCCCGGCGGAAACGCACGCGGCTGACAATCATTTCGCGGCTCGTTTCGGCGATCATTATTTTCATCACCGTGGGCCTGATGCTGCTCTCGATTCCGGGTGTGCGCGATATCGGCCTGACGCTGATGGCGTCCGCCGGTCTCGCCGCCTTGGCCGTCGGTGCGGCGGCGCAGCCCGCACTCAAGTCGCTGATCGCCGGCATCCAGATGGTGCTGACCGAACCGATCCGGATCGGCGACATGGTCAATGTCGGCGGGCATGTCGGCCGCGTCGAGGAAATCCGCATGAATTTCGTATTCATCCGGACCTGGGACGAACGCCTTGTCGTCATCCCGACCGCGAACTTTTTCGACGAGACGTTCGAGAACTGGTCGCGCGGTAGCGAGCGCTTGACCGGGCCGGTGTTCCTCCACCTCGATCCGGCGAGCGACATCGATCCGATTCGTGCCGAGTTCGAACGCTATGTCGAGGACCACACGTTATGGGACGGTCGCACCGCCGCTATGCTGATGACCGACGCCTATCCCGAAAGCGTCGAACTGCGCGTTGCGGTGAGCGCAGCGACCATCGGCAATCTCTGGAACCTGCGCGCCGATGTGCGCGAGCACATGCTGGCCTGGCTGCGCGAGAACCAGCCGGACGCGCTGATCCGGCATCGTCTCGAAGTGCCGCACGGTCATCCCAAGGCGGGCGAACCCTGATCGAGGGAGGAGTGTAACGATATGCTAGGCATTCTTCTGCTGACTTCCATGGCAGCGCCGATGGTGTCGCAAGCCCCCAACAGCAATAGCGCATGCCGCGCGAACTGTATCAGCAGATCAATCGCACGAGCGCCAATCCATCGATCGCGGATTGGCAAAAACTTCACCCCAAGTCGTCCTTCAGCTGGAAGCTTGCAGCTCGGGCAATCCGGACCTCGTTCCGGCGAAGAAGTGGTGCGGCTTGCCGCCTATATCGCCGACGAAACGCGCCGCCCCCAGCAAGAACTGTTGAGCCGTTTTCACGCGGCACTCGACTTGCGCGAGCGAATGAAGGGCGTGGACCACCCCGAAACGCTCTACATCCTCCGCAGCATCGGTTGGCTCCATAACAATGCAGCGCAGCTCGACGAGGCAGAGCGCATCATGCGCGAAGTTCTTGTGCGTAGCGAAGGCTCGGCCCCACAGATCTACGGATCGGCGCTGACCGATCTCGCCACCGTGCTGATGTCGCGCGCAAAATTCACCGAAGCACGGACATTGCTGCGACGTGCGCTCGATCTATCGCTCGCAAGATCTCACGCCTCAGGAAGACGACCTGACCACTCGTCAGAATCTCGCGCTGATCGACTTGCGCACCAGTTGTTTCGCAATCGCAGAGCCTGTGTTCGCCGAGGTCTGTCCGCGAATCGAGGCGCTGGCCAACGGCCAGTCGATTGCGCCGGCGTTCTGCCTGATGAACCACGGAGCCACGCTGATCGCGCTCGAACGCTATGGCGAGGCGAAGGACCGATTGGTGCGCGCATACGGCATCCTATCGAACGTGAACGGCCCGGACACAGGACAAGCGGTGACCGCCGCTACATTCGCCGCGAAAGCCGCCAGCCTCGACGGTGATGTCGCCTTCGCCGAGCGCGCCTTTGGAGTAGCGATCAAGGCCCTTGCGTCAGGTGGCAAGAGCCTGAACGCGATCGGAGAATTCTCCGCTCCGGCGAAGCGCACCCTCGAATTCGCGCGCCCCCTCTATGTCACCCGCGTCGCAGTTTCTTGGGAACTGGCCCGGCACTGACGATCACTTCTCGTCCATCTCCGGAGCGGGAAGTTCGGGGTGCTTCTCCTCACGATCCGATTCCAGCGTATCGGGCCAGACGAAGCCGATCGGACGCACGGCGGCGGCGCGTTTCTTCAGCTCGCCTTTCATCTTGGCGTATTCCTTCTCCATGTCGCGCGTCACGGTGGCGCGCGAATCGTCGAGTGCCGCGGCGAAATCCTGGCCGGTCACCTCGCTGACATCCGACCCGTTCTTGCGGATCGCGATCAGGCCGGCGCGGCGAACCACGTCTTCGAGATCGGCGCCGGTAAAGCGTGCGGTCTTCTTTGCCACCGAAGCGAGATCGACATCGTCGGCCAATGGCATCTTTTCAGTGTGGATCTTGAGGATATGCGCGCGGCCTTCCTCGTCGGGCGCGCCGACATAGACCAGCTCGTCAAAACGGCCGGGGCGCAGCAGCGCCGGATCGACCAGCGTTGGACGGTTCGTGGCGCCGACCACCACGACCGATTGCAATTCTTCCATGCCGTCCATCTCGGCCAAAAGCGTGTTGACCACGCGGGCGGTGACTTGCGGCTCGCTGCCGCCGCTACCGCGCGCGGGGACGAGGCTGTCGATCTCGTCGATGAACACGATGCACGGCGCAACCGCGCGCGCACGGGCGAACATGCGGGCGATCTGTTGCTCGCTCTCGCCATACCACTTGCTCAACAGGTCGGAGCTTTTCATCGAAATGAAATTGGCTTCGGCCTCGCGCGCGGCGGCTTTGGCCAGCAGCGTCTTGCCGGTGCCGGGCGGGCCATACAGCAACACGCCCTTGGCCGGACGGATACCGAGCCGGTGGAAGCTCTCGGGCTCCTTGAGCGGCAGTTCGACCGTTTCGCGCAGGCGATCGGTGGCGTCGTCGAGCCCGCCGATATCGGACCAGCCGACCTGCGGGACCTGCACCATCACTTCGCGCATCGCCGACGGGCTGACGCGCTTCAGGGCCTCGAGAAAATCCTCGCGGGTGACTTCGAGGCTTTCGAGCACGTCTTCGGGGATCGACTGCGCCTCGAGATCGAGCTCGGGCATGATCCGGCGGACGGCTTCGATCGCGGCTTCGCGCGCCAGTGCGGCGATATCCGCACCCACGAACCCGTGAGTGGAGCGCGCCAGTTCGTCGAGATTGACCTTCTCGCCCAAGGGCATGCCGCGCGTGTGGATCGAGAGGATTTCGCGGCGACCCTTTTCGTCGGGCACCCCGATCACGATTTCGCGATCGAACCGGCCGGGACGTCGCAAGGCTTCATCGACGGCATCGGGGCGGTTGGTCGCCGCGATCACCACGATATTAGCCCGGCTCGAAAGCCCGTCCATCAAGGTCAGCAATTGCGCCACGAGCCGCTTTTCGGCCTCGCCCTGGACACGGTCGCGCTTGGGCGCGATCGAATCGATCTCGTCGATAAAGACGATCGCGGGTTGGGACCGTGCCGCCTCCTCGAACACATCGCGCAGCCGCTTCTCGCTCTCGCCATAGGCCGAACCCATGATTTCCGGGCCGTTGATGGTGAAGAAGGCCGCTTCGCTTTCGTTCGCGACCGCCTGCGCAAGGCGCGTCTTGCCGGTGCCCGGCGGGCCATGCAGCAGCACGCCCTTGGGCGGATCGACCCCGAGACGGGTGAACAATTCGGGATAGCGCAGCGGCAGTTCGACCATCTCGCGCAATTGCTGGATCGTGTCTTCCATCCCGCCGACATCGTCGTAATTGATGGCCGCACCGGGCGTATGCGCCTCGGCGAATTCCGCCTTGAGTTCGACCTCGGTGTTCTCGTCGATATGGACGATCCCGCGCGGGGTGGTCGACACGACCGAAAGCCTGATTTCGGTGAGCGCGAAGGCCGGGGCATTGACCATGCGTGCCAGTTCCGGCGGCATGTTGCTGACCGGTTGACGCCCACGCGTGGCGACCAGGTCTCCGGCGACGAGCGGTCGCTGGAAGAAATTGCGTTTGAGCGCTTCGGCCGGGCCCTGCAGCTTCATCTCGCGCTGCGCGGGGGCGAACACCACCCGCGTGGCGGGCCGCGATTCGACCTTGCGCACGATCACATGGTCGCCCGAGCGCGCTTCGGCGTTCGAGCGCTGGAGGCCGTCGAGCCGGATGACTTCGAGGCCTTCATCGTCGGGATAGGGTGCGCGCACGCGGGCCGGCGTGGTTGCCTTGCCCGAAATCTCGATCACATCGCCTTCGGTAACACCGAGCGCGCGCATCGCGGATTTGGAAATCCGCGCCATGCCGCTGCCACTCTCTTCCTGCTTGGCGTTTGCGACCTGTAGTTTGACAGTGTCGTTTTCGACCGCCGTATCCGCGTCCGCCATCGGCAACCCGCTCCCTTGATGTTTCTGTCGTTCCGGAGCGAGCTAGGAAGCACGCCTCTCCATTTCAAATGGGCGACGCGCCAAAACGTGCCGCGCGGCCCGGAATGCGGACCGATGCCAGACAAGAAAAAACCCGGGGACCGAAGCCCCCGGGTGGGAAGTTTTGGGAGAGGATGCCTGTAAAGGCAGGGTCTTTATGTGCGGCGCAGCATTTTTGTGCAAGTGCGAAATACTAATGGTGTGTTGCATCTCATGCAACTTACGTAACGTCGCCGTCGGTGGTGACAGGCCGGACGAGCAAGGCTAAAGGCTCGGCCATGCAGAAACTCTATCCCGATGCCGCCGCTGCCCTCGATGGATTGCTCGAGGACGGCTTGCTGATTGCTGCCGGGGGCTTCGGCCTTTGCGGCATTCCCGAACGCCTGCTCGACGCGGTGCGCGATAGCGGGGTCAAGGACCTCACCTTCGTCAGCAACAATGCGGGGATCGACAATGAGGGCATCGGCAAGCTGCTGCGGACCAAGCAGGTATCTAAGATGATCTCGTCCTATGTCGGCGAGAACAAGGAGTTCGAGCGCCAGTTCCTCTCGGGAGAGCTCGACGTCGAATTCTGTCCGCAAGGCACGCTGGCCGAACGGACGCGCGCCGGCGGCGCAGGCATCCCCGCCTTCTACACCAAGACCGGCGTCGGCACACAGGTGGCCGAAGGCAAGGAAGTCCGCGATTTCGACGGCCAAGATTACGTGATGGAACGCGGGATCTTCGCCGATCTCGCGCTGGTCAAGGCGTGGAAGGCCGATGAGACCGGCAATCTGGTGTTCCGCAAGACCGCGCGCAATTTCAACCAGCCTGCCGCCACCTGCGGCAAGGTCTGCATCGTCGAGGTCGAGGAAGTCGTCCCTGCTGGCGAACTAGACCCCGATCACATTCACCTTCCGGGCGTCTACGTCCAGCGCATGATCGTGGGCGCGCCTTACGACAAGAAGATCGAGTTCCGCACCACGCGCGAGCGCAGCGAGGCTTGATCCGCGCGCTGCGCCTCCTGGCGGTTGCTGGCGCTGCCGCTGCCCTTCCCGGTTGCGTCGCAGCCGCGCTCCCGGTGCTGGCAGGCGGCGCGATCGCAACGTCGGGTCTGCGTGGCGACAACGAGGCGCGAACAGCCCCCGTCGGACCGCCCGACACGCCGAGGGCGTCGATCCCGAACCCGCCACCCGGTCCGATCGCACCTCCCGCATCGCGGGAGGCGGCAAGTCCGGCCCTCGCAGAGTCGCCCTATGGCGGTTTCGTCGCTTACGCCCTTGCCGAAGCGCGACCCTATCTGCCCGACGAAACGCGTCGCTCGGTCGTGCTGGCCGATCCGGGCGCGACCCGACCCGATACGCGCGAATGCGATACGCAACCGCCAGCGGTGCTGATCGATCTCGACGATGGCGATAGATCGATCGATCCGCGTGCCGTGGCGACGATCCCCACCGCGCTGGTCCCCGGCCTTGCGCAGTTGCGCGCGCGTGGCTTGCGGATCATCTGGCTGAGCGGTGCGCCGAGCACGCAGGCCGCCAATCTGCGCGAACTGCTCGAACGATCGATGCTCGACCCCGCCAGCCGCGACCTGATCGCCCTGCCTATCGGCGGAGAGCGAAAGCAGGTGCTGCGCGAACGGCTCGGGCGTGAGTTCTGCATCGAGGCGATGCTCGGCGACCGGCGCGCCGATTTCGATGAATTATACGATTATCTGCGGGACGAAAGCGCCGCCGCCTCGCTCGAGCCGCTTATCGGGAACGGATGGTTCCTGGTGCCCGCGCCGTTCGGCGGAGGCAGCTGATATGCTTTCGGCCGTTTCACATGCCCTTTTCACGCGCGCGCCGAATGATCGCGCGCGATCGACCGACCCTGTTACCGGAGAATAAGTCATGCCCTGGGATCGCAACCAAATGGCCGCGCGTGCCGCGCAGGAACTGCAAGACGGCTATTACGTCAATCTCGGCATCGGCATCCCGACGCTGGTGGCGAACCACATTCCCGAAGGCATGCACGTAACGCTGCAAAGCGAGAACGGCATGCTCGGCATCGGCCCCTTCCCTTACGAAGGGGAGGAGGACGCCGATCTCATCAATGCCGGCAAGCAGACGATCAGCGAGCTGCCGCATTCGGCCTATTTCGACAGCGCCCAGAGCTTTGCGATGATTCGCGGCGGGCATATCGACCTGACCGTGCTCGGCGCGATGGAAGTGGCGCAGAACGGAGACATCGCCAACTGGATGATCCCGGGCAAGATGATCAAGGGCATGGGCGGCGCGATGGACCTTGTCGCCGGTGTGAAGAAGATCATCGTGGTGATGGATCACACCGCCAAGGACGGCTCGCCGAAGTTCGTCCCCGAATGCACGCTCCCGCTGACCGGGGCCGATGTCGTCGACATGGTCATCACCAATCTGGGCGTGTTCCGTCGCCCCGATCACGACAGCAAGTTCCAGCTTGTCGAGCTCGCGCCCGATGTGACCGAAGCGCAGGTCGCCGAGAGCACGACCGCCGACTACGAGGTCGCGCTAGGGTAGCCACTCGCCATGTGGCTCGACGCACCCCGCAATCCCCATTCGCCGCTCGCAGGTGTGAAGGTACTCGACCTGTCACGCGTGCTGGCGGGACCCTTTGCCGGGCAGATCTTCGCCGATCTTGGCGCGGACGTGATCAAGGTCGAGAGCCCCGACGGCGATAGCACCCGCCAGTGGGGACCGCCTTTCCTGGCCCGCCATGGCGAGACCACGGCCGCCTATTACCACGCCTGCAATCGCGGGAAGCGCGGGATCGTCGCCGATTTCGGCGACACGCAGGATCTTGAACGGATCAAGGCGCTGGCAAGCGGGGCCGATATCGTGCTCGAGAATTTCAAGCCGGGCGGGCTGGCCAAGTTCGGCCTCGACTACACCGCGCTCTCTGCGACCAACTCGGCGCTGGTCTATTGCTCGATCACGGGTTTCGGTCAGGACGGGCCGCGACGCGACGAGCCGGGCTACGACTTCATGATCCAGGCGATGAGCGGTTTCATGGGCCTGACCGGGGAGCCGGATGGCGAGCCGATGAAGGCTGGAGTCTCGATCTCGGACCTGTCCTGCGCCCTATGGTCGGTGATCGCGATCCAGTCGGCGCTGGTCATGCGCGCACGCACCGGACGCGGCCAGCATATCGACATGGCTCTGCTCGATTGTTCGGTTTCGCTGCTCGCCAATCAGGCATTGAGCTTCTTCGCCACCGGCGCAAACCCGCCGCGCATGGGCAACAGCCACGCCCAGGTCAGCGCCTATGGCGTGTTTCCGACGAAGGACGGTCCGGTGGTGCTGGCGCCGGCCAACGACCGGCTGTTCCGCAAGCTGCTCGGCCTGCTTGGCCGTGACGATCTGCTCGACGAACCGCGCTTTGCAACCAATGCCGATCGCCTCGCCAATCGGGCGGAGATCGACGCAATCATCGCAGATGAAACCTCCAAGCGCGATCGCGCTGATCTGCTGAAGGCGTGCGCCGCAGCTGGCGTCCCAGCGGGACCAATCAACGATCTGGACGAGGTCTTTGCCGACCCCCAGGTTGTTGCGCGCGGCATGAAGCTCGATTGCGATGGAACGCCCTCGCTGCGCAGCCCTTTCCGCTTTTCCGACGCGGAGCTTACGCTCGACGCCCCGTCCCCGACCCAAGGCGAACACACTCGAGACTGACTGCCAGAGTACATTACGTCACTTGACGAACATGTGGTTTTCGCTATTTCTGTTTTTACAGAAATAAGGATTGGCTGAGTCGTGACCGGTATTCTGGATATCCCTGAAGCCCGTAGCTTCATACTCCACTGGGGAGAAATGGGCACTGAATGGGGGGTCAACCGCTCGGTCGCTCAGATCCATGCGCTGCTCTATCTTTCGGACCGGCCAGTGCATGCAGAGATCATCTCGGAAACGCTCGGGCTGGCCCGCTCCAACGTCTCGAACGGACTCAAGGAATTGCAGGGCTACGGCATTGTTCGGCGGGTCCATGTTGAAGGAGACCGGCGCGATCACTTCGTTGCCGGAACCGATCTGTGGGAACTGCTCACACGAATCGTGACCGAGCGGAAGAAGCGCGAAATCGATCCGACGATCGCGTTCATGTCCGACCTTTCCACTTCGCTCGACGGGCGTGACGATGTGCCGCCGCATATCCGCGAGCGGATCGGCAATATGCACACTTTCATCGGCACGCTTGCCAATTGGTACGATGATGTGCGTGGCCTGCCGAAATCAACCCTCGTAACTCTTATGAAATTGGGCGGCCGTGTAGCGCGCCTCCTGCCCGGCTCACGCAAGATTTCCTGACAGTCCATTAAAAGGATCTCCCCATGCCGCCTCACCACGCCCACTGATTTCTCTATTTACAGAACTAACAGGAGGAAATGATGGAAACTGTTGCACTCGGCCTTTATCTGGCAATCAGCATCGCACTCACGGTGTGGGTCGCGCATATCTTGTCGGCCAACGGCATCGTGTTCCTGAAGGAATGCTTCGGTCACGACGACACGCTTGCGCGCTCAACCAACCACTTGCTCGTGGTCGGATTCTACCTCGTCAATTTGGGCTGGATACTGCTCACTTTGCGCTTCGGCCGCCCTCCTGAAACGGTCGCGGACACGATCCGCTTTCTTTCGAGCAAAATCGGCATCGTTGTCGTCGTCTTGGGCGCCATGCACTTCTTCAATATGAATGCGATCGCCAAGTTCGGCCGGAAGGTCGGCGAATGGCTCCGCGAAGATCAAGTCCGCTCGGCCTGATCGTCTTCGCCAAAGAAAAAGGGCGGCTCCCGCGTGGGGGCCGCCCTTTTCGTTTCCAGTATCGATGCGATCAGGCCAAGGCGGCTTTCAGATCGTCCACCAAATCGGTACGTTCCCACGGGAAGTGGTCGCCATCGACGTCGCGACCGAAATGGCCGTAGGCGGCGCTTTTGCGATAGATCGGCTTGTTGAGGCCGAGATGCATGCGGATGCCGCGCGGGGTCAGGCCGCCGAGTTTCTCGATTCCGCGGATCGCATCCTCGATCGCCGCGTCGTCGACCGTCCCCGTGCCGTGGGTATCGACATAAAGCGACAGCGGCTTGGACACCCCGATCGCATAAGCCAGCTGGATCGTGCAGCGCGATGCCAGACCGGCCGCGACGATGTTCTTGGCGAGATAACGCGTGATATACGCCGCGCTGCGATCGACCTTGGTCGGGTCCTTGCCGCTGAACGCGCCGCCGCCATGCGGGGCTGCCCCGCCATAGGTATCGACGATGATCTTGCGGCCGGTAAGCCCGGCATCGCCATCGGGACCGCCGATTTCGAACGCCCCGGTCGGATTGATGTGCCACTCGGTCGTCTCGGTGATCCAGCCTGCGGGCAGGATCTCGCCGACGACTTTCTTCACATAGGCCTTGAGTTCGGCTTCCTTTTCGCCCTCGTCATATCCCTTGGCGTGCTGGGTGGAGACCACGACTGCGGTGCATTCCACCGGTTTGCCGTTCTCATAGCGAAGGGTGAGCTGACTCTTGGCATCGGGCTCGAGGAACGGCGCGGCGCCGCTCTTGCGATCCTTGGCGAGGCGGTGGAGGATCTTGTGGCTGTAATCGAGCGTCGCCGGCATGAGGTCGGGCGTCTCGTCGCAGGCAAAGCCGAACATGATGCCCTGGTCGCCAGCGCCTTCATCCTTGTTGCCGCTCGCATCCACGCCTTGCGCGATCTCGCTCGACTGTCCGTGGAGGTGATTCTCGAAGGTCAGCGTTTCCCAGTGAAAGCCTTCCTGCTCGTAACCGATATCGCGTACAATGCGCCGCACGGCCTGTTCGATCTCGTCGCGCGCGCCCGGGGCCCAGCCGCCATTCTCGGCCCAATCAGCATTGTTTTCGTCATACATCGGTGCACAGCGAATCTCGCCCGACAGGATCACGAGTTGCGTGGTGGTCATGGTTTCGCACGCGACCCGCGATTCGGGGTCTTTCGACAGCATCAGGTCGACGATCGCATCGGAAATCTGGTCGGATACCTTGTCCGGGTGGCCTTCGGAAACGCTTTCGGACGTGAACAGGTAGTCGGAGCGCATTACAACCTCATATAAAGAAAGCTTTATGTGCGACCTGTCCTAGACCCGCCCGCGGCGACTGGCAACAAGCGCGATTACGCAAAATACGAGCGCCCATCCGAGCGCCAGCCAATTGCCCAAACGCGCGAACCAGGTAGGCGCTCCCGCAGGCGGCACCAGCCCGTCCAGCCGCGCGGCCCGATGGCGGGGTATGGACTTGCGGACGATGCCGTGCGCATCGATGACGGCACTGACCCCGGTGGTGGTCGAGCGCAGTACCGGCAGCCCCTCTTCGATCGCGCGCATTCGCGCCTGAGCGAGGTGCTGCGGCGGGCCGGTGGGGCCGAACCAGCCATCGTTGGACGGGTTGAAGATGTAGTCGGGCCGGTCCGATCGATCGACGACCTCGCCACTGAACACGATCTCGTAGCAAACCTGCACCCCGGCCCTGCCATATTGGCCGAGATCGAGCGTACGAGGCCCGGGGCCCGGGAAGAAATCGACCGCGCCCGGCACCAGCCGCGACAGGCCCAGCGGCTCGAGCACCGGACGCATTGGCAGGTATTCGCCATAGGGCACGAGGTGCGACTTGTCGTAGCTCGCGCGGATCTGTCCGCTTCCGTCGAGCGCGGTCACCGAATTGCGCGCGCCGACCAGCGTGCCATCGTCGATCTCGAGATCCTGCGTGCCCGAAAGCAGCATCGAATTGCCGCCGATCACCCGCGCGATGCGCCGCTTCGAGGCGAGGGGATCCGCGAGATAGTTGAAGCGCAGGTAAAAGCGGTACGGATAGCCTTCACGCAGGAAATCCATGATCCCCGATTCGGGCCACAGGACCAGCCTCGGTTCCATGTTCTCGGGCAGCGACAACGATGCCGTCTTGGCAAAATTCTCTTCGAAAAACGCGCGCTCGTTGAGCACCTCTTGCCGGATGTCGGGCTGAACCAGCGTGTAGCGCAGTGTCCCTTCGTGTTGTTCGGGGGCCGGGAATGCCCAGACCAGTACAACGATAGGCACCACCGCAAGCATGACCATCGCGAGGCGACGGTCCGCCTTACGCGTCGCCAGCCACCAGCATCCGCCGAGCGCCAGAACCACGCCTGACAGCGCGTACGTTCCGGTGAATGACGACAGACCGGCAAGACCCGGTCGATCGAACGGGCCAAGCGCGATCATCGCCAGCGGGTTCCAGGCATAGCCCGAAAACGCCCAGCTGCGGATCCATTCGGCAACGATCCAGCTTCCCGCCAGCGCGGGGACCATCGGCCAGGCGCGCCGCCTCTTCCCTGCCAGCCACCAGCCGCCGAGCGCGGCCAATGCCGGGAACACGGCGAGATAGACCGCAAGCAGCAAGACCGCGACGACGCCGAGCCAGGTCGGCATATTGCCCTGGTATGTGAAGGCGATGGCGATCCAGCTGTTGCCTAGCGCGAAATGCGACCAGCCGAAGCACCAGCCGCGTGCCAGCGCCGAGCGCCAGGTCGGCGCAGCGGAAACGACCGCGACGAAAATTGCCAGCCCGACGAGGGCGAGCGGCCATAATCCGTAAGGCTGGAAACCGAGCGCGGCGAGCGCGCCCGAGGCCAGCGATGCGAGCCGCGGATAGGCCGCCGGCAAACCCGCCAGCCTGCCGGCGCCGGTCCGGGCGCGCTGCTGCAGCGAGCCCATCCTGCGTGCTTAGCCTACCGCTTCGGCGGCATCGTCGCCCGCGGCGCGACGCGTACGGCGGCGCGGCTTGGGTGCATCCTCGCCCGCATCGTCGCCAATCGACGGCGGCAGCGCGCTCGGATCGAGACCGTTGGTGTCGTTGTCCGAAGACTTGGCCTTGGCACTCGTCTTGCGCGGCGCACGCGGCTTGGCCGGAGCCTTCGCGGCAGCCTTGCTCTGGCGCTTTCGGGTGAAGGGATTTTCCTCTTCGCCGCTGTCCTTGCCTTCGGCCGCCTCGCGCCCCTGGGTCGCTTCCTCGCCCTCGCTCTTGCGCGGGCGACGGGTGCGCTTGGGACGATTGTCCTGACCATCGTCATCGTCGTCATTATCGTCGCGCTGCTGCTGGTTCTGCTGCTTCGCGTCACGATTGTCGTCGCGCTGGTTCTGCGGTTTCGAATCGCGATCGTCGTCGCGCTTGGAGCGCTGCTCGTCCTGACGCGCCTTGTTGTCGGCGATGACACGGAAATAGTGATCGGCGAATTGCAGGTGGTATTCCGCCTGCACGCGATCGCCGTTCATCTGCGCGTCGTTGGCCAGTTTCTTATGCTTGTCGAGCAGCTGGGCGGCATTGCCGCGCGCCCGGCTGTCGATGCGGTTCGGAAACTGGTTGTTCTGCGACCGATTGCCGCCGCGACCGCGACGACGATTGTTACCACGATTATTGCTCAAGGATTCGTGTTCCCTAATGGCGTCGGCATTGCCGACCATGCCTCCCGCGCGACCTTCGCGCGGGCCCGTCCCGTTGACTTTCTTGACCTGTGCACGAGCCCGAGCGGGCGCGAGAGATGCAATTCTGGTCAGGGGCATTGTCCGGCCAACCCGTGGGTCTCTGCCGAAACGACTATCGGGGTAGCGTGCCTTACCCTCCTTGCCAAGCCCTTATGGTATTCGGCGCAGGATAAGTGCACGCGGCCGATCGGCGAGATCGCGCCGCAACTCGGTCTCGAAGCCATTTCCCGCGGCGATCTGGGAAACTGCATCGGCCTGCCGATAGCCGATTTCGAACACCGCCACGCCGCTGTCGTCCAGCAACCAGGCGAGCTGCGGCAGCAGCAGGCGATAATCGTCGAGCCCCTCGCGTCCGGCAAACAGCGCTTCGCCCGGTTCGAAATCGCGCACATCGGGATCGAGCGCGGCGTCGTCCTCGACATAGGGCGGATTGCACAGGACGAGGTCGAACCGGCCGAGCGCGTCGCGCCATCCGATGTTTCGCCAGCTTGCCCGAAGAAAATCGACCCGATCGCCCAGCCCTAGCGATTGTGCATTGCCTGTCGCGACGTCGATGGCGACCGGCGAAGCATCGACTCCCACCCCTTCCGCTTTCGGCATTTCGGACAGCGTCGCCAGCAAGAGCGCCCCGCTGCCGACGCCGAGATCGAGTACGCGGCGAGCACGCGGCGCTCGATCGAGCGCTGCCCGAACGATCGTCTCGCTATCGCCGCGCGGGATCAGCACGCCGGGGCGCACGGTGAAATCGAGACCGTAAAATTCCTTCTGCCCGACGATGTAGGCGACCGGCTCATGGCTTGCGCGCCGCTCGACCATGTCGGCGAAATCGGCAGGGGTGGGATCGCGCATCGCCTTGAGCAACATGTCCGACCGCGACATGCCCAGGGCGTGCGCCATCAGCATTTCGGCATCGATCCGCGCGGTGTCGCCATTGTCGGCGAGACGCGCGGTCGCATCGCGCAACGCCTCGGCGACAGTCACTCTTCCATCGCAGCGAGGCGCTTCGCCTCGTCCTCGGCGATCAGGGTGTCGATCACCTCGGCCAGACCCGGCCCTTCGAGGATCTGCGGCAATTTCTGCAAGGTCAGCCCGATGCGGTGATCGGTCACGCGGCCTTGCGGGAAATTGTAGGTCCGGATCCGTTCGGAACGATCCCCCGAACCGACCATCGCCTTACGCGCCTCGGCCTCTGCCCCTTCGAGCGCATCGCGCTGCTTTTCGAACAGGCGTGCGCGGAGGACCTGCATCGCCTTTTCGCGATTCTTGTGCTGGCTGCGTCCGTCCTGGCAGGTCACGACCGTGTCGGTCGGCAGATGGGTGATGCGGATCGCGCTGTCGGTGGTGTTGACGTGCTGGCCACCCGCACCGCTGGCGCGATAGGTATCGATCTTGAGGTCGGTCGGGTCGATCTGGATGTCGACCTCGTCGGCCTCTGGCAGCACCGCCACCGTCGCAGCAGAAGTGTGGATGCGCCCACCGCTTTCGGTCACCGGCACACGCTGCACTCGGTGAACGCCGCTTTCAAACTTGAGCTTGGCGAACACGCCGGTGCCCTTCACATTCGCCACGATTTCCTTGAACCCGCCGACATCCGACGCGCTCATCGAGACCGGCTCGACCTTCCATCCACGCTCGGCGGCATAGCCTTCATACATGCGGTAGAGATCGCCCGCGAACAGCGCGGCCTCGTCTCCGCCCGTTCCGGCGCGGATTTCGAGCATGGCAGGCTTGGCATCGGCGCTGTCGCGCGGCAGCATCGCGGCGGCGAGGCGGCGCTCGGCATCGGGCAGTTTCGCCTTCAGTTCGGCAAGCTCTTCCTCGGCCAGCGCTTTCATTTCCGGGTCGGAAACGAGCTCGCTCAAATCTGCCATTTCAGCCCGCATCGCTTTCACTTCGGAGGCGATTTTCGCAACTGGCTCGAGCTCGGCATAGTCGCGGCTCGCGGAAACGAACTCTTCACCCTCCAGCGTGCCACTCGCCATCCGCGCTTCGAGCTCTGCGAAACGGTTGGCGATCTGGTCGAGGCGTTCGGCGGGAATGGTCAAAGGCAATAATCTCTCATTCGTCATCCCGGACTTGATCCGGGACGATGCTTTTCTTGCAGCGCGGCGTCAAAGAAAGCACCGGCCCCGGATCAAGGCCGGGGCGATAAGAATGCTACGCGCGGAAATGCTCCACCAGGCGGCCCAGCGCGACACGCTGTTGCTCGCCGCTCTGGAGGTTTTTCACCGTGGCTTCGTTTTCGGCCAGCTCGTCGTCCCCGATGATGATCGCATAGCCCGCCCCGCTTTCGTCGGCGCGCTTCATGCGCTTCTTCATATTGCCGCGATAGGCAAGCTCGACCGTGTGGCCCGCGCGGCGCAAATCGGCCGAGATCGAGGTCGCCGCGAGATCAGCGTCGCTGCCCATCGGCACCAGCGCGAAATCGGCGTGCGGTTCGTCGCGTTCGGCCACCAGCATCGCCAGCCGCTCGATGCCTGCTGCCCAGCCGACCGCCGGGGTCGCATTGCCGCCCAATTGCTCGACCAGCCCGTCATAGCGGCCACCGCCCAGCACGGTGCCTTGCGCGCCGAGCCGGTCGGTGACGAATTCGAACGCGGTGTGGCGGTAGTAATCCATGCCACGGACAAGGCGCGGGGCGCGCGTCCATTCGACGCCCGCGGCATTCAGCCCGGTTGTGACCGCGCCGAAGAAATCTTCCGCCTCGTCCGACAGGTAATCGTCGATCACCGGCGCAGTCTCGACATGCTTGCGATCGCGCGGGTCCTTGCTGTCGAGAATGCGCAGCGGGTTGCGGCTCAGGCGATCCTGGCTGTCTTCGGACAATTCGTCCTTCACGCGTTCGAAATGCCCGACCAGCGCATCTCGCCAGGCGTCCCGGCTTGCGGCATCGCCCAGCGTGTTGAGCTGGAGCGTGATTCCGTCGGCAATACCCAGTTCCTTGAGCAATTGATCGGCCATCGCCAGCAGCTCGACATCGGCCTGCGGCTCGCCCGCGCCGATGATTTCCGCGTCGATCTGGTGGAACTGGCGATAGCGCCCCTTTTGCGGGCGCTCGTAGCGGAACAGCGGCCCATGCGTCGCCAGCTTCAGCGGGGCATGCTGCTGCCAGCCGTTGGTGACGAAAGCGCGCACCAGCCCGGCGGTGAATTCGGGCCGCAGGGTGATCGATTCGTCGCTGCGATCGTCGAACGTGTACATCTCTTTCGAGACCACGTCGGTCGTCTCGCCGAGCGAGCGCGCGAACACGCCGGTTTTTTCGATGACCGGCATTTCCACGCGGCGGAAGCGATAGAGCCGCCGCACGCGTTCGAAGGTTTCGACGACGAATCCGAAGGCCTCGGCATCGGCGCCGAAAATATCCTGGGTTCCGCGAATGGGCTGGGGTGTGTCTGCCATGATGGCGCGCGATTAGCCGGATTGGGAGGGCAATGAAAGTCCGGCAACCAGAGGCGTGGCTAACCACTGGACCCTATCGGCGAAACCCGCCAAGGAAGCGCCATGCGTAAATCCTCATCCTTCATCGCCGCCCTCCTCCCCGCCCTCCTCCTTACAACCAGTCCCGCCATCGCGCAGGACGCAGCGACCGCCCAGCCAACAGCTGTTGCCCTCGACGATTCTACCCCGCTGCCGCGCGACGAAGCCTATCCGGGCACGATGACACTGCATGTCGATGCGACCGATGTGGGGCGGCGGATCTTCCGCGTTCAACAGACGATCCCGGTAACGGGTGCAGGGCCGATGACGCTCCTCTACCCCGAATGGCTGCCGGGCAAGCACTCTCCGCGCGGCGCCGTTTCGGAGCTTGCCGGACTGGTGATCCGCGCCAGTGGCGAAAAGCTGGAATGGGTGCGCGACCCGCTCGATGTCTATGCCTTCGCCGTCGACGTGCCGGCGGGCGTGTCGCAGCTCGACGTGGAATTCCAGTTCGTCTCGCCGCTCGAGGGGAATGAGGGCCGGATCGTCATCACGCCGGCGATGATGAATGTGCAGTGGGAACAGGTCTCGCTCTACCCGGCGGGCTATTACACCCGCCGCATCCCGGTGCAGCCGACGATCGACCTGCCCGCGGGATGGACCGGCGTGGCCGCGCTCGATGGCGGTACCACCGCCCGGAACGACGACGCCACCACGATCACCTATGGCGTCACCGATTATGAAACGCTGGTCGACAGCCCGATGTTCGCCGGTCCTTATTACAAGCGCTTCGATCTCGGTCAGGACGTGGCGCTCAACGTCTGGGCCGACGAGCCCAAATATCTCGAAGCCACGCCCGAACAGATCGAACAGCACCGCCGCCTGGTGGACGAAGCGATCGCGCTGTTCGGATCGAAACACTTCGATCGTTACGAATTCCTGCTTGGTTTGACCGACGAATTGGGCGGGATCGGGCTGGAGCACCATCGCAGCTCGGAGAATACAAGGGCCAGGGATTACTTCACCGATTACGAGAACAATGGCTGGGAACGCGGCCTGCTGCCGCACGAGATGACGCATAGCTGGAACGGCAAGTTCCGCCGTCCTGCTCTCCTCTGGACGCCCGACTACCGCACGCCGATGCAGGACAATCTGCTGTGGGTCTATGAAGGTCAGACCAGCTATTGGGATACGATCCTGGCGGTCCGTTCTGGCCTGCAATCGAAGGATCTTGCGCTCGGCAGCTGGGCGCGTTCGGCCGCCGGCTATGCGCTGGAGCCGGGTCGCGAATGGCGTTCGGTCGAGGACACGACCCACGATCCGATCATCGCCGCGCGCAAGGCCAAGCCGTTCGACAGCTGGCAGCGCTCGGAAGACTATTACGTCGAAGGATCGCTGGTCTGGCTCGAAGCCGACATGACCATCCGCGAGCTGACCGACGGGCGCAAATCGCTGAACGATTTCGCACGCGGCTTCTTCGGGATCGAGGATGGCGACTGGGGCACGGTAACCTACACGTTCGACGACGTGGTCGCGGCGCTCAACGCCGTCGCGCCCTATGACTGGGCCGGTTTCCTCACCACCCGCCTGCGCCGTTCAGGCCAGCCCGCGCCGGTCGCAGGGATCGAGAA
This sequence comes from Alteriqipengyuania halimionae, assembly GCF_009827575.1. Classification (NCBI taxonomy): domain Bacteria; kingdom Pseudomonadati; phylum Pseudomonadota; class Alphaproteobacteria; order Sphingomonadales; family Erythrobacteraceae; genus Pseudoblastomonas; species Pseudoblastomonas halimionae. The sequence continues at coordinate 2,647,842 of NZ_WTYR01000001.1, read as the reverse complement.
GGGCGGCTACCAGATCGTCTACCGCGAAGAACCCAACGCGTATGAAAAGCAGGTCGAAGGCGCGAGCCAGAGCATCGATCTGCGCCACTCGCTCGGCATGGGCGTCGACGGAACCGGCGAGGTCTCGAACATCATCTGGAACGGGATCGCCTTCCGGAACGATATCGTCGACGGCTCGCGTATCGTCGCGGTCAACGGGCTCGAATATTCGCGCGACCGGATCAAGGACGCGATCACCGCCGCCAAGGACGCCGGAAAAATCACACTTTTGCTCGAGCGCGGCGGACGCTATCGGACCGTCGACATCGCCTATGACGGCGGTCTGAAATACCCCCATCTCGAAAAAACCCAGAGCGGCGAAACCTCCATCGACCGCCTCCTCGAACCTCTGACGGAAACGAAATAATGCGCATCGACAAGATCCCGACCGGCGACAATCCGCCCGAAAGCCTCAACGTCATCATCGAAGTGCCGACCGGCGGCGAACCCGTGAAGTACGAGTTCGACAAGGAATCGGGCGCGTTGTTCGTCGATCGCATCCTCCACACGCCGATGCGCTACCCCGCGAACTACGGCTTCGTGCCGCACACACTGTCGCCCGATGGCGACCCGCTCGACGCGCTGGTGATCGCACGAAGCCCCTTCATCGCGGGCTGCGTGGTGCGTGCGCGCCCCATCGGCGTGCTCAACCTCGAAGACGAGCATGGCGGCGACGAAAAGCTAATCTGCGTGCCGGTCGACACGACCTTCCCCTATTACTCGGACGTGGGCGAAACGAAGGACCTTCCCTCGATCATCTTCCAGCAGATCGAGCACTTCTTCACCCACTACAAGGATCTGGAAGCCGAAAAATGGGTCCGCGTCGGCGAATGGGGCGATGCCGCGGAAGCCAAGCGGATCGTGCTGGAAAGCATCGAGCGCGCCAAGCAATAATACCACATCAAACGATCCGATTCGCTGTAACAAAACATACAGCGGATCGATGATTGTTCGAAATGACGGGATGCGAATGCGTGGAGGAAACTTCACGGCAGCCGCATCCCGTTTCATTTCACGTCACGACAACTTCATGCCATTTTCTGGTCTATTCCGGTTCTATTCGACTCCTGCCGTCTTCAGCCTATGATTTCACCGGCTTCGAACGAAGTCGCAGCAGCAGGAGGATCAAATGTCGAAGAAGCTTATGCTTGCCGTGGCAGCCGCTGCCACATTGTTGGCCGCACCAAGTGCAATGGCCGATCCAAGCGACCCGCCCTATCCCACCGAACCCTACCTGATGATCGTGCGCTATTACGACACGACCAACTGGCTCCAGCCCCGGCAGCTGGCAGGCTGGGATATCACCTATTGCGATTTCACCACCGAATCCGCCCGCTATCCGGGACGGAACCTGATGGCAATCGAGATCGAAGAACGCTCCTGCCTGATCTAGGCTTGGCCTGATCGCTCACCCGCCGCCGGGTGAGCGATCGACCTCACTCGACCGGGCGCCCGTCATCGAGCAGGTCCTTGTCCGGCTCGGTGTCGGTGCGCCGTTCCTTTTCCACCAGTTCGGCAATCTCGTTTTGCGGAGTGACGTCCTCGTCTTCGGCGGTCGGCGCCGGTGTGGCTGGCTTTCGAGCGGCAGGCTGGGGCGCAGGTTTGCCCTCGCCAACCTGCGACATCGGCAGTGGATCAGTGCGCGAATCGAAGCGCAGACGGTAGATCGGCTCGGGGATCGCGAACCCGGCGTCCTCGACCGCCTTCTTGACCGCGCCGATCGCCCGGCTCTTGGCCTTGTGCCAGTCGGTATCGGACTGATCGACCCAAGCGAGGAAGGCGAGCAGGATGTTCGAATCGCCGACCTCGACCGTCCGTACCTCGGGAGCCGGATCGGCCAGCACGAAGGGAAGCGCCGCCAACGCCTCGCGCCCCACCCTCCGTGCGGCATCGGGATCGTCGTCAGCATCGATCCCGAGCTGGAATTCGAACCGCCGCTGCGGGTTGCGCGTGTAATTGACGATCACCGCCTTGAAGACCTGCCCGTTGGGAATGCGCAAATGGTTGCCCTCGAGCGTCATCAGCACCGTCGCACGACTGGTCAGCCGGATCACGCGGCCTTCGAGATCGTCGATCACCACATGGTCGTTGGCTCGGAAGGGCTGGCGCAGGCTGAGCATCAGCGAAGCAACGTAATTCTCGATCGTGTCGCGCATCGCGAAACCGAGCGCGATCCCGATCACGCCCGCTCCGCCCAGCACCGCGCCGAGCAAGGCGCCGGCACCGAGCATGTCGAGCGCGATCACCAGCCCGAGGATCACGAACACGAAGCGCAGCGCGGATGCGATCAGATCGGCGAGAAACGGATTGGGCGCGATCCGCCGCCACAAGCCGGTCAGCCCGGCCAGCAAATATCCGAACGCGGCGATCGCGATCGCCACCAGCAGCGCGACTCCCGCCAGCGGCGCCATCGCGCGCAGACCATCGAGCTTCGAGGCCAGCGAATCGATCGCCCCGCCGGCCTGATCGACCGACAGATCGCGCTCCAGCTGGTTCTCGATCGTCACCACGCCGGAGATGCGCGCCGCGATCTCCTCCGCGCGGGCCTTGTCCGCCTCGTCGGGCACGGTGCCCGAAAGGACGACGACGCCCTCGCTGACATCGATCAACACGTCTTCGAAAGCCGGCAGTTGGGCGAGGATGCCACGCAGGCGGCGAGCGATCGCCGCATCGTTCTCCGCGCCGGCCTCTGCATCGATTTCCTGCGTGGTGGCAGGCGTTGCAGCAGGGGTACTCTCGGTCGCGGAACCGGCACTCGGGACGAGCGCAGCCGCCGGCGCCGTCCACAGGGCGAGCAATCCGGCCAGTAATGTCAGGATATAGCGAATGGTCAGATCAGCGTGTCGAGCGCCTTGAAGACGCCTGCCAGAACCAGCGGCAAACCGATCGCGAGCACCCACAAACCGATCACCGACTTGCGATAGCGCGGTTCGTAAGCCGGGTCTGCCGCCTGCGCATCGTTCATTTTCATCCAGCACGATTCGTAAGCCTTACAGGCGGGAATGACGAGCGCGACGAGCACGGCCAGCGCCAGATAGGGCGCGATCGACGCGCCCGGCGCGGTCATGGCTTCGACGGTCACGAAGATCTGCAGGGCGGTGTAAACCAGCAGCGCGTAAGCGATATGATCGCTCATCTTCTTGCGCCAATCGAGCGGACGGCTCCGCTGTTGCTCGCCTTCATGCTCTTCGTGCAGCGCTTGCGCCATGTCGGTCTCTCCCCAGTGCCGAAGCGCGCAGTAAACCACCAACCGGGGCCGACCGCAACCACATTGCGACCGCAGCCGTGCGCATTTCTGCACGCATGGCCACGCGCCTGTCCCGGCGCGCCGTCTCGACGGGCCATGCACGAAGCCTGCCAAACGGTTTCGACGGGGGTGGAACAGCGCGCGCAGAATGCTATGGCACAGCGATGGAAATGCCTGCCACATCAGAAGACGTATCGCCTGCCAAGGCTGCCGAGCCGATCCCGCAAGGGGGGCTCGAAGTGGTCTCGATCGCCAAGAGCTACGACAAGAAGCAGGTCCTCTCGGACATCTCCCTGACCGTCGGCAAAGGCGAAGTGCTCGGCCTGCTCGGCCCCAATGGCGCGGGCAAGACGACCTGTTTCTATTCGGTGATGGGCCTCGTCAAACCCGATGCCGGGCGCATCCTGATGGACGGCATCGATGTGACGGGCCTGCCGATGTATCGCCGCGCGATCCTTGGTCTCGGTTACCTGCCGCAGGAAACCTCGATCTTTCGCGGGCTCACGGTCGAACAAAACATCGCCGCCGTGCTCGAGCTGGTCGAGCCCGACAAGGAAGTACGCGCCAGCGAGCTCGAACGCCTGCTCGACGAATTCGGCCTCACCCGCCTGCGCGAAAGCCCGGCCATGGCGCTCTCGGGCGGCGAACGCCGCCGCTGCGAAATCGCTCGCGCACTGGCGGCCAAGCCCTCGATCATGCTGCTCGACGAACCCTTCGCCGGGATCGACCCGCTCTCGATCAGCGACATTCGCGATCTCGTCGCCGATCTGAAGACCCGCGGGATCGGCGTGCTGATCACCGATCACAACGTGCGCGAAACGCTCGAAATTGTCGATCGCGCCTGCATCATCTATGGCGGACAGGTGCTGTTCGCCGGAAGCCCGGAAGAGCTCGTCGCCGACGAAAACGTGCGCCGCCTCTATCTCGGCGAGAACTTCGAGTTGTGACGTAACGATGTCTCTCGGGCCGCGCCTGGACCTTCGCCAGTCGCAATCGCTGGTGATGACGCCGCAGCTGCAGCAGGCGATCAAGCTGCTGGCGCTGTCCAATCTCGAAATCGAGACCTTCGTCGGCGATGCGCTGGAGAGCAATCCGCTGCTCGATGTCGGCGACCAGCGGCGCGAAGCCGATTCCGGCGAGGACGCGCCCGCCCCCGAAGAACACCATGCCGATGCGATGGATGGCGATAGCGGTGCGCTCGACATCGACGAGAGCGCGCTCGACCGCGATCACGATACCGGCGACTGGTCGGCAGCATCGGGCAGCGCGGCCGGTGCCGACGATCTGCCGGGCCTCGAAAACGAAAGCGGTGACGGGCCGACGCTGGCCGAACATCTCCACGCGCAAATCGGCCCGGTCGCAGCCGACGAGCGACAAGCCCTGCTCGCGCACGCGATCGTCGATGCGATCGACGAGGCTGGATACCTTTCGATCAAGCTGCGCGAAGTGGCGGAACTGCTCGGCGTCGGCGAAAGCGAGGCCGAACAGGCGCTGGAACTGGTGCAGACGCTCGATCCGACCGGGGTCGGGGCGCGCTCGCTGTCCGAATGCCTGGCGCTGCAGGCCAGGGAAGCCGATCGCTACGATCCGTGCATGGCGCGGTTGATCGATCACCTCGACTGGCTCGCGCGCGGCGATTTCACGCGGTTGCGCAAGCTCTGCAATGTCGATGAGGACGATTTCTCCGACATGCTGGCCGAATTGCGCCGCTACGACCCCAAACCCGGCCTGCAATATGGCGGCGGGGCGAGCGCGCCGGTGGTGCCCGACGTGCTGCTCGCGCCGAGCGACGAGGGTGGCTGGAAAATCCGCATCAATCGCGACACGCTGCCGCGCCTGGTGGTCAATCGCGACTATTTCCTCGAACTGAAACAGGATTGCTCGGACAAACATTCTCGCGGGTGGCTTTCGGAAAAGCTGGCCGATGCGAAATGGCTGATCAAGGCGCTCGACCAGCGCCAGAAGACGATCCTGAAGGTCGCGCGCGCCATCGTGAAAGCGCAGGACGGCTTTTTCCGCCGCGGCGTGTCCGAACTGAAGCCGCTGACCCTGCGCACGGTAGCCGAAGAGATCGAGATGCACGAAAGCACGGTCAGCCGCGTGACCTCGAACAAATACCTCCATTGCCCACGCGGAACGTTCGAACTCAAGTATTTCTTCTCCAGCGGGGTGTCGTCATCGGACGGCGAAGGCGCCAGCGCCGAGGCGGTCAAGGCCGCGATCAGGGGGCTGACCGATGCCGAGGACCCGAAGAAGATCCTCTCCGACGATGCGCTGGTGGCGCTGCTGAAAGAGCGCGGCTTCGATGTCGCGCGCCGCACGGTCGCGAAATATCGCGAGGCCGCGGGGATCGGCAGCTCGGTGCAGCGGCGCCGCGCGAAGAAACTGGCGGGTCGATAGCGCTCAGGGCTTGTTGTCGATGTGCTCGCGCGTCGCGAGCTCCTGTTTGAGCTGGCCGTAAGCCGTTCGCCAAGCTTCCTGTTCCTTGAACAGAATCTTGCCATCGACAGACTGAATCTCGGCGTCGGTCAAATCGGAATGCTCCCGACCGTCCTCTCACCAGCGCAGTCTTTTCAGCCGTGCGAGAAGTGCCCCTGTCGGCAGCTGCGCCAGTTCTTCCTTGGATATGACAGGCTGGGCGCGCGCGAGCCCGCTTCCCTTCTTCACCTCACGCCTCCAGTTCGATGTCCCAGTAGAGCCAGTCGCGCCAGGTTTCATGGAGGTAGTTGGGCGGGAACATCTTGCCGTGCTGTTGCAACTGCCAGTGTGTCGGCCGGATCGGCTCGGCATAGAGCTGCATGCCCGCCTGCTTGGGCGTGCGGCCGCCCTTCTTCATGTTGCACGGCGCGCAGGCGGTGGCGATGTTCTCCCACGTGGTCTTGCCGCCGAGCCGGCGCGGGACGACGTGGTCGAAGGTCAGATTGTGCATGCTGCCGCAGAACTGGCAGGCGAAGCGATCGCGCAGGAACAGGTTGAAACGGGTGAAGGCCGGAAATTCGGACGGCTTCACATATTGCTTCAACGCAATCACGCTCGGGATCTGCATGTCAAGATTGGGCGAATGGACCTCGCGGTCGTAGCTCGCGATCACGTCCACCCGATCGAGGAAGATCGCCTTGATTGCGGTCTGCCACGGCCACAGGCTGAGCGGGTAATAGGAAAGCGGGGTGTAGTCGGCATTGAGGACGAGGGCCGGACAGCTCTCCAGCTTCCGGCAGGGATCCTCGTCCGCACTGCGAAAGCGCGCTGCCCGTTCCAGAAGTTCGGCCTTGAACACGTGCTGCGCCCTCCCCGATCAATTGCGAAGTGAGCAAAAGCGAAAAATTGCGTCAAGTCCATGACAATCGCCGAGTCGCGCTATCCACAGTCATGGCTATAAGAGAGATATGACCACGGTCACCCGCTTCGCCCCCAGCCCCAACGGCCCTTTGCATCTGGGCCACGCCTATGCCGCGCTGGTCGCCCACGATCTCGCGCACGAACGGGACGGGGAATTCCTGATCCGGGTGGAGGACATCGATGGCGAACGCAGCCGCGACGAATGGATCGAGGAGCACCTCGCCGATCTCGCCTGGCTGGGAATCGAAAGCGACCGCCCGGTGGTGCGACAGTCCGAACGGCTCGAAAGCTACGACGCGGCGCTCGACCGGCTCAAGGCCGACGGACTGCTCTATCCGTGCCGCTGCACCCGCGCCGAGATTTCAGCCGCGATGCGCGCGGACGGACCCGAAGGGCCGGTCTATCCGGGCACCTGCAAGAAACACAGGGGTGACATTCCCGACGATCGCCCCTGGGCATGGCGGCTCGACATGGAGCAAGCGACCGCGCGCACAGGTGCGCTGTTCTGGGAAGACGAGATCGCGGGGATCATCGATGCACGGCCCGAACGGTTCGGCGACGTGATCCTTGCGCGCAAGGACGCACCAGCTTCGTACCATCTTGCCGCCACGCTGGACGATGCGGCGCAGGGCGTTACGCTGGTGACGCGCGGTGCCGACCTGTTCGAGGCGACCGACATTCACCGCCTGCTGATCGCGCTGCTCGACCTGCCGGTGCCGCACTGGCACCATCACGGCCTGCTGGTCGAAGAGGACGGCCGAAAGCTCGCAAAACGCCGCGGTTCTGGCGAGGACGGGGCGGGTCTTTCCGACCGCCGTCGCGCCGGAGAGGATGGCATCGCCCTCGCCGATGCGCTGCGGGCACAGCGTTTCCCCGCTGGCATTACGCTGTCGCAATCCCTATCTGGATCGGCATGAACACTTTTCTCATCTTCCTCCTCGTTGTGTTTGTCGGTTTCGTCGTCTTCAGCCTCGTGCGCGGGGTGGTCGCGTTTCTCCAGACAACCAAGCTCGACCTTGAAAGCGATGGAGACCACGTGGCCCGGATGCAGAAGCGCCAGAACGAAATGATGTTCGCACGCATCAAGTGGCAGGCGCTCGCCGTGGTGGTGGTCGCGGTCCTGCTGATGCTGAACAACTGATCGCGCGAGGACGCGCGGCCATGGTCAAGCTCAACAAGATCTACACCAGGACAGGCGATGACGGGACGACGGGTCTGGTCGACGGTTCGCGATGCCCGAAAAGCTCGCTGCGGATCGCGGCAATCGGGTCGGTCGACGAAGCCAACAGCGCGATCGGGCTTGCCGTCTGCGCCGTCGGAAGCGAGGCCGCGACCGATCTGACCCGGATCCAGAACGACCTGTTCGATTGCGGCGCCGATCTCGCCACGCCGGCAGCGGAGGACGACGATTTCGCACCCGGCGAAATGGTGCTGCGGATCGTCCCCGCACAGGTCGAATGGCTCGAACGTGCGATCGACGCGCTCAACGATACGCTTGACCCGCTGACCAGCTTTATCCTCCCGGGCGGAAGCGAGGCTGCGGGGCGCATCCACCTGGCCCGTGCGATCACCCGCCGTGCCGAGCGCGACGTCGCCGCGCTGGCAGCAGAGGATCGCCTCAATCCGGCTGCGCTCCAATATATGAACCGCCTGTCGGACTATCTCTTCACTCTCGCCCGCGCGATCAACGCCGGCGGCCCAGGCGATGTGCTGTGGGTCCCGGGCGCGAACCGCTGAGCGGCGATTAAGACCACTTCAAAGGACTATCTACATGACGACCATCGCGGTTATCGGCGCGGGCCAGATGGGCACCGGCATAGCCCAGACGGTTGCCCAGAACGGCATGAAGGTGCTGCTGGCTGATATCGATCGGGAGCATGCCGAAGCAGGCAAGGCGAAGATTGACGCGGCGCTCGCCAAGCAGGTCGGTCGCGGCAAGATCGAAGCTGCCGATGCAGACGCCGCGCTGGTCCGGATCGAGCCGGTCGCCGATTATAGCCCGATGAGCGAGGCGAGCTTCATCATCGAGGCGGCGACCGAGCGCGAAGAAATCAAGGCCAAGATATTCGAACAAGCCAGCAAGGTTCTGGCCGACGATGCGATCCTGGCCTCGAACACCAGTTCGATCCCGATCACGCGCATGGCCAATCATTCGCCCGACCCGAAGCGCTTCATCGGGCTGCATTTCTTCAATCCGGTGCCCGTCATGGGCCTGATCGAAGTAATCCCCGGCCTCGCCACCGCGCAGGAGACGACCGATCGGACGATCGCCTTCGCCGAAGGCCTGGGCAAGGAAGTGGTGCTGTCGCAGGACGAGCCCGGCTTCGTCGTCAACCGCATTCTGCTGCCGATGATCAACGAGGCGATCTTCGTCCTCGGCCAGTCGACCGCCAATATCGCCGATATCGACAAGGGTTGCCGCCTCGGTCTCAACCATCCGATGGGCCCGCTCGAACTCGCCGATTTCGTCGGTCTCGATACCTGCTTCGAGATCATCAAGGTGCTTTACGACACCACTGGAGACAGCAAGTACCGCCCTGCCCCGCTGCTGGTGAAATATGTCGAAGCGGGTTGGCTCGGGCGCAAAGCGGGTCGCGGATTCTACGATTACAGCGGCGAGAGCCCGGTGCCCACGCGCTAGGGAACGCGCGCCATGGTCTGCCCGTTACTCCTGCAAAGGAGAACACCATGACCGACAAGACCACCGACAAGCCCGAGAGCCAGGAACAGCGCCAGGCCGAACTTGCTCCCGAAACCCATAATGACGAGCAGGACGATCACCTGAGCCAGGCGCAGGAAGTAAGCGAAGACGCGCAGGCGCGCGGTACCGGCGTCGACAGCGCTCCCACCGAAAGCGAGAAGGGCCCGAACAAATCCGGTCTGATGGGCGATTCGACGCAGGACACGATCGACCACATGCGCGACATGGAAAGCTCGGGCCGGATCGACAACAGCGCCTACACCGGCGAGCCCAATCATGACGACAATGTCGACAAGTACGGCAAAGCCCGCAAGCCGGGCGACATTCCGCAGAAGTAAACTCGACAGCCCGTATCGGGCTTAGGCTCCGATCGATCCGTCGTTGAGGATCCAGAAGCCCGCGATCAAGACGACCGCTCCGGCAACGACCGACCATGCCATCCAGCGTATGTTCGGCGTGTCGGGGCGGTCGATTTCATGTGGGTCGAGGCGCGAGAACGTTCGGCACGCGCGCCGCTCTGCCGTGAAGGCGATGATCGCGCCCATGACCACGAACATCGTCGCGATCGCCTTGGCCAGCCAGGGCGGATCGAACTGGCCGAACACGGCGCGAAACGCGAGGCCGATACCGATCGCGGCAAATGCGGTGCGCATCCAACCGGCAAATGTCCGCTCGGTCGCCTGGATCGTGCGGTCCTCGGCCAGATCGGTGCGGAACTCCGCCCAATGGGTGCTCTTGTCGTCGCCGTCGACCGGGGGATCGTCCTGTGCCATGGACAACGATGCTAGCGCACGCGCGTGGAAAGGCAATTAGCGTAGGTTAGTCCTCACCCACCTCGCGCTTCAATTCATAAAGCTTTTCCAATGCATCGCGAGGGCTCAGTGCATCGATATCGAGCGCGCGCAGGCTTTCGCGCAAGGTATCGCACTGCTCTTCCTCGGCCTCCGCCGCCGCGGCGAAGAGCGGCAGATCGCCCAGACCTGCGGCAATTCCGCCGGTTTCGGCACGGCCCTTCTCGAGCTTGTCAAGCACCGCGCGCGCACGTTTGACCACCGGAGCCGGAACACCGGCGAGCTTGGCGACGGCGAGCCCGTAGGACCGATCGGCCGAGCCTTCGGCGACTTCGTGGAGCAGAACGAGGTCGCCCTTCCATTCGCGTGCGCGGACGTAATGCAGGGAAAGCGCGTCGCAGCGATCCGCCATCAGCGAGAGCTCGTGATAATGCGTGGCGAACAGGCAGCGACAGCGGATCGTGTCATGAACCGCCTCCACCACCGCCCAGGCGAGCGCGAGCCCGTCATAAGTCGAAGTGCCGCGCCCGACTTCGTCGAGGATTACGAAACTGCGTTCGGTGGCCTGCGACAGGATCGCGGCGGTTTCGACCATCTCAACCATGAAGGTTGAGCGCCCGCGCGCCAGATTGTCAGCCGCGCCGACCCGGCTGAACAGTCGATCGACCAGCCCGATCTTCGCCGCATCGGCTGGCACGAAAGATCCGGCCTGCGCGAGCAGCACGATCAGCGCGTTCTGGCGCAGGAAGGTCGATTTACCGCCCATGTTCGGGCCGCCGACCAGCCACAGCCGATCGTCGTGGGCGAGCCCGCAATCATTTGCCACGAAGCGCTCCCCGCTTGCCGACAGCGCGGCTTCGACTACCGGGTGCCGCCCGCCCTCGATCGCGAGGCTGGGCGCATCGACGATTTCAGGGCGCGCCCAGCCGCCTTCGGCCGCCCGTTCGGCTGCGCCTGCGGCAACATCGATCCGGGCGAGCGCAGCGGCAGTGCGAGCGATGGCCTCGCGTGATGCGATCGCCTCGCCCACCAGTTCCTCGAAATGCGCTTCCTCGGCTGCCAGCGCGTGCGCGCCCGCTTCAGCGATCCGGCTCGCTTCCTCGTGAAGGCCGAGCGAATTGAACCGCACTGCATTGGCGAGTGTCTGCCGATGGGTGAACCCGCTATCGGGTGCCATCAGCGCATCGCCGTGCTTGGCGGGCACTTCGATGAAATAGCCGAGCACGCCGTTGTGCTTGATCTTGAGCGAGCCGATCCCGGTTTCGTCGCGATATTTGGCTTCGAGCGCGGCGATCGCACGGCGGGCATTGCCCGAGGTCTGGCGCAGATCGTCTAGGGCATGGTCGTAGCCTTCGGCGATGAAACCGCCTTTGGCCCGCTCTGTCGGCGGCGACGGGACGAGCGCGCGACCGAACAGATCGACCAGCGCGCCATGGCCGGCGAGATCGGGGAGCAACGCATCTAGCAGTGCGGGACGATCGTTTTCTGCGCCCAGCCGGTCATGAACCCTCCGCGCCATATCGAGCCCGTCGCGCAATTGCCCGAGATCACGCGGACTGCCGCGCCCGGCGACCACCCGCCCCAGCGCGCGCCCGACATCGGGCAGCGATTTGAGTGCGGTCCGCAATTCCTCGCGCAGCAGCGGCGCCGCATGGAGCCATCCGACCAGCGCTAGCCGCTCGCCGATCGCCGTGCGATTTGTCAACGGCGCGGCCAGATCCTCGGCCAGTTGACGCGCGCCCGCGCCGGTTACGCAGCGATCGATCACCGCGATCAGGCTGCCCTTGCGACCACCGCCATGTGCTTCGAGGATTTCGAGGCTCGCTCGAGTTGCGGCATCCATCGCCAGCGCGCCGGCACCGTCGCGCACGACCGGCGGCAGCAATAGCGGCAAAGCGCCGCGCCCGACATGGTCCAGATAGGCGATCAGCCCGCCCGCTGCGGCAAGCATGGCACGGGTGAAGTGACCGAAGCCGTCGAGCGTGGCGACGCCGTGAATGGTGCGCAGCCGCTTCGCCCCGGCTTCGCTGGCGAATTCGCGGCCATCCCGATGGATCGCATCGTCGAGTGGAAACGCCGCGTCTTCGGGCGCGATCACTTCGCTCGCACCGATCCGCGCGAGCACCGCGCCGAGCGCGCCTTCCTCGCATTCCTCAAGCTCCATCCGACCGGTCGAGATATCGACTGCGGCAATACCGACGCTGCCCCGCACCGGTGCGATCGCGGCGAGCATGTTCGCCCGGCGCGGTTCGAGCAGCGCTTCCTCGGTCAGCGTTCCCGCGGTGACGAAGCGAACGATGTCGCGCGCCACCAATGCCTTGGATACCGGCGATCCCTCGCGCTTCGCCCGAGCCTTGGCTTCGTCGGGGGTTTCGGTCTGCTCGGCGATTGCGACACGACACCCGCCCTTGATCAACCGCGCGAGATAGCTCTCCGCCGCGTGAACCGGCACCCCGCACATCGGCACGGGCTCTCCGCCATGCTCGCCGCGCGTCGTCAGCGCGATGTCGAGCACACCGGCGGCCGTTTTTGCATCGTCGAAGAACAGCTCGAAGAAATCGCCCATGCGATAGAACAGCAGGCAATCGCCCGCCTGCTCCTTCAGCGCGAGATATTGCGCCATCATGGGCGTGGGAGCGGGTGAAGCATTCTTGGCCATCGAGCGCGCGACGCTAGCGATGGCGCGGGCGATTCGCCAAACCTGAAACCGCGCTATCCCCTATCGCCGTAGCGTCGTCACTGTTAGGGGGCAGAGATCGATTGGAGACCCTTACATTGGCCGACAGCATTTCCGATAAAGAAACCGACGATTTCACGCGCCGCGAGGCGCTGTTCTACCACTCGGCCGGACGTCCCGGCAAAATCGAGGTGGTCGCAACCAAACCGATGACCACGCAGCGTGACCTCGCGCTGGCCTATTCGCCCGGCGTGGCTGCCCCGGTCGAGGCGATTGCAGAAAATCCCTCCTGCGCCAGCGATTACACCGCGCGCAGCAATCTCGTCGCCGTGATCTCCAACGGCACGGCAATCCTCGGCCTCGGCAATCTCGGCGCGCTCGCGTCCAAGCCAGTGATGGAAGGCAAGGCCGTCCTCTTCAAACGCTTCGCCGATGTCGATGCGATCGACCTCGAACTCGACACCGAAGACCCGCAAAGGATCATCGATGCCGTCTCGTTGCTTGAACCCAGCTTCGGCGGGATCAATCTCGAAGACATCGCCGCACCCGAGTGCTTTATCATCGAGCAGGCACTGCGCGAAAAGATGAACATCCCGGTGATGCATGACGATCAGCATGGCACCGCGATCATCGCCGCTGCGGGGCTGATCAATGCCTGCCTGCTGACCAACCGCAAGCTCGAAGACGTCAAGATGGTCGTCAACGGCGCGGGCGCCTCGGCGATCGCCTGCACCGCGCTGATCAAGGCGATGGGCGTGCGGCACGAAAACGTGATCATGTGCGACCGCTCGGGCCCGATCTATCCCGGTCGCGACGATGTCGACCAGTGGAAGAGCGCGCATGCGGTGGAGACCGAGGCCCGCTCGCTCCACGAAGCGTTGAAGGGTGCGGACATCTTCCTCGGCCTGTCGGCCGCCGGTGCGCTGAAGCCCGAATGGGTCGCCGAGATGAAGGACCAGCCGATCATCTTCGCAATGGCCAACCCGGTGCCCGAGATCATGCCCGAAGACGCCAAGGCGGTGCGGCCCGATGCGATCATCGCGACCGGGCGTTCGGACTATCCGAACCAGGTCAACAATGTGCTCGGCTTCCCCTTCATCTTCCGCGGCGCGCTCGACGTGCGGGCAACCGCGATCAACGAGGAAATGAAGATCGCCGCCGCCAATGCGATCGCCGAGCTGGCGCGCGAGCGCGTGCCCGAGGAAGTCGCCGCCGCCTATGGCAAGCACCAGCAGTTCGGCAACGATTACATAATACCCGCCCCATTCGATCCCCGCCTGCTCGAAGTGGTATCGACCGCCGTCGCCAAGGCTGCGATGGACAGTGGCGTCGCGTGCAAGCCGATCGAGGATTTCGACGCCTATCGCGTGTTCCTCAAAGGTCGCCTCAACCCGACCACCGCCGTCCTCACCCGCGTCTACGAAGACGCGAAGAAGGATCCCAAGCGCGTGGTCTTCGCCGAGGCAGAGGAAGAAGTGGTGCTGCGCGCCGCGATCCAATTGCGCGATTTCGGCTATGGCCACCCGGTGCTGGTGGGACGCACGGAAAAGGTACGCGAAGCGCTCGAACGTCTGGCGGTCGACGACATCGACAGCTTCGAGATCGAGAATTCCGCCGACAGCGAACACATCCCGGCGATGGTCGATTACCTTTACGAACGGCTCCAGCGTCGCGGCTATACCGAGCGCGACGTGCGCCGCATGGTCAACCAGGAGCGCAACGTGTTTGCCGCGCTGCTGGTCGCGCTGGGCCATGGCGATGCGGTGATCTCTGGTTTGACGCGGACGTTCTCGCAGACCGCGCGCGAGATCAATCGCGTGCTCGATCCAAAGGCCGGCGAAATCCCGTTCGGCATCCACATGATGATCGGCCAGAACCACACGACTTTCCTCGCCGATACCACGATCAACGAGCGGCCTTCGTCGGCCGACCTCGCGCATATCGCCAAGGAAACCGCGCGGGTCGCGCGCCGCATGGGCCACGAACCGCGGGTTGCATTCCTGTCCTATTCGACCTTCGGCAATCCCGAAGGCCAGTGGCTCGAGAACATCCGTAATGCCGTCCACATCCTCGACGATGAAGGCGTGGACTTCGAATATGAAGGCGAAATGGCGCCTGATGCCGCGCTCAACGAAAAGGTGATGGAACTCTATCCGTTCAGCCGCCTCTCGGGCCCGGCCAATGTCCTGATCATGCCCGGCCTGCAGTCGGCCAACCTTTCGGCCAAGCTGCTGCGCGAACTGGCTGGCAATGCCACGATCGGCCCGATGATGGTCGGTATGGAAAAGCCGGTCCAGATCGCACCCATGACGGCCACCGCGCCCGATGTGCTGACGCTGGCCGTGCTGGCGAGTGCGGGCGTGGTCGGCTGATCGCCGCCTAGCGCGCCTCGTTCCGATCGCTTCGCGCGACCTTGAGGGTTCACTCCCCACGTCGCGCGAAGCTGACGGGCAAGGCCCTCAGAAAGGGATTTCTTCTCCGCTGTAGTCGACGAAACGATAGCCACACTGCCCGCTGGCTTCGATCACATCGGCCATGCCGGTAACGCTTTCTTCGACCGTCAGCTTGGCATTGGGGCCGCCCATATCGGTCTTCACCCAGCCGGGGTGGAGAGAGAGCACTTCGATATCGCGCGAGCCTGCATCCTGCTCCGCCACGCCCTTCGCCAGCATGTTCTGCGCGGCCTTGCTGGTGCGATAGAGTTCGTAGCCACCCGAACTGTCCGCGATCGAGCCCATCAGCGACGACATGAAGGCCAGCGTCCCGCCATCCTTCAGCTTGGGCAACAGCTTTTTGCCGAGATGGATCGGGCCATAGGCATTGGTCATCATCACATGCGCGACCTCGTCCGCCGTGGCTTCGACGCTCGACTGGTGTTTCGCGCCGCTGATTCCGGCATTGACGATCACGGCATCGACGCTGCCGTCGTCCAATCGCCCGCAGACATTGTCGAACGTTGTAGGATCGGTGACGTCGACCATGGCGATTTCGATGGCTTCCTGCTCGTCCGCGAGCGCGTGGAGGTCGTCGCCTTCACTGCGTTCGGTCGCCAGCACGCTCCAGCCTCGCTCCGCGAATTCCTTCGCAAGGCCGAGGCCCAAGCCGCGCGAAGCGCCGATGATGGCGATCGTCTTGGGCTGATTACGTTTGGGCATACGGGTTATCCTTCCGGGTAGACCACGGTCTTGAGGTTCATGAATTCGTGCAGGCCGAAGCGCGACAATTCGCGGCCATGGCCCGAGCGCTTGATCCCGCCGAACGGTGCTTCGATCTTCGATCCGTTGACCGCGTTGAATGTGGTCATGCCAGCTTCGATCTCGTTGGCGAAGCGCTCGCGCTCGCTATCGTCATGGGTCCATGCAGCCGAGCCGAGGCCATAGGGAATCGCATTTGCGATGCGGATTGCTTCGTCGATGTCGGCGGCACGGTAGAGCTGCCCGACAGGGCCGAAGATTTCGTCCGTCCCGGTTTCGCTGCCCACTTCGACATCGGTCAGAAGACCTGCTGTCATCCACGCGCCGGGGCGATCGATATTTTCGCCGCCGAACAGCAGGGTTGCGCCTTCTTCCTTCGCTTTGGACACCTGGTCGAGCACCGTATCGCGCTGGCTCTCGCTCGATAGCGGACCGAGTTCGGTGTCCTCATCCATCGGATCGCCGGGCTCGATGTCCTTCAAGGCGGCGATGAAACGGTCGGCGAAATCGTCGTAGATATCGGCATGCACAATGGTGCGCTTGCCGCAGATGCAGGACTGGCCGTTGTTCTGGATCCGCGCCTGGACCGCGTCCTTGACCGCCTGATCGATATCGGCCGAGGGCATGACGATGAAGGGATCCGAGCCGCCGAGTTCGAGCACGACCTTCTTCAAATTCTTGCCCGCCTGCTCGGCCACCGCCGAGCCCGCGCCTTCACTGCCCGTAAGCGTGGCGGCGATTACGCGATCGTCGGCGATGATATCCGCGATCGGATCGGAGCCGATGCAAAGGTTCTGGAACACGCCTTCCGGCGCGCCCGCCTCCAAAGCAAGCTCTTCCATCTTCGCGGCAACGCCCTGCACGATGCTGGCATGCTTCAGCAGTCCCACATTGCCGGCAAGGATCGTCGGGGCGAGAAAGCGTACAACCTGCCAATAGGGAAAGTTCCACGGCATCACCGCCAGAACCGGCCCCTGCGGCAACCAGCGCCCTTCGGCCCGCCCGCCATCGGACAGGTGCCAGGTCTCCGGCTTCAGCATGTCCGGGCCGGCCTTAGCGAAATGATGGAGTAGCGCGGCGCATTTCTCGACCTCGCCGATCGCTTGCGAAATCGGCTTGCCCATTTCGGTCACGGCAAGCCGCGCGAGCTCGTCCTTCCGGCTCTCGTAGAGATCGCCCATCTTCGAAAGCACATCGGTGCGGCGCGACAATTCGCTGGTCCGCCAGTCGCGATAGCTATCATGCGCGCGGGCCAGCTTGCGATCGATCGCCGCTTTGTCGAGCGTTTCGTATTCGGCAATGGTTTCGCCGGTGGCGGGGTTGGTGGTGGTGATCATGGGGAAGCTCCGAAGGTCTTTTCTCTCCAATGGACGCAGCGGCGGGCTGTTCCGCAATCGCGGTCATGATGCCCAGAAGCCACACCGCATCATCCATCGTCTTCCGGTTCATCGCGCAGCAAAACGGCGTGCGTCAGGCCCCGTGATCGCAACAGGCAACGACAAGACAAGGATCGACCATGAGAAAAGGCATTGCCATCGCCGCCCTCGCCGCAGCGTTCGCGACCACGCCCGCGCTGGCGCAATCTGCCCCGGGCGGGCTCTATATCGGAGCACTCGCCGGCTATGAGGGGATCGATGTCGAAGCGCAGGACGGGTCCGCCTCGGCCGATGCCGATTCGGTCGTGTACGGCATTTCCGCAGGCTACGACCTTTCGCTCGGCTCGGCCTTCGTCGGGATCGAGGGTGAGATCTCGACCAGCGACGGCACGACCGAATTTCCTGCCAGTTTCGGCGGCGCGCGCGACGGGCTCGAAGCCAATGGCCAGTATTATGTGGGCGCTCGTGCCGGCTTCGCGCTGACCCCGGGCATTACAGCCTATGGCAAGGCGGGATACACCGCGCTCGATACCAGTGCCTTCACCCAGTCGGGTTCGCTGGACGAATTGAAGGATAATGCCGGTGGCTTCCGTTTCGGCGGCGGAGTGCAGATCGGCCTGCCTGGTCCGCTCGAAGCGCGCGTCGAATATCGTCGCTCGCGCTACGACGATGCGGCTTCGCCCGATTTCGGCGAGACGACCACCGACCAGGTGGTGGTGGGTCTCGGCGTCCGCTTCTGATCGCAGTCATTGGGGCGTGAAAGGGCCGCTCCATCGTGGGGCGGCCCTTTTTGCGTCGCGCCGTATCAAGCCGGCTTAGCTGCTGACGGGCCCGCCAGCAGAGGCTAGAGAGAGGCGATGCAACTCGACGATCTCCTGCAACGCTATTTCGCCACCGACGACCTTTCGCGCGTATCGCCCGATGCTTTGGCAGCGGGAATCGAACACTGTCGGGTCGATCTCGGTCTCGAACGGGATCGCTCGCGGCGCTTCGGCCTGTGGGCGTTGCTCTACATGCTGGGCTCGGCTCCCGATCTCGACGTGGCGTTCGAGAACGAAGAGGATCGCGAGGCCGCGCGCAATTTCATGGATTTATCGGCAGCCTCGGAAGGCACCGCCGACGATTGACAGTTAGCGCTAGCGGCGCCGGTAGCGGAAATACCAGACCTCGTGGCCCTGCTTGCGGGCCTTCGCTTCGTAGCGGGTCTGCGGCCAACCGCCGGGCCGTTTGAGGAAATCCTGCGGACCATCGCAGAGCCATTCGAACGGCCCGTCTTCGGTGCAATAGCGTCGCATCACCATCAGCGCATGGCGCAGATAGACCGGATGATCGGTGCCGAAGCGGAACTCGCCTCCGGGCTTGAGCTTGGCGGCGATCATTTCGACCGGACCGGGATTCATCATCCGTCGCTTGGCATGGCGCGCCTTTGGCCAAGGATCGGGATGCAGCAGGTACACCATAGTCAGTGCACCATCGGGCACACGATCGAGCACTTCGAGCGCATCGCCATGCTGCAGCCGGATATTGGCGAGCCCGCCCTCCTTGATATGCGTCAGCGCGCTGGCGACGCCGTTGAGGAAGGGTTCTGCCCCGATGAAGCCGTGATCGGGCAGCAGGTCCGCCCGGTGCGCGAGATGTTCGCCGCCACCGAAGCCGATCTCGAAATGCAGCGGCCGGTCGGTGCCGAATAGCCGTTCGGCCGTAATCGGGCCGTCGGCAGGCACGGCAAGCTGCGGCAGGAGCGTATCGACGAGTTCCTGCTTTCCCGCGCGCAGAGGTTTGCCGACCGAGCGGCCATAGAGTCGGTTGAGCGTGGTCGGATCGCCGGGCTTGTGCGCTGTCATGCGGCGCCCGCTAGCATGGGTTGGCGCAAAGAAAAACGCCCTCCCGGCCCGATGGCCGGAAAGGCGTGAAAGTAGTCGCTACCCGGGTAGCGAGGGGAAAACTGTCTCTAGGCGGCTTCCTGCTCGCCTTCGTCCTGCGGGTCGCGCAGCACGTAGCCGCGGCCCCAGACGGTTTCGATGTAGTTCTCGCCGCCGCATGCGCTCGAAAGCTTCTTGCGCAGCTTGCAGATGAAGACGTCGATGATCTTGAGTTCGGGTTCGTCCATCCCGCCATACAGGTGGTTGAGGAACATTTCCTTGGTCAGCGTGGTGCCCTTGCGCAGCGAGAGCAGCTCGAGCATCGCGTATTCCTTGCCCGTCAGGTGGACCCGCGCGCCGTCGACTTCGACCGTCTTTGCATCGAGGTTCACCGCCAGTTTGCCGGTGCGGATAACCGACTGGCTGTGCCCTTTCGAGCGACGCACGACAGCGTGGATGCGTGCGACCAGCTCTTCGCGGTGGAACGGCTTGGTTACGTAATCGTCGGCACCGAAACCGAAGCTGCGAACCTTGGAATCCATTTCGGCGACGCCCGAGAGGATCAGCACCGGCGTCTGCACCTTGGCGACGCGGAGCTTCTTGAGCACGTCGTAGCCGTGCATATCCGGCAGGTTCAGATCGAGCAGGATTATATCGTAATCATACAGCTTGCCGAGATCCAAACCCTCTTCGCCGAGATCGGTCGAATAGACATTGAAGCCCTCGGTCGTCAGCATGAGCTCAATTGCCTTGGCGGTTGTCGGCTCGTCTTCGATCAGCAGTACGCGCATCTCGTATCCCCTATTTCCCCGGTAGCCCCAAGCCCCGGTCGCGGTTCGGCGGCGACGCTGGCGCACCGCATTTCCGCGAATTGGTTAACACGAGCAGTTCTGAAGAGAAAAGGTTAATATGCTGTAAAAGGTTAACGCGGGGTATTTTCCACCAGCCGAGTCAGTTATTTACGGGGACGGAACCGGTTACCGTACCTACAGGTGTTGCTCTGGAGCCACAAATCTGACTCACGAGAATCAAACGATTGACCGATGCGGCTTCTCGTGAGAGTTTCCTCTTCGCGCCGATTTGCGCGCTTATAGGAGCAACACCATGACGAAAGATCGGGACAACCACCTGACCGTGTCGGACGTGCGCTTCTATTATTTCGGCTCGTTTACCTGCCGGTACGCCTACGTGGCGTGCCGGTGATCATCCGCGCGGACTGATTTTCCCGCGGACCGTCGAACATTACAGGTAAACTGCGCACGCCATCCGTCGTGCGCCAGCCGAAAGTCCCGAAACATGCATCTTCACACCACCAAACCGTGCTCGCTCGACGCATTGCGCAGCGAGATCGACGCGATCGACAACCAGATTCTCACTCTCGTAGAGCGCCGCACGGCGCTGGCGCGCAAGATCGCGCAAGCCAAGGCGGAACGCGACACGGTCGAGGCCGAGATCCCGCTTCGCCCGATCCGCGAAGAACAGCTTCTCGCCCGCCTCGCCAACCGTTCCGGATCGGTTCCGCCCGCCAGCATACGCACGATCTGGCGCGAGCTTATGTCGCTTTCCCTCCAGGCGCAGCGCCGCACCGAAATCGTGCTTTGCGCCGGGCAGGACAATGCCGCGCTGACCCAGCGGGCTATGCGCCGCTTCGGTAGCGGTGCGCCCCTGCGTCCGCTGAGCGATTCCGACATCGCCCTCGAGGCGGCTCGCGTCGACGGGGCCATTGCGGTGATCGAATTGCGCCCGGGTGAGGATTGGTGGCTCGCGCTGGCCGATGACCCCGACCTTTCGATCATTGCCGAATTGCGCGAGCCGGGCATGCGCCATCCGGCGCTGTGCATCGCCCGCGTCGCCGAATGCCACCTTGCCAAAGAACGGCGCTGGCTGGTGCTCGATGAGGCGCAAGCGCTCGAGCGCATTATGAATGGCGAAACACTGTGTCCGATCGCCAATGCGGGAACCAAGCGACTGTGCGTGGTCGAACAAATCGACGAACCGATGCGCGGCGCCGCCTGATGTCGGGGCACGTCCTGTTCGCGGGCGAAAAAGGTGCCTTCGGCGAGGAATTCTGTCGGACCTATCTGGCCAAACGCACACCGCTCGGCGTCGCCAGTTTTGCGGTTGTGGTAGAAGGCGTAGCCGAAGGCCGCGCCGAGTGCGGCGTGGTGCCGACCCGCAATTCGCGGGCCGGACCAGTCGACGGCGTTTCCGAATTGCTCGAAAATACCGCGATACGGACCGTCGACCACCAATGGCTGGCCGTCCGTATGCATTGTCTCGCCGTGCCCAGCGCAACGCTCGACGATATTGCCGAGGTGCGCAGCCATCCCATGGCATTGCGACAGTCGTTCGATTTCCTGAACCGCCATTGCTGGAACCGGGTCGAAGTGGGCGACACCGCCCTCGCCGCGCGCCAGGTGGCCGAGGAAGGAAACCCCCGCATCGCAGCCTTCGCATCGCGCGCGGCAGCGCAAGCCTACGGCCTCTCGATCCTTGCCGAAAACGTCCATGATGACGCGGCCAATCGCACCGAATTCGCGATCATCGTGCGCCGCGACAGCGCAGCCGCCTAGAGAACGGTCCTGACTGAAAGCAATTCGGGGAAGAACCCTTTGGACAGCACGCTTTCGAGGTAGGCGACCCCCGCGGTGCCGCCCGTGCCACGCTTGAAGCCGATGATCCGTTCGACCGTTTTCAGATGGCCGAAGCGCCAGCGCTGGAAATGGTATTCGAGATCGACCAGCTTTTCGGCCAGCTCGTAAAGCTCCCAATGCTCTTCCGGCGCGGCGTAAATCCTGGCCCAGGCCTGCTCGACCGCTTCGGAGCGTTCGTGGGGGCCGGTGCGATCGCGATCGAGAACCTCGTCGGGAATTGCGAAACCGCGCTCTTTGAGCAGCACCAGCGAAGCATCGTAGAGCGAGGGCTTGTCCAGCTCGGCGCGAAGGTCCGCAGCGACGTCCTGGGTCGCCTCGTGCATCGTGATCATGTTCGGATCGCGCCCGCCCATGATAAACTCCATCAACCGGTACTGGGCCGACTGGAAACCCGACGAATTGCCCAGATGCGGGCGGATCTTCGAATAGTCGGACGGCGTCATCGTTGCCAGCACATCCCAGCTAGAGATCAGCTGGCGCTGGGCCATCGCGACCCGGCTGAGCATCTTGAAAGCGGGACGCAGATGGTCCTGAGCGATCTGATCGCGCGCGCCCTCCAGCTCGTGGAGACACAGCTTGAGCCACAGCTCGCTGGCCTGGTGGATGACGATGAACAGCAGCTCGTCATGCGCGTCGGACGCCGGATGCTGCGCCGACAGGATTTTCTCGAGGTCCAGATAGGACGAATAGGTCACATCGCTCATGACCGCATCCCATAGCCGGACCTTTGCGACAAATCAGCCCTCGATAATGCGGGCAGCGGGATGATGTTTATCGAGGTGAGACTTGACGATGCGCAGGTTGCGGCTGTTCGAGCGATAGAAGAAATCGAATGCGTCGCCCACGATCGGAACCATGCCTAGCGTCGAATCGATACCGACATTCATCGCCATCCGCGCCAGCTTCCATTTGGGCAGGCCGAGATTGCGCGCTTCCCAGACGAGATAGGCGCTAAGCGCCCCTGTAATGATGTCGCCGGCGATCGGGACCAGGCCAGCCAAAGCGTCCACGCCGAACTTGCGGCCCCAGCCGGGCACGGTGAAGCTCCGCTCGAGCACGTATTCGAGCGCCTCGATCCGTTGCCGGATGTGATGCGGCTCGCGCCCCAGCGGCACCTGGGGAATCATGCGGGTCGGGCGTTCGCTTTCCATTGGGTCTATCTGGCCCGCATTGCGATTTCCATCAAGGGATGGACGCCGAACGCGTTGTTCTGGAAGCCTTCGAGCCCGGCAGCGACCAGCGACCATCGCACCGGTTGGCCGAAACTGATGAAAATCTGCTGGGCTTCGACTAGCGCTGCGGCCTCATCGATCAGCACCGAACGCACCGCTCGCGGATCGGCGCTGCGCGCCTCGGCAAGCAGATCGTCGATTTCCTCGATGCAGAGCCGGCGGGCGATCCCGCAGCGAAACCGGTTGAGATACCATTCCGCGCTGTCAGCACTCGCGACCCGGTCTACCAAGACGAGGTCCGCATCGTCGCCCGGGGCGATACGCTCGGATTCGAGTCCAATCGCCGAGAAATCGTTCGATAGCGCTGCGAACAGCGCGGCACCGCCCTCGCCGCGCGGCAAGGCAATCCGGAGCGCTGCAACCCGTTCGCCGCTCGCGCGCCACCTCGCCACGCGCTGCGCTGCCAATGCGCGGCGCTGTTCGAGCGATAGATCGCGCCATTCGGCGACGGGAAGCAGGCGCCCGCTCGGCCCCTCACCGGGGAGCATGCCGAGCCGCACTTGCCAATTGCCGATCCCGAAGGGCTCCATCAGCGCATCGCGATCGACCGCCATCGCCAGTGCGGCGCGGTTCTCGGCCGAAGCCATGAAACCGTCGCGATGGGTGAAGGCGAGCCCGAACAGGCCTTCGACATCGTCGATTCGGAGCGCCCCGCGCGACAGCCCGCGATCGGTCAGCAGGATATCGGCGATCGTGCCACCCAGGACGATCCGCACCTTGCCGTCGGCGAAGGCCTCGATCGCGCGCTTGGCGGGCAAGGCCTGCAATTCGAGATCCCGCGCCTGCTTGTTCCAGCCCTCTTCGGTCGGCAGTCCACGCGCTTCGGGCGGCAGCGGACTGAGTTCGGCGCGCTTTCCCTCGGCCGTGCCGCGCATCGGCCCAGCACCCTCGCCCTTCCGCACCAGGCCGAGCTCGGGCCTGGCCAGCAGCGCAAGCAAATCTGGCGTGGGGTGGGTGAGGCGTATTTCGAGCACGCGCCCGGCCATGGCGCGGACTTCAGATATGCGCCCCAGATCGGCCCCCAGCGCTGTCCCGCGCTGAGCCCGGATCGCCGCACTCAGAGCGCGACGCGCGCCTTGTGCATCGATCCTGCTGCCATCGGGCCACGCGCCGTCGCGCAGGCGGAAGATATAGCTCGCGCCGTCATCGGTAACGATCCAGCGTTCGGCAAGAGCAGGCACGATCCTGCCATAGGCATCGAAAGCGACCAGCCCTTCGCGCGTTGCGGCCCGCCACTCCATCGCTGCCGGACCGATCGCATCCGCAGCGAACGGATCGGATCCCGAATCGATGATCGCGATCGCAACGCGGTCATCATCCCTCGCTCCGCAGGCCGAAGCCAGCAAGGTCAGACAAATCAGGATGAATAAGCGCGCGGTCATCGCGCGGTCCCTAGCGGGAAACCCGGGCAGACGGAACGGGCGAAGCGATCAGAGCTTGCGCAATGCGCCCGTGTCGCCCTTTTCAAGCACCGGCCGGGTATAGCGCGGCGTACCGTCGCCCCCACCAACCGGCGCGCGGGCTTTCTTGGGGTCGATTTCGCGGGCGAAAGCAATTCCGAAACGGCTATCTTGGACCCAAGCCACGGTCCCGTCGGTCCAGCCGACATTGCGCAGATTGACGGACAGCGACTGGCCACGTTCCGGGACGGGATTTCCCTCGGCCATCATGCCCCCCTTGGACAGGTTTCGCACACGTACGCGCTGGAGCTCGGTCTCCCCCCGAAGCCGGATTTCGGCCATCAAGAAAAGGCTGTCCCGCTCGCGGTCCCGCTTGTCGATATCCTGCATCATGCTTCCATCCCCGAGACAGTCGATACGGCCGTCAGCGCGCTTCGTTCCACCTACTTGGCCAAGCGGCGCGCCTTGCAACCTCGTTCACCGAAAATTAAAACCTTGAGGTTAACAAGATTTTAATTCTCTGAGGGAAATCCGTGCCGTAGCGGGACACTGAGTCAACTAAATCAATCGTCTCGCGAGATTTTTTCGCGGCGCTCATGGGCTTCCTGCGCCTCGAGCGACATCGTCGCGATCGGGCGCGCGGTCAGTCGGCCAAGTCCGATCGGATCACCGGTTACTTCGCACCACCCGTATTCGCCTTCGTCGATCCGGCGCAGCGCAGCGTTGATCTTGCCGATCAGCTTGCGTTGGCGATCTCGGGTGCGCAGTTCGATTCCCCAGTCGGTTTCCGAAGAAGCGCGATCATTGAGATCGGGCGAACGGATCGGGCCGTCCTGCAACTGCTGGAGCGTGCCTTCCGCCGCTTCGAGGATCGAGCGTTTCCACTCGATCAGAAGTACGCGGAAATAATCCTGCTGGCGCTCGGACATGTATTCTTCGGAATCAGATGGAGTGTAATCGGCAGGGAGCGTCCGCTTGGCTCGCGCCAGTACGTCCAGGTCGTCTCCTAAGGCGATCGACATCCTCGTCTCCAACGGCGACGCCGGTTGCTCCCCACTCCCAATCGCCCGCTGGCTGCGGCCCGATGGGGCAGACGGCATCGCATGTGGGCGGGCCTATAGAGAGGGCGTACCGGGCATACAAGGCGGTTGTCGTTCAGTGCGGCAAATCGTGCACAACAAGTCACACCGCAGCCAAGCTGCTCAAAAAAGTCGCGGAGGTATTAACCTTTTGCCAACCATGTTCGTAGAGCTTCTTCCTTGTCGGCGGACATTTGGGTTCCGCCTGGAAAACGCAATTGGGGGTAACAATGACTGCTGCTGCACTGCGGGTGATCGAGCCCGAAACAGTCGAAGAGACATCGAAACAGGAAATCGATCCCGT
This sequence comes from Alteriqipengyuania halimionae, assembly GCF_009827575.1. Classification (NCBI taxonomy): domain Bacteria; kingdom Pseudomonadati; phylum Pseudomonadota; class Alphaproteobacteria; order Sphingomonadales; family Erythrobacteraceae; genus Pseudoblastomonas; species Pseudoblastomonas halimionae. The sequence continues at coordinate 2,621,947 of NZ_WTYR01000001.1, read as the reverse complement.
CGTGGCGGGATTCCTCGCCCGGGCATCTGAGGGGGATTGCGATGCCCTGTTCGAACTCGGCGTGGTTTACTCTACCGGCTCCAATGGAGCGCGAGTAGATCTCGTCGAAGCGCATAAATGGTTCAATCTCGCCGCATTGGGTGGAAGCGAAGAAGCCAAACACTGCCGCGCGGACATTTCCGACGAGATGACGGCACGCGAAATCGCCGACGCCCAGCGCGAAGCGCGCGACTGGCTTTCGCTCACCGCCCGCCGCGTTGCTTGATTCTCAACCCTTTTTGAACGGCGTGTGCCGCGCCAGCGCGTCACGCTCGTGCGCGACAGCTTCGCGCTCTGCGGCGAGGAATTGCGCGACCGCTTCGCGAAATCCGTCGTCCGAGATCCAGTGGGCCGATACCGTTTCGACCGGCTCGTAGCCTCGCAGCAGCTTGTGCTGCCCCTGCGCGCCCGCCTCGACCCGGCCCAGGCACCGTTCGAGCGCCTCCTCGATGGCCTGGTAATAGCAGACCTCGAAATGGAGGAACGGTCGATCGACCAGCGCGCCCCAATACCTGCCGTATAGCGCTTCGCTGTCGAACAGATTGAGCGCGCCTGCGACCGGGCGCCCGTCCTCCTCCGCCAATACGAGCACGATCCGGTCCGCCATCGTCTCGCCAATCAGCGAGAAGGCTTCGCGCGTCAGGTAGGGCGAGCCCCATTTGCGGGCGCCGGTATCCTGATAGAACAGCCAGAACGCATCCCAGTGCTCTTCGCGGATATCCGCGCCCTGGAGACGTCGAATGGTGACGCTGTCGATTGCCTGCGCCCGTTCCTTGCGGATATTCTTGCGTTTCCGCGACGAGAGCGCGGCGAGAAACCCGTCGAAATCGCCGTAATCGCGATCGAACCAGTGATACTGGATGTCGCGTCGCATGAGCCAACCGGCTTCTTCGAACAAGGCACGCTGACGAGGTGCGATGAAGGTCGCGTGGGCCGATGAAATCCCATGCTGTTCACAAAAGGTCTCGGCCGCTCGCAACAGCGCCAGCGCAATGGCGGGGTCATCGCTGAACACGCGCGGGCCATTCACCGGAGTGAATGGCGCGGCGATCTGGAGCTTGGGATAGAAGCGTCCACCGGCGCGCTCCCATGCGTCGGCCCATTGATGGTCGAACACGTACTCGCCCTGGCTGTGGCCCTTGAGGTAGGATGGAAGCGCGCCGAGCAATGCGCCCTTGGCATCCTCAGCTATGATCGGGAGCGATTGCCACCCGCTCCCCTCGCCCACGCTGCCAGATTGTTCGAGCGCGGAGAGAAACGCGTAAGAGGTGAACGGATTGTCGCCCGCCAGCGCGTCCCAGCGCGCCGGATCGAGCGCGGTCACGCCGTCCTGTGTGCGGATAGTCACTGATTCAGCCGAAACCATTTCCTTCCGCAATCGGTGCGTCGGCATATCGTTCCGCGGTGGCGCGCTGCTCGGGTTCGCGCACGGTCCATGTCGTCAGCGGAATCCCCTTGCGGCGCTGCGCTGCCGCGAGCCGGCTCGGCAGGTCGCGAATGTCCCAGGCGAGAAAATCGGGTTTGGCATGACGGATCGCCAACCGTCGCCGGATCCGCCCCGGCAGCGCGGTATCGTCCTGCTCGGTTACCACCAGGCCGCGCGGCGTTTCGGGGGAATGGACCGCGAACCAACACGCGATGCGCGGATCGAAGCTCATCACGCCATGGGGGCCGCGATACCCCTCGAGCGTGCGCCGGATCGCAAGGCAGACGGCCGAGACGCGATGATCGCGCTTGGACTTCACCTCGATCAGCAGGGGGACGCGACCCGCCACCAGTTTCAGCACGTCTGCCAGTCGCGGGATGGTCTGCCCCGCACCGCCACGCAATTCGATCGCCCCGAGGCTCTGCGCGTCCCGCTTGGCGACCGGACCGGTCTCTCCGGTCAGCCGCTCGAGCTCCCAATCGTGGAACACCATCGCCGTGCCGTCGCGCGCGCGCTGGATGTCGCATTCGATGCCGTATCCCGCCTCGATCGCAGCTTCGAAAGCGGCCATCGAGTTCTCGGGCACACCGGAATTGTGCAAGCCGCGATGGGCGAAGACGGTGCCATTCAACCAGCCGAGATCGATCGGATAGCTACGCGCCGCCATCGCGCGATCAACCTTGCGAAACGGCGACGATCGCGTCGACTTCGACGGCGGCGTTAAGCGGAAGCACCGGCACCCCGACCGCGCTGCGCGCATGGCGACCGATCTCGCCGAACACGTCGAACATCAGGTCGGATGCGCCATTGATCACCTTGGGCTGGTCGGCGAAATCGCCGGTCGAATTGACGAAGCCGCCGAGCTTTACGAACCGCTCGACCCGATCGAGCGAACCGAGCGCATTTTCGAGCTGGGCGAGAATCATCAGTCCGCAGGCGCGCGCCGCCTCGATCCCGCGTTCGAGCCCGACATCCTCGCCGAGCCGACCGGTCACGAGTTCGCCATCGATAAACGGCAGCTGACCCGACACATGGGCGAAGCCGCCGTGGATCACCACGGCCTGATAGGATGCGACCGGAGCCGCGGGCTGGGGGAGCGTGATCCCCCGGGCGTGCAGATTTTCGGAAATGCTCATGGCGCTCGTTCCTACAGCCGCTCGAGCAGCCAGGGAAGGGCTTCGTCCCAGTTGTCGATCCTCGCATGGGCGTGCCCCGCCTCGTAGGCGCAGTCGATATGCGGCGACAATTCGGGCTCGCCGCACATGTGCAGCCGGATGCTGTCGGGATAATCCTGCGCCGCCGAGGCGTGGTGTTGCGGTAGATCGTCGATGAAGGCGACCTTGCCCGGCGCATGTTCCTCGACGATCCGGCGGATCGCCGGGCCTTTCGGGCCCTGATTGGTGTAGACTTCTATATCGAGCCCGTGCCCAGCCAGCTGGGCCTTTCGCGCCTGAGCGCGTTCATCGAGCAAATTGGTGAGGATCACCACGTCCGCCGTTTCGGCAAGGGTGTTGAGCGCCTCGATCGCGCCAGGGAACGGATCCTGCCGGTCCATCTCGGTGTCGAAGAACGCGGCCAGCAGGCGCCAGACATCCTGCCGCTCTACCGGCTCGCCTTTAGCGCGATAACGGAGTGCATCCGAAAAATCGTTTTTCAACGTGAAATCGATGTCGTGCTCGCTCGCCAGCCAGTCGCGAAACGGGCCGACCATACGCAGGAGGACTTCATCGCAATCGCAGATGACGAGCGGACGGTTCGCTTCGGGCTTTGCCGCGCCGCTCATCGGGCCAGCTCCGCGCGCGCCGCGGCGAGCCGTTCGGGCGCCAGATCGAGCGCGCCGGCTGCAGCCAGCAGATCGGCTTCATGCGCAGCGAGAAAATCGAGCACGGCCAGTTGCACCGCCCGATCTTCGAGACCGCCGCGCAGCTGCTCGGGCGTGAGCCCGGTCAACGACAGCAGGCGTTCCGCCCGCCGATCGTCGGATAAGGTCCAGGCGAGCGCGCGGATCGCGATGGCTTCGGGCTCTGCGGAGCGGGATTGTGTCTCTGAGTTGGACAAGATTTTTACGCCGTTTGAAAATGGTTAAAATGTGGTTTACCAAAATCGCGTCGCCCGGATAGAAAGAACCTCCCGGCGGCGCAAAGGGCCAGCCACCAGTGTCAAAGCGTATCCTGATTGTCGAGGACAACGACCTCAACCGTCGCCTTTTTTGCGACGTTCTGAAATCACGCCAATACGAGGTCGAGCCATGCGCCGACGGCGAACAGGCGTTGATGAAGGCGCGCGAGTTCCGCCCCGACCTGATCATCATGGACATCCAACTGCCCAATGTCTCAGGCCTCGACCTGATCGAAGAAGCGCAGCGCGACGAAGGTTTGCGCGACACGCCGGTGCTGGCCGTTACCGCCTATGCCGGGTCGGGTGACGAGGACCGCATCCGCCAGGCCGGTGCCAAGGGCTATCTGTCGAAGCCGGTGTCGATCCGCCCTTTCATGGAAGCGGTCAGCAAATTGGTCGATTGATAGCCGAGGCCCTGCGACTGCCCGGCGCCGTTGCGAGCCGCGCTGTCAAGTAATCAGGCTAAGGGTGATCGTCGAAGCCGCCGCATAAGCCGTTTTCTGAATGATTGCGCGCTCTGCTCCACTGCGCCCGGCAACCGCCGGTTACTTGACAGCGTGGCGCGAAACCCGTCTTGCGCATCCATTGTCATTTCCCAACGAGGATCCCGCATGGACCGCGCCGACGTCGACCAACGCATTCGCTCGCTGATCGAGCCGTTCAACAAGAAAGGCGTGACGATCACCGACGACACGACCTTCGCCGGAGACCTCGAATTCGACAGCCTCACGGTGATGGATTTCGTCGCCGCGATCGAAGACGAGTTCGACATTATCATCTCGATGAACCAGCAGGCCGAGATCGAGAAATACGGCCAGCTGGTCGACGCGGTGTGCAAGCTCGCGAACGACTGAACGCGACCCGGGAGAGAAGCATGAGCGAAGGTATCAGCCAGCCGGATCAGCCTGCCGCCCGCCCGGGTGAGGGACAGGACCTGTTTTCGAAGTTCGACGATCTGATCGGACAGCGCGAGGCGCTGCTCGAAAGCGGGCTGACCGACCCGTTCAACCTGGTGATGGAAAAGGTGCTCTCGCCCACCCAGGCGGTCTGCAACGGGCGCGAGACGATCCTGCTCGGTACCTACAATTACATGGGCATGACCTTCGATCCCGAAGTCGTTTCCGCCGGGCAGCAGGCCCTGGCCGATTTCGGTTCGGGCACCACCGGCAGCCGCGTGCTCAACGGGACGTATCAGGGCCACCGCGAGTGCGAAGATGCACTGCGCGAATTCTATGCGATGGACCACGCGATGGTCTTCTCCACCGGTTACCAGGCCAATCTGGGCATCATCTCCACGATCGCGGGCAAGGGCGATTACGTCGTGCTGGACATCGATAGCCACGCCTCGATCTGGGACGGCTGCGCGATGGGCAATGCCGAAGTCGTGCCGTTCAAGCACAACGATATCGAGGCAATGGAAAAGCGCCTCAAGCGCATTCCGGAAGGGGCCGGCAAGCTGGTCGTCCTCGAGGGAGTCTATTCGATGCTCGGCGACGTCGCGCCGCTGAAGGAGATGGTGAAAGTCGCGAAGGACGCCGGCGCGATGGTATTGGTCGACGAGGCGCATTCGATGGGCTTCATCGGCAAGCATGGGCGCGGCGTGTGCGAAGCCGCCGGCGTGATCGACGATGTCGATTTCATCATCGGCACCTTCTCCAAGAGCGTCGGCACGGTCGGAGGTTTCTGCGTCTCGAACCATCCCAAGTTCGAGATCATGCGGCTGGTCTGCCGCCCGTACGTCTTCACCGCCAGCCTCCCGCCCAGCGTCGTCGCCACCGCCGCGACCTCGATCCGCAAGCTGATGCATGGCGCGGACAAGCGCGCGCATCTGTGGGAGAATTCCAAGACGCTGCATGCCGGCCTCAAAGAACGCGGCTTCACACTCGGCACCGACGAGCCCGAAAGCGCGATCATCGCGGTGATCATGCCCGATCTCGAACGCGGCGCGGCGATGTGGGAAGCGCTGTTGAAGGAAGGGCTCTACGTCAATCTCGCGCGTCCGCCTGCCACCCCGGCGAACATGACGCTGCTGCGCTGCTCGCTCTGCGCCGAGCATTCGAGCGAACAGGTCGAGACCATCCTCGGCATGTTCGAACGCGCCGGCAAGGCGGTGGGGATCATCTGATACGGGCGTCGGCAATTCCGCAAGAGCGGGAACGCCGCGCGCGAGACATCGCTGCATAGGTCGCACTCCATTCAAGGAGGACACGATGCCGCATGACCTTGTTACAGACCATGCCGACCGGATCGGTCGCGCACTCGCACGGATCGAGACCGGCGATCCCGATAGCCCGCCCGATCTCGCCGAGCTGGCAGAGATCGCGGCGTTCTCACCGTTCCATTTCCACCGGGTGTTCCGCCTGATGACAGGCGAGACGGTGGGCGCCGCGATGCGCCGGATCCGCCTGGCGCGCAGCCTGAACGATCTCACCGACGGTACACGCACCGTTACCGAGGCGATGGCCGGATCGGGCTACGCTTCGAGCCAGGCCTTCGCGCGGGCGATGAAACAGGCGACCGGAGCGAGCGCGACAAGCTATCGCGCCGATCCCGAACTCGCGAAAGCAATGGCGGCAAGGCTGCGAGAGGCGCCCGACCCTATCAGCCCGCTGGGCATCGAAGTGGTTTCGCTCGATCCGTTTCGCGTTGTAGCCCTGCGTCGAGAGGGCCCGTACGAAGCGCTCAACGATGGCTACGATGCCTTGTTCGAGAAAGTCTTCGCCCAGACGCCGATGGACGCGCTGGCAGGCATTTGGGGCGTACCACTCGACGATCCGGCGAGCGTGCGACCCGAGGCACGTGCCTTCGATTGCGCGCTGGATATCGGTGCGCAGGCGGTCGCGGACAACGAACTGGCGGACTTCGAAGTCGGAGGGGGCAATGCGCTGGCGATGGACCACATCGGATCCTACGACAATGTGCCCGCTGCTTTCGATGCGCTTTATTTGAAAGCCCTGCGCGATGGCCATGCGCTCTCCAAAGCGCCGCCGATTATCGCCTATCACGACCAGCCCGAAGACAAGCCCGAGCACGCCTTGCGCGCGACGCTCTATCTTCCGGTGGCATAGGCTCGAAACGAGGGTGCGGCCCGATCAGACGGCGCGCGCGGGCACCTCCTCATCACCCCGCTCGACGATCGCCCCTTCGCGCGGGATGCGACCGAGCAGCGGCCAGGCGAGCTGTTCGCCCAGACTGGTCTCGGGCAGGTTCTCGACTCCGAAGCTCTGCGGGTAGCTGCGGGTGATCTTCGCGGTGCCGAACAGCACGTCCCAGAAGAACAGCAGGTTCCCGTAATTGCCCTTGTAGTGCACCGCCGGGTCGCTCGCATGGCGGCCATGATGGGCGTGATGCGTTGCGGGGGTCGAGATGGTGCGTTCGACCAACCACATCAGCGGGGAAAGCCAGGCGATCCGGTAGAGCGGCTTGTCCCAGGCCACGTCCGAATGCGCGCCGGTGATGACCAGCAGCTTGACCACGATGTACCCGGCATAGACCCAGCCCAGACCGAGATAGATGAGCACGCCCGACAGCCAGATCCCCGGCATCATCATGTAATAGAACAGGTTGTTCCGGTAGACGAGCCGGACACTCATATAGCGCGCATTGTGGTGCGGCCGGTGGAGGTTGTAGAGCCACGGGAAGCTGTGCGCGGCGCGGTGCCACCAGTACTGCATCATGTCGTCGAGCACGAGGAACAGCGCGATCGCAGCGAACACGTTGAGTCCGGCCAGCGCCCCGGCATATTGCGTTGCGACGATGCCCGCCAGCCCAGCCGACAGTAACAGGATCGCGGGCTGCGTGATCCCCAACAGCGCGATAATGCTGACCGCCTCGACGATCCCGTCGTCGCGGGTCTGATCGGGTTTCGAGAACAGGTTCGATCGCCACAATTCGAGCAGCGCGAAGCCGAGATAGATGGCGAGAATGGCGATGGTCGATGCGTTCATGGGCGGGTTCCTCTCTCCGCGGCAATGCTCTTGTCGGTTTCCGGGATAGGCCGTAGCGAGAGTCGAGAATGTCGAGAGTTTTACAATTCGAGGCGACCCAGCGCTCGCTGGCCACGCCGATGCTCTTTGCATCGCTCGATCCTGCGCTGCGGGCGGAACTCGTCGCTGGCTCTCGCCAACGGGTCTTCGCCGACGAACAGATTATCCAGCAGCGCGGGGATCCGGGCGACAGCTTCTGGCTGATCGAAGAGGGTGCGGTGCGGATCGGGCAATTCCTCCCCGATGGCGATTTCCGCGCAGTCGCTCTGCTGGGTGGGGGCGATTCCTATGGCGAGCTTGCGGTCTTCGCCGGCAAGCCGCGGATCGTCGATGCGATTGCGCGCGGCGAAAGCCGTCTGCGCTTGATTACGGCGGGTGCATTTCTCGAGGCACTTGCGCGCTACCCCGCATCGAACCGGGCGCTGCTGGGTGCCCTGTCCGCGCAATTGCAGGATGCGCTTTCGCTTCTGTCCGGCCTGAGACGCGGGACCAATCCGCAAAGGCTGGCAGGGCTGCTTGCGACATTGGCGGGGGATGGCGTGGGCGGGGCCACTGTAACGATCACCCAGCAGGAACTGGCCGATCTCCTCGGCGTCACGCGCGCCACCGCCAACGCGGCGCTGGGCGAGCTTGAGCGCCGCAAACTGGTGGAGCGCGGCTACGGCACGATCGAGGTTCCGGAGCGCGAGCGCCTCGCTGTCTTTGCGCTAGGCTAACCGAATGGCGGGAAACGCAAGGCGGTCTCGTGCGTCCTTCGGGCAATGGCGGATTCTCGCCGACAACCCGAAGGATTGATACGATGACCAAGAACACTGGCAGCGCAAAATACGAAGGCCTGGGCAAAGACGGCAAGGGCCACGTCTCGACCGGTTCGGGCGCGCTCGACGACCAGCCCTATGGCTTCCAGACCCGGTTCGAAGATGCCCCCGGCACCAACCCCGAAGAGCTGGTCGCGGCGGCCCATGCCAGCTGCTTCACCATGGCGCTTTCGTTCAAGCTCGCCGAAGCGGGGCATGAGGATGGCACGGTCGAAACGAGTGCCGAGGTCACGCTGAGCAAGGATGGCGACGGCTTTGCGGTCACCAAATCGGCGCTTTCCACCAAGGGCAAGGTGCCTGGATTGAGCGAAGAGAAATTCGTCGAACTGGCGAAGGACGCCAAGGCCAACTGCCCGATTTCCAAGTTGCTCGATACCGAGATCACGCTCGAGACCAGCTTCGAAGGCTAACCGGTTCTGGCGCGCCGCGGGTTTCGGCCCGCGGCGTCAGATCGTGCGGACCTCGGTCGCGGCGTCGCATTTGTCGGCGATTTCTTCGTCGGTGCTGCGGAACTGGGTGAGGACGACGAACCCGCCCACCACCAGGATCACGAACACCGTGGTGACGGTGCCGAGATACTTGTCGATCACCCGCTTGATCGGCGCGCCGAACAGACGGAACAGGATTCCGATCGTCATGAAGATCAGCGCGCGCGCCGCGAGGCTTGCGAGAACGAAGGTGACGAGGTTCATCGCGACGAAGCCGGCCGTGATCGTCAGCAGCTTGAACGGCACCGGGGTCGCCCCCGCGACCACGATCGCCTGCCAATCATATTCGCGCAGGTAGCAGGCCGCGACCGGGAAGCTGTCGTCCAGCCCCAATGCCCCGATCAACCAGACGCCGACAGAATCGTAGAGCCCCCAACCGATCGCATAGCCCAGCAGCGCCCCGGCCACCGAAGCCAGCGTCGCGACCAGCGCAAAGCGGATCGCCTTCTTCGGTTCGGCGAGACACATCAGCCCCAGCAGCGGGTGCGGCGGGATCGGAAAGAAGCTCGCCTCGAGGAAGCAGAAGAACGCCAGCCACCACACCGCCGCAGGGTGCGCGGCCTTTTCCATCGTCCAGTTGTAGAGGCTGCGGAGCCAGGTCATATCGTCATGCCACCCTTGGTTCGTCATTGCTGGCGTAATGAAGCAATCCACGGATCTGCCCATGGGTTGCCGCGGCGCCTGCGGCTCCTCGCAATAACGAGGCTCGCGCAGCGTTTAGAGCGAGCATGCAACCTTGGCAATCCAATCGCAACGAACCTATCTGGTTTTTCTGGTTGACATCGTCACGCTCTTTGGGTACATAAGACGAACATCGCGATAAACCGATTCGGGCCGCCGGCATCTGCCGCAGCGGCCCTTTTTCGTGTCGCAAAGAGGATCGCCTTCATGACCACCAAGACTCACAATGCCCCGCCCGTCTGGGTGGGGCGGTTTCTCGATGCCCTGCGCGCCGGGCGCTGCGTACGCGAAGCAGCGCGCGATGCCGGCGTAACCAGTTCGACCCCCTATAGCCGTCGCCAGGCCCATGCCGATTTCCGCGCCGAATGGGATGCGATCCAGCCGGTCAACGGCGCAACCCGGCGCAAGAGGAGCAAGCCCGCCCGCCGCGACGCCGCCCGGTTCGAACGCTTTCTCGAGGAACTTGCCGAGACATCCAATGTCGCGCGTGCTGCCGCGGTGGCCGACGTCACGCCGAGCCAGGTCTACCGTCGGCGCCGCGACGATCCCGATTTCGCGCGCGAATGGTACGCCGCGCTCGCCGAGGGATACGACAATCTGGAAATGGAACTACTGCTTCACCTGCGCGGCGGCGAACCATCTGCTTCGCCCGCGGCGGGCAAGGACGGCGAGAAACGCAAATTCGACACCGCCACCGCGCTGCGCTGCCTGATCGCCCATCGCGAGAGCGTGGCGCGCGAAAAGGGCCGCCGCACGCTGGCCGACGAAGTCACCACGATCGCCACGATCAATGCCAAGATCGACATGCTGCGCGCCCGCGCCAAGGAAGGCGAGAAGGCCATCCGCCGCGCACGCCGAGACACGACGCCGCGCAGTCCGGTGAAGAAAGCTCCGGCTCGAAAGACCCAAGATGGCGAGGCGTAAGCACAGGGATTCGCATGGCGGCTCGCGCGGGAGCTGGCTGCGGCGCAACAGCGAGGAAGGCGAAAGCGATCGCGAGGAACTGGCCCGCCTGCTCGCCCCGCACGAACTGGCCGCGCTCGGCTCCTATTACTGGGAGGGCTGGGCGCGCGACGCGCAATTGCCCCCGCGCGAAGCGTGGCGCACCTGGCTGATCGGCGCCGGTCGCGGCTTCGGCAAGACCCGCGCCGGGTCGGAATGGGTCCGCGATGTCGCGCGCCACGATGGCAATGCGCGGATCGCGCTGGTCGGCGCCAACCTTGCGGAGGTGCGCAATGTCATGGTGGAAGGCGATGCCGGGGTGCTCGCCGCTGCACCGGGGGCCCTGCCCCCGATCTACGAACCGAGCCTGCGCAAGCTGACCTGGGAGAACGGCGCGGTCGCCTTCTTATATTCTGCAGGCGAACCGGAAAGCCTGCGCGGCCCGCAGCACAGCCATGCCTGGTGCGATGAAATCGCCAAATGGGATAATTCCAACGAACGCGCCATGTCAGCCTGGAACAATCTGCAATTGACCATGCGGCTGGGCGAGCAACCCCGCGTGCTCGCCACCACCACCCCGCGCGCCAACCCGCTGATGCGGCGCCCGATGGAAGGCGCGAAGGCGGGCAAGGTGGTGGTGGCGCGCGGACGGACGACCGACAACCGCTCGGTCCTGCCCGCCGATTACCTCGCCGCGATGATCGAGCAGTTCCAGGCCAGCGGCTTCGGCCGGCAGGAGCTGGACGGCGAATTGCTCGACACGATCGACGGCGCATTGTGGACCCGGGCGCTGCTGGAGCGGTGCCGCATCGCTCCCCCTCCCACAATAAGCGGAATGGGCGCCATATTCGAGACTCCCCCTCCCGCAAGCGGGAGGAGGCTGGGGGGTGGGCCCGGTGTCGAACCCGAACCCGAGCCGATCTCTCAGGACAATGCCCACCCCCTGCCCCCCTCCCGCTTGCGGGAGGGGGAATGGTATCGCCGCATCGTCGTCGCCGTCGATCCGCCCACCTCGGCGCGGGGCGATGCGTGCGGGATCGTGGTCGCCGGATTGCTGACAGACGGCACCGCGCATGTCCTTGCCGATGCTAGCGTCGAGAAAGCCTCGCCCGAACGCTGGGCCCGCGCGGTGGCCGGAGCGGCAGCCGCGTGGGAGGCCGATCGCGTGGTGGCCGAAGCCAATCAGGGCGGCGCGATGGTCGAAAGCGTGCTGCGCGCGGCGGATATCCACCTGCCGCTCAAGCTGGTCCATGCCAGCCGCGGCAAGGTGGCCCGCGCCGAACCGATCGCCGCGCTCTACGAAGCGGGCCGCGTGCGCCACGCCGGCCTGTTCGCGGCGCTGGAGGACCAGCTCTGCGGGCTGATGGCGGGTGGCGGATATGAAGGGCCAGGCCGCTCGCCCGACCGCGCCGATGCGCTGGTCTGGGCGCTGACCGAACTGATGCTTAAGGGGCGGGGTGAGCCGAGGGTGCGGAGTACGTGAGCGCTGTACCGCCCAATCAGTCACCCTGGACGTGTTCCGGGGTGGTGCTTACTTTTGCGACAGCGGCGGAAAGCCGAACGCCTCGGCCAGATCGCGCCACTCGGGATTCTCCGCTTCGATAACGTTGAACTTCCACTGGCGCGGCCAGCGTTTGATCGTTTTCTCGCGGCGGATTGCGATCTCGATCTCGTCGTGACGTTCGAACCACACCAAACGCTTGATTTCGCGATCCCTAGTGTAGCCGTCGAACAGCTCGTCGCGATGGCGATGCAGCCGCGCCAACAGGTCGGAGGTCACACCGGTGTAGAGCCGCCCGCGATCGTGGCTCGCAAGGATGTACACCGTCGGCTCGAAGGTCCGCATTCATTGTTCTTGGAAGAAGCACTGCCCCGGAACAAGTCCGGGGTGACAGGTAAAGCGCAAGTCGTCGCCCCGGACTTGGTCCGGGGCCGGGGCCAGGGTGACCGCCCCCCTATCAGGAGAATCAAATGTCCTTCCTTTCCAGCGTCACCGCCGCCTTCAAGGGTGGCGGGGCCAGCCGCGTGCCTATTGCGCGCCATTTCACCTCGCCGTGGTTCTTCGCCGATGGCGGGCCAAATGACTCAGGCACGCCGCCGACCTATGAATACACCCGCTCGGTGCGCCGCGCGTGGTGCGACAATCCGGTGGCGCAGCGCGCGGTGCGGCTGGTGTCCGAGAGCGTAGGCGGCGCGCCGCTCTCTCCCGTCGCCGACGAGCTTGCCAGCCTCGTCACCGCGACCAGCGCGGGGCAATCGCTGCTCGAAACGCTGGCTGCGCAGTTGCTGCTCCACGGCGATGCCTATGCGCAGATCCTGAAGGACGCCGATGGCCGCCCGGTCGAGCTGTTCGCGCTGCGGCCCGAGCGGATGACGCCCGTGGCGGGCGAGGATGGCTGGCCGACGGGCTATACCTATCGCGTGGGCGAGAAGACGGTCCACATTGCGTTGGAGGACGAAAGCGGCGCGCCGAATTTGGTCCATATCCGCGGCTTCTCGCCGCTCGACGATCATCACGGCACCGGTTGCCTGTCCGCCGCCGATGCCGCGGTGGCGCTGCACGATGCGGCGACCCGCTGGAACCGCGCGCTGCTCGACAATGCGGCGCGGCCCTCGGGCGCGCTGGTCTGTGATTCGAAGGATGGCGACACGCTGACGGCGGAGCAGTTCGAACGATTGAAGGCCGAACTGGCGGCGGCCTATCAGGGCATGGCCAATGCGGGGCGGCCGATGCTGCTCGAGGGCGGGCTGCGCTGGCAGGGCCTCGCGCTGACGCCCGCCGAGATGGATTTCGCCGAGCTGAAGGCCGGAGCCGCGCGCGACATCGCGCTCGCCTTCGGGGTGCCGCCGATGCTGCTCGGCCTGCCGGGCGACAACACCTATGCCAATTACCGCGAGGCCAATCGCGCCTTGTGGCGGCTCACCCTGCTGCCGCTCGGCGCGAAGATCCTGGGTGCACTGGCCGAGGGGCTCGACCCGTGGTTCCACGGCGAAACGCTCGCCATCGATATCGACCGCGTGCCCGAACTGGCGGAGGACCGCGAGAAATTATGGGCACGGGTGACCGCGGCCGATTTCCTTTCCGATGGCGAGAAACGCCGCCTGCTTGGGCTGGAGACTGATGATGATGCGTAAAGACATGCTCGCGCGCCTGCTGTCGCAGGCCGCGACCGAAGGATCGGACCTCGTGACCCTGCGCGCGGTGGTCGAGGAAGCGAGCGAGCTGGGCGCGAACCGCGTGCTGCTGCGTATGGGTCTCGACGATCCCGACGCGCGCGAGGACTTGTCCGAACTGCGCGAACTGCTGGGCGCCTGGCGCGATGCCAAGAAATCGGCCTGGAAAGCGGTGATCGACTGGACCGTGCGCGCCGCGCTCGCGCTATTGCTGATCGGCCTCGCGGTGCGGATGGGCGCGTGGGAGCTCCTGAAGTGAGCGCCGCCCTCCCCGGCCTTCGCTTCGCCGGATACGCCGCGCTGTTCGATCGTCCCGATGCGGGGCGCGACACGATCAGGCGCGGAGCCTTTGCCGCCTCGCTTGCCGGCCGCCGCGACAAGCTGCCGCTCTACTGGCAGCATCGCCCCGAACAGCGGATCGGCTGGGTCGAGCATGCGAGCGAGGATGCGCGCGGGCTGCGCGTGATCGCGTGCGTCGACAACCCGCAAGGCGGCGCCGGCCTCGCGCTGGCCCGCGGCGCGACCACGGGGCTCAGCTTCGGCTTCCGCACGCGCGAGGCGGAACACTCGCAGGCGGGCCGCACATTGCGCCGGGTCGACATTTTCGAAGTCAGCCTCGTCACCCATCCGATGCAACAGGCTGCGCGGGTCCATCTCGTCCGCCGCTGAGCCCCTCCGACATTCCCCACCGGCCGCCTGCGGAGCGGCCTTTTTTGTGCCCGAGAGAAAGGTAACTGCCCCATGGATTCCCCCACCACGACCACCACGCCCGATACCGCGCTCGAACAGAGCTTCGATCTCGTCGCGCGGACCGAGAAGGCCGAAGGCGCCATCGCCACTTTGCGCAGCGACGTCGACGAGGTGAAGGCCCGCGTCGACAGGATTGGCAAGGCCGCGCAACGCCCCGTGCTCCAGTCCGGCGACAGCGCCGCACCCGAAGTGAAGGGCTTCGTCGACCACTATCTGCGTCGCGGCAGCACCGAACATTTTGGGGCCGAGCTGAAGTCGATCTCGGGTGTCGCGCCGTCCGATGGCGGCTATGCGGTGCCGCGGCAGATCGACGCTGCGATCGCCCACACGCTCACCGCGCTCTCCCCGATCCGCGCCATCGCACAGGTCGTGCAGACCGGCAGCGCGGGCTATCGCAAGCTCGTGACCACCGGCGGCACCGCCAGCGGCTGGGTCTCCGAGACCGCCGGGCGACCCGAGACCGACACCCCCGATTTCGCCGAGATCGCCCCGCCGACGGGTGAGCTCTACGCCAATCCCGCCGCCAGCCAGGCGATGCTCGACGATGCCGGTTTCGACCTCGAAAGCTGGCTCGCCAGCGAGATCGCGAGCGAGTTCGCCCGCGCCGAAGGGGCTGCATTCGTCAACGGATCGGGCGCTGACCAGCCGCGCGGCTTCCTCCAGGCCCCGACCAGCACGGCGGCCGACGACGCCCGCGCTTTCGGCACGCTGCAACACGTGCCGAGCGGCGCGGCGGCGGGCTTCGACGCCGAGCCCGATATCGCGCTGATCGATCTCGTCCATGCGCTCAAAGCGGGCCATCGCCAGGGCGCGAGCTGGGTGATGAACTCGGCCACGCTGGCCGAAGTGCGCAAGTTCAAGACCGCCGACGGCGCCTTCCTGTGGCAGCCCTCGCTCGCCGACGGCCAGCCCGATCGCCTGCTCGGCTACCCGGTGGTCGAGGCCGAGGCCATGCCCGACATCGCGGCCGACAGCACCCCGATCGCGTTCGGCAATTTCCGCAACGGCTACCTCATCGCCGAACGCAGCGCGACGCGGATCCTGCGCGATCCCTTCACCAACAAGCCCTTTGTCCACTTCTACGCCACCAAGCGCGTGGGCGGACAGGTGCTCGACAGCGAAGCGATCAAGCTGCTGCGGATCGGAGAGTAAGCGGAGTAGCGCGGGGTGGAGGGACGGAGTTTTCGTGGTTACGGACCCGCATCCGCGGGTCCATCCTCGGTGCTGTTCCCTCCGCTTCGCTGCGGGGCACCTGCGGGCGCGCAGTCGCGCTTGCCTCCGCCTGGTCGGCGTCGGGCGACCGCCTTGGTCGTTTCCGCCTCGCGCTTCATCTCGATATCCGTCCAGGAGTTGCACGCGATAGCGTGCACGCGGACGACCGTCCGCCGCGGCTTATGCCGCGAAGCCAAGCGGGCCGGATGGCCCGCGCCCGGCGTTTGAGGGACCAAATAAAATGACTCACCGAACCATCATCACCCCCGCGCCGCCGGGGCCGGTTGCGCTGGCCGAAACCAAGGACTGGCTCGGCCTCGCCACGACGGGCGAGGACGCGCTGGTCGAGCGGTTGCTCGCGAGCGCGATCGAGGCGTGCGAGGGCTTTACCGGGCAGATGCCGCTGGTGCAGGCCTGCGAGGAAGTGCTGCCCGTCTCGGGCGGATTTCGCACGCTTGCGACCTGCCCGGTCACCGCCCTGCTGGGGGTCGAGGCCATCGCGGCCGACGGCACGCGCAGCCCTCTGGCGCCTGACGATTACGCCTTCGAACTGGGCACCGATGGCAGCGCGCGTTTCCGCACGATCCGCCCCGGCAGCGCGAGCCGGGTGGCCGTCCGCTTCACCGCCGACATGGCGCTCGACTGGGCCGGGCTGCCCTCGGCGATCCGCCACGGGATCGAGCGGCTTGCGGCGCATGGCTATCGCACCCGCGCGGGCGAGGAGAGCGAGGCGAACCTGCCGCCCACCGCCGTCGCGGCGCTGTGGCGACCCTGGCGGCGGATGCGCGTCGCATGAGCCGCTCGTTGCTTTCCGCCCGGCGGAGCGATCCCGCACTGGTCGCCCGTCTCACGCGCAAGGCTCGCGCCATCGCCCAAGCCCGCCGCGCCAGCCACGGTTCGCCCCGCGCGCTCTGGCCCCTGTTTACCGGAGACACCTGATGCTCGAAGCCGCCTTGCGCGCTGCGCTGCTCGACTGGCTGCGCACCGATCCCATGCTCACCGCCCGCATCGGCACCTTTCGTGAAGAAGCGACCGGGCCGATCACCCGGCCCATGCTCGCCATCGCCGCCAGCGCCAGCCGCGACTGGTCGACCAAGACCGAAAGCGGTCGCGAGGTCCGGATCGCGATCGAACACCGCAGCCGCGGAGACGCGCCCGATGGCGACCTCGAAATCCTCGCCGCGATCGAGGCCCGCGTCCTCGCCCTCCCGCGGGAACACGACACCTTCACACTCGTGACCAGCCAGTTCCTCCGCGCCCGCAACGAGAAGCGCAGCCACAATCTGCGTTCGAGCCTGCTGGAGTTCCGGTTTCTGGTTTTGGCGGGTTGAGTTTTGTGCTGCTCACGCTGGTGCGGTCAGGCATCCGCCTGACCTCGGTGCCGGCCCGACTCCCCCTCCCAACCACCCGATGATTTTCCGATACGGTATCGGGTGGTTGGGAGGGGGAGTCGGGCTGGAGCCGCAAGCCTTCGACGGATGTCGGAGGCGCACCCGACAAAGAATCAAGCAACTGAGAGCTCTTGCAACCTTCGCCCACCCCCGGCCCCTCCCGCCTGCGGGAGGGGAGTGCACCGTTTCGCCCAAGTTACTAGGAGAACGCCCATGACCGCCCAGAAAGGCAGTGCCTTCCTATTGAAGATTTCCGACGGCGCGGTGTCGCCCGATTACCAGACTGTCGCCGGGCTCCGGACCACGCAGATGTCGATCACCGGCGACACCGTAGTGGTGACGAACAAGGCCAGCGGCGGGTGGCGCGAGCTGCTGTCGGGCGCGGGAGTGCGGCAGGTGTCGGTGAGCGCGGCGGGGATCTTCCTCGGCAGCGCAGCCGAAGCGCAGATCCGCGCCAATGCCTTTGCCGGGACGCTCGACGATTATGAATTGTCGTTCGAGGATGGCGAGAAATTGCGCGGCCGCTTCCTGATCCAGCGGCTCGATTACGCGGGCGATTTCAACGGCGAGCGCAATTACACCGTCCAGCTCGAAAGCTCGGGTGCGGTGGAGGCCGCCTGATGGCCAATCCCGAGAGAGGCGAAGCCACGCTGCGGATCGGCGCCCGCGATTGCATCCTGCGCCCGAGCTATGCTGCGCTGCTCGCTGCCGAGGAAGACCTCGGCCCTCTGTTCGGGCTGGTCGAGCGCGCATCGCAAGGGCAGCTCCGGCTGGCCGAGACGAGCGCGCTGTTCTGGCATTGCCTGGTCGAGCGCGAAGAGGTTTCGCGCGAGCGGGTCGGCGAAGCGATCGCGGCGATGGGGCTGGCGAAAGCCTCGCAGCCGCTGCGCGCACTGCTCGCGCAAATCCTCAAGGGCGGCGGGTGATGTGGGACCACCCCCTCCCCCCGTGCGGGGGGAGGTCGGGAGGGGGGCATGTCGCGTCCGATAGTCGGCGTCGAGCCCCCACCCCCAACCCCTCCCTGAAGGGAGGGGAGACTGGCGGCGAAAGCTGGGCCACGGTCACCCGCATCGCCTGGCCCGTCGCCGCGCGGGTGCTCCACTGGAGCCCCGACCAGTTCTGGACCGCCACGCCTGCCGAACTGCTCGGCGCGCTGACGCCTACCGAGTCCCATGGCGCCCCGCTGGGCCGCGACGAATTCGACCAATTAATGGAGCGCGACAATGGATGACGAGGTGGACACGCTGGCGATCGACGTGCGCGCCAACACGCAAGGCTTCGCGCAGGATATCGCGGCGATGAAGCAGTCGATGGACGCGACGCTGGTCGATGGCTTCGCCAAGGCCGGCGAAACGCTCGAGCGCGGTCTTCTGGGCGCAATCCAGCGCGGCTCGATCGGGTTCGAGGATTTGCGGCGGATCGCAATGAAGGTGCTCGACGACATCGCCAGACAGGCGATCGGTGCGCTGGGGCAATCCCTGGGCTTCGGCGGTGCCACCGGCACATCGGGCGGTCTGTTCGATTTCGCGGGCCTGTTGGGGCCATTGATCGGTCTGCCCGGCCGCGCGACCGGCGGCAACGTGTCCCCTGGCCACGGCTATGTGGTGGGCGAGCGCGGGCCGGAGCTGTTCGTGCCGACCAGCGCGGGGCGGGTGGAACCCGGTGTTGCGCCCTCTTCGCCGCGCAACGTCAACGTCGCGATCCGCCTCGACACCCCGCGCGGCGCCGACCGCCCGCAGGCCTTGCAGCGCTCCGGCCGACAGGTCGCCGCGGCGGTGCGCAGGGCGTTTGATTCTCTTTAGTCCCTCAAACGCCGGGCGCGAGCCATCCGGCTCGCTTGTTGCCTTCGCCGCGTAAGCGGCGGCGTGCAGTCGCACGCGCGCACGCTACCGCGTGCAAATTTGGGACGGATATCGATAGCGAGCAAGAGGCGAACACGACCAAGGCGGTCGCCTGAGCACGATCAGTGCGAAGCAAGGGCGACCGCCCGCCCGCAGGTGCCTCGAAGCGCAGCGGAGGGAACCGCACCTAGGATGGCCCGCGGATGCGGGGCCTCAACCATGAAGGATTCCACATGTCTCACTATCTCGCCACGAAGCGCGAGGGGCAGGCGACCGACTGGATCGCCCGCTTCGATCCGCGCTTCTGGACCGTCAACTTCCCGCGCCCGATGCTCGCCTGCATCGTTACCCCCGCGCCCGACACGCTGCGCGTCGAGGCGACGTTTCGCCGCGAGGGCGATCTCGCCGGGATCGTCTGGGCGAGCGAGGATACGATCGACCATCCGCTCCTCGCCTACGATACGGCGCGCGATTACGCCTATTCGACGCTGTCGTTCCGCTGGCGTTCGGGCGGAGTGATCGCGCTCGATGGGCGCAACGGACCGACGCTGACGATCGAGGGACGCGATGCCGCGGGCCAGCCGCGCAGCTGGTTTGTCCGGCTGTGGAACTACGCTTCCGGCTCGCCCGAGGATGCGCAGGTCGCGCTGCCCTTTTCGCAGCTGGCGGGCGGATGGGACGGAGACGATCTGGTCTACCCGCATGACATCGACCGGATGTTCGTCTCGCTCGTACCACCGGACTATCTAGAAGGCAGCGAGACCCCGCTTGCCGCACCGGCCGACGGCTGGGCGGAGATGAGCGGGATCGCGGTCGACGGCGCGCATGCCTGCCTGCGCATCGGCGATGTCCATCTGCCGCCGCACGATACCGGCTGCGCGACCGGCTATGACGATGCGGCGGGCCAGGCCCCGGCGCGGCTGGTGCGGCAGATCGAGGCCTTGGGCTATCGCGGCAAGGTGATCCACTATGTGGGGATGAGCCATTATCCGCGGCTCGCGCATGATGGCTCGCGCTTCCTGGCAGGCGATGTGGCGGAACCGGTCGCGGGCCCTGCGCAAAGCTGGCACCGCGAATATTTCGAAGCGCTTCGCGCCGCCGGGCTGACGCCGATCGTCTCGCTGTCATACGAATTGCTCGACGATTACTGTCCGGTCGCCTGGCGGCAGCGCAGCTATTACGGGTCTCCCGCGCTGACGGGTTGGGATCCGCCATCGACCCTGCTGCGGCCGACCAGCGAGCCCGCGATGGGATGGCTGCAAAGCGTGGCCGCGCGGTTCGTGGCCTTGATCGAAGGAGCGGGCCACCCGGTGCATTTCCAGATCGGAGAACCGTGGTGGTGGGTGATGCCCGACGGCACGCCGTGTTTCTACGATGACTGGATCAAGGCGAATGCGGTGCCATTTGCCCCGCATATCCCCGACATGACGATCCCGCTTTACCCAAACCATCGCGATTTTCTCGACTGGCTCGGCACCTTGCTGGCGGATTCGACCGCCGCGCTGGCGCAGGCCGTGCGGGACGCAGCCGATGGACCGGCGGAGCTCTCGCTTCTGGTGTTCACACCGACCGTGCTCGACCCCGCCATGCCAGAACTGAAACGTTGCAACCTGCCGACCGGCTGGGCGTGGCCCGCTTTCGACCGTTTGCAGCTCGAGGATTACGACTGGCTGACGGCGCGCGCCGATGGCCTGCGCCGCAAGGGCTATGCCGAGGTCGATGCGCGGCTGGGCTATCCGCTCGACCGGCAGGATTACCTTTCCGGCTTCGTGCTGCGCGAAGAGAATGCCGAGGCCCAGTGGCCGCGGATCGATGCCGCGCTGGACCAAGCGGCGGCGCGCGGTGTGCCCAATCGCTTCGTCTGGGCGCTGCCGCAGATTGCCCGCGACGGCTTCGTCCGCCTTCCCCTTTCCGAGGATCCCGACATGCGCGCCTTCGACGACGTTCCCTATCCGCTCAGCCTCGGCCGCGATGCGGCGGTGAGCCCGGAATTCTCGACCAGCATCGCGGTCACGGCATCGGGGCATGAGCGGCGCAATGCCTTGTGGTCCGATGCGCGGCTGCGGTTCGATGTCGGCCCGGGCATCCGGTCCGAAGACGAGCTCGGAGGGTTGCTGGCCTTCTACCGGGCGCGACGCGGCCCGGCCCGCGGTTTCCGCCTGCGCGATCCGAGCGATTTCAGCTCGCGCGGCATGACCGGCGAGCCGTCACCGACCGACCAGCGGCTTGGCACAGGAGATGGCCTCACCACCGATTTCGCGCTCGTCAAACATTACGGCGACCCTGCCGACGAGCCCCAGACCCGGCGCATCACCCGACCCGACCCGACCAGCCTGCGCGTGAGCCTCGACGGGGTCGAGGTGGCAAGCGGCTGGTCGCTGGCGGATGGCGGCCGGATCGTGTTCGAAAGCGCCCCGGAAGACGGCGTGACGCTGGCAGCGGGTTTCCTGTTCGACGTGCCGGTGCGCTTTTCCGAAGACCGGCTCGACTTTTCCGGCGCGGCGTTCAAGGCGGGCGAGGCACCCTCGGTCCCGCTGGTCGAAATCCGCGAGGCGGCATGAGCCGGGTGTGGTTTGCCGGCGCGCTGGAAACCGTCGCGACCTATTGGCAGGTGGCGCGCACAGACGGGGTGACGCTCGGCTTCGTCAGCCACGATCGCGATCTCGCTTTCGATGGAGTTCTCCACCGCAGCGCACCCGGCATGACTCCTTCCGCGATCCGCAAGCAGGCCGGCTTCGCGCCCGATAGCGCCGACGTCGAAGGGGTGCTGGTGCATGATGCGATCCGCTCCATCGATCTCGCGGCCGGACGCTATGACAATGCCCGCATCGCGATCGGGCTGGTCGACTGGGAAAGCCTCGAAACGCAAGCACTCTATTCCGGCACGCTCGGCGAGGTCAGCGAGGATGGCGGACGATTCGCCGCCGAGCTTCGATCGGGCAAGGCCGCGCTCGAGCGCGATCCCGTCCCGCGCACCAGCCCGACCTGCCGGGCCGACTTCTGCAGTGCCGAATGCGGCCTGTCCTCCGCCCGCTTCACCCATCGTGCCGCCATCGCCGCACTAGACCGCGACGCGAACACCGCCACTCTGGACACGGGACCATCGCCCGCCACCCTGGTCGGCGGATGGCTGCGCTGGCGCGACGGCGCATCGGCGGGGCTCGCTAGCGAAATCGTCGCCGCCGATGGCACTGCCCTGATCCTCGCCGATCTGCTTCCGGAAGGCACCGAACCGGGCGCGTTGGTGACGGTGCGCGAGGGATGCGACCGCACGCTCGCCACCTGCCGCACGCGGTTTGCCAACACCCGCAATTTTCGCGGAGAACCTTTCCTGCCGGGCAACGACCTGCTCGCCCGGATGCCGAGGGCCCGATGAGCGAAGCAGGCGGCGACGCGCTGGCCGCAGCGGCGCGAGCCTTGGTCGGCACCCGCTTTCGGCTTGGCGGCCGCGACCCGGCACGCGGGCTCGACTGCTTCGGCGTTCTCGACGCAGCCTTGCGTGCGATCGGCCGCACGTCGTCGCTTCCGTCCGGCTACCGCCAACGCCGGATCGGACTGCCCGATCTCGACCCGTGGTTCGCCGCCAACACGCTCGCGCGCTGCGAGGCGCCCGTGCGCGCCGGCGATGTGATGCTGCTCGATTGCGGCTCCGCCCAACCGCATCTCGCGATCCTCACATCCACCGGCTTCGTCCACGCCCACGCGCGGGTCGGGCGAGTGCTCGAAACCACCGGCCACCCGCCCTGGCCGTCGATCGCCCGCGCCCGGCTCATCGCCGCCTGACCGCCCCACCACGCGCAAGGATTTCGCACCATGGCCACTCTCGTTCTCGGCACTATCGGCACGGTCGTCGGCGGGCCTCTGGGCGGCGCGATCGGATCGCTGCTCGGACGCTCGATCGACGGCGAACTGAGCAAAGGTCCCGACCGCGAAGGTCCGCGCCTGACCGAGCTCACCGTCAGTACATCGAGCTATGGCCGTCCCATCGCGCAGGTTCATGGCACCATGCGGCTGGGCGGCACGATCATGTGGTCGACCGACCTGGTCGAACACAGCGAACGCGAAGGCGGCGGCAAGGGCAAGCCCGGGACCGTCTCCCATTCCTACTCCGCGAGCTTCGCGGTGGCCCTGTCGAGCAGGCCTATCGCGCGGCTCGGGCGGGTCTGGGCCGACGGCAATCTGCTGCGCGGCGCAGCAGGCGATCTCAAGACCGGCGGCACGTTGCGCGTCCATACAGGCACGCCAGACCAGCAGCCCGACCCGGCCATCGTCGCCGACAAGGGCACGCACAGCCCGGCGTTTCGCGGATTGGGATATGTCGTTTTCGAAGACCTCGAACTGGCTGATTTCGGCGACCGTATTCCAGCGCTCTCTTTCGAGATTGTCGGCAACGATGGCAACGTCTCGCTGGTGGAGCTGGCAGGCGGTCTCGCCGATACGCCCGCCGGGTCGAGCGGCACCCTGCCCGGGTTCTCCGGTTATGCGCTCGAAGCCCCGCCGATCGCCGCGCTCGACGCGATCGCGCGTGTCGTGCCGCTCGACTGTCACTCTGCAGGCGGTCGACTGGCACTCGGCGTGTCTGGAAGCGACCAGCCCGTTGAGTTGACCGAACCTGCCATCGCCGAAGGGGAGGACCGCTTCGGCGGCATTACCGGCCGCAGCCGCAAGCGCGCGCGCACCGACGCCGCGCCCCCGTCTGCGATCCGCTATTACGATCCGGCGCGCGACTATCAGCCCGGCCAGCAGCGCCATACCGGCCCGGTTCCCGACGGCCAGCCAACCATGATCGAACTGCCTGCCGCGATGAGCGCCGCCACCGCGCGCAGCCTGATCGGCGCAACCGCGCTGCGCCGTCGCGCGTCGCGCGAGACGGTTCTGTGGCGCGACGCCGCGCTCGATGCGCAGCTGCAACCGGGAATGTCGGTGCGACTGCCGCAGGAGGCCGGGACGTGGCGCATTACGGGATGGGAATGGCGCGCGGAGGGCGTGGAACTCGAGCTGGAGCGCCTTGCGGCGACCCGAGCGGTAGACGTCGCCGCCGATGCAGGCGCCAATCTCCCGCTGCCCGACCTGCTCTTGCCGCCGACCCGTATTCGCGCGTTCGAATTGCCGTGGGACGGCTATGGCGATGCTGCTGCGCCTGCGATCCGCGCGGCGCTATCGGCTCCGAACGAGGCCTGGACCGGTGCAGCCCTGTATGCCGTCGAACCCGATGGGGGCCTGCGGCCGATCGGTCCCGCAGGGCGCACACGTGCCATTACCGGGACGATCGAGGCGGCGCTCGGCGAAGGCTCCCCTTTCCATTTCGACCGCACGAACCAGATCGAGGTGCAATTGCTCGATCCCGCCTTCACGCTGGCCTCGTCCACACCCGAACGTCTCGCTTTCGGAGACAATCGCGCCTTGGTCGGGGAGGAAATCGTCCAGTTCTCCGATGCCGAGGATCTTGGCGGGGGCCGCTATGCACTGACGGGCCTGCTGCGCGGTCGTGGGGGAACCGAGCACCGGATCGCAGGCCATGCTGCAGGCGAAAGCTTCGTTCTGCTCGATGGTCGGTCCGCCGCCGTCGATCCAGCGAAGTTGGCGGGCGCTGGCGATCTCGCTGCGATTGGCCACGCCGACAATGCGCCTGCGACCTCTCCAATCGCCAATAAGGGGATCGCAACCCGCCCGCTCTGTCCGGTTCATCCGCGGGTCGAGATACAAGCCGATGGCGCACTCGCCTGGCGATGGACGCGGCGCGCACGCGGGGCGTGGGCCTGGCGCGATGAAGTCGATGTCGCGCTAGCCGAAGAGGCGGAACGCTATGACATCGGCTTCGGCCGTCCCGACGCCGTGGTCGCCCGATGGCAGACCGATGCGCCCGCCTTCGGGCTTGCTGCCGACACGCTGGCCGCGCTGGTCACCGCACATCCCGACGGGTGCTTTTTCGTGCGCCAGCGCGGCGATCACGGGCTGTCGCTACCCATTTTGCTTCCGCTCGGCTGACACTGGCCGTGGCGCAGGCCGGGCAATTTGTTCCAACTCGATCCGCTGGAGACCTACCAATGTCCGATTCCCTCTCGTTCGACGATACCAGCCCGCGCTGGGCGCTGCCGTTTCTCTTTGCAGGGCAGGCGCAGAAGGAAATCTTCGTCAACGAAGCCCTCTCCCGCCTCGACATGTTGTTGCATCCGCTGGTCGAAGGCCGCCGCAGCAATCCTCCTGCGTCGCCGCAGGAGGGAGAGGCCTGGATCGTCGATAGCGGCGCGAGCGGCACTTGGGCCGGGCACGACGCCGAAATCGCCTGCCGGCAATCTGGCAATTGGGTCTTCGCTGCACCCCAAGTCGGCATGACGGTGCATGACCGGAGCACCGGCGAGCGCTGGATTTACGTCGAAGCCTGGGAAGCTGCTCCGGCAGCCGTGACCGTGTCGGGCGGCTCCACGGTCGACGTCGAAGCGCGCGCTGCGATCGGCGCGATTGTTGCCGCATTGTCACACTATGGCCTAATGTGCCAAAGCTGAGGAACGCATCCCCTTCCGGCCTGTTTCCCCAAAGTCCGCCCGAGCAATCGGCGACAAGATATGACGAATTGGCTTTGAAACCGCGTGGTTTCTGCAACGGTCGGGTCGTTTGTCTGCTTGCGTCGGCAATTTTATGCCGGTAGGTAGGCCGCTGCTCGGTGGCAATAATCGCTAAAGGGGAATTCTAAATGCGTAAATTGGTAATAGGGATGGCGCTGGCTTCCACCGCCCTCGCTACGCCTTCGATGGCGCGTGACGGTCAATGGTATGTCGCCGTTGACGGTGGCGTGACGCTGGTCGAAGATCTCGACATTGTCGGTACCGAACCCGCTGTTGCGGGTGGTCGTACCTACACCGGTAGTCTCGACTCCGACTACGGTTACGACTTCGGTGGTCGCGTTGGTTACGATTTCGGGGCCTTCCGTCTCGAAGCCGAAGCCAGCTACCGCGAAGCTGATCCCGAATCTCTTCGGGTCGGTGGTATCACCTACAACGAAACGAGCCCGATCACGACTGGCGCTCCGCCGGCCGGTGACACCAGCGCCCTGAGCTTCATGCTCAACGGCCTGCTCGACTTCGGCGCTGACGACGGCCTTCAGGCCTATGTCGGTGGTGGTGCAGGCATCTCGCGGACCAAGGTCGCACTCGCGATCTGCTGTGGCGAAGGTTCGTTGGTTGACGATAGCGACTCCGGCTTTGCCTGGCAGGTTCTTGCGGGCGTTCAGGCTCCGCTGACCGACAGCATCGATGTCGGCCTGCGTTATCGCATGTTCACCCAGGACGATGTGCAGCTGGTTGCTAACGGTGCCGACGTCTCGCCGGTCGGCGCTGGCGACGTGCTCGACACCCGTCTGCGTACGCACAGCCTGATGGGCACGCTGACCTTCAACTTCGGTGGCGCTACCCCGCCGCCGCCGCCGCCGCCGCCGCCGCCGCCGCCGCCTCCCCCGCCGCCGCCGCCGCCGCCGCCGCCGCCGCCGGCAGCTGCACCGGTGACGTGCAACACGGGTCCGTACATCGTGTTCTTCGAATGGGATAAGTCGGACCTGACCATGGACGCACAGGGCGTGCTCAACCAGGCGATCAGCCAGTACCGCAATTGCGGCACGGCCTCGGTCATGCTGGCGGGTCACACCGACACTTCGGGTTCCAAGTCCTACAACATGGGTCTTGCCGAACGTCGTAACGACTCGGTCCGTGCCTACCTGACTGCCAATGGCATTCCGGGTGGCCGCATCACGAGCCAAGCCTTCGGTGAATCGCAGCTGCGTGTGCCGACTGCTGACGGTGTGCGTGAGCTTCAGAACCGTCGCGTGGAAATCAAGTACGCGCCGTAAGCGCTACGTGATTTTGCGAAAGATCGAGGGGCCGGAGCAATCCGGCCCCTTTTTCGTTGTCCCTGTGATAGCCGCGTCCGGATCGACGCGCTCACACCGAAAAAGGGACCGAACCTCCATGATAATCGCACGAACAATCGCCGCCGCATCGCTGCTCGCTCTCCTGCCCGGCTGCATGAACATGGGCGACGCACCCACTGCGCGCGCCGGCCAGGGGACGCTGACCTATGCCGACGGAGCGCCTGCCGGCACCGTACAACTGATCGAAAGCGGGAACCGGTTGCGGATCGCGGCCACGGTTACCGGCGCCCCAGAAGGCGTCCACGGTTTCCACCTCCACCAGACCGGCAGCTGCGAACGTCCCGATTTCAAGAGCGCGGGTGGGCACCTGAACCCCGAAGGCAGGGATCACGGCACGCTCGACCCCGACGGTCCGCATCTTGGCGACCTGCCCAACATGGTCGTTGCGGCCGACGGAACCGGCTCCATCGACGCGATGATCTCGGCCGACCGCGAGGAAGCCTTGCGCGCCATCTTCGACACCGACGGTACGGCCGTGGTGCTCCATGCCGGGCCCGACGATTACAAGACCGATCCCAGCGGCGCCGCCGGCGCGCGGATCGCATGCGGTGTGCTTTCCCCGGCCTGAACTCGATCAGGCTTCTATGATCGGCGGCTAGCCCTGCGGCTGGTCGCCGATTTTTTCGCCCGCAGCGCGCGCACGTTCGACGACACTCGCGCCGGCCGCCGGGACAAGCTTCAGCGCCGCGAAGAGCAATGCGAGCCCGAACGGTACCGCGATGAGCGTCGACAGGACGCCCAGCGACAGATCGTCGCCATTCACCGCCGACACATACCCCGCCATGAACGGGCCGAGCCCCAGCCCCAACAGCGTGGTAGAGAGGAAGAACGTCGCCGTTGCCAGTCCGCGCATCCGCGGCAGAACCAGCGCTTGACTCGAGGCCGCAGCCGCTCCAAGCGCCGCGGCGCTGAGCATCTGGGCAAAGAAGCTCGCGATGTAGAACACCGGCAGGCTGTCGGTCGTATAGGCGATCCAGATCGCGGGGATCGGGAAGATCAGGCCGAACAGGACGACCCAGATGCGTCCGTCGGCGCGGCGTTCGAGCAGGTAGTCGGCGATACGGCCGCCGAGGATCACGCCAAGAAAGCCCGCCACCGCCGACGGCGCGCCGAGGAACCAG
Source organism: Alteriqipengyuania halimionae (assembly GCF_009827575.1). NCBI lineage: Bacteria > Pseudomonadati > Pseudomonadota > Alphaproteobacteria > Sphingomonadales > Erythrobacteraceae > Pseudoblastomonas > Pseudoblastomonas halimionae. The sequence continues at coordinate 2,594,036 of NZ_WTYR01000001.1, read as the reverse complement.
CCGAGGGACGACTTGTCCGCGCCAAGGGCACGCTCGGCATAGGGCGCGCCCCAATAGCTCGCCGAATAGGCCATGAACGCGACCATCCCGTAGCCCAGCACCACGCACAGGAAAGCGGGCGAGCCCCAGGTCAGTCGGAAGGTCGGCAGATCGCGGGCCTTGAGGCCCATCGCCCAGCTGAACACCGCGTAGTAGCCGACGCCGAGGAACAGCCACTGGTCCGAGAACCACTGCGAAAGGAACGGGAAATTGGCGCTCGCGGGCACGACCTTGCTAAGCACGAAAGCGAGCAGGGCGAAGCCGACAAGGCCCGCCAGATTGATCGCGAGCGCGCCCATGCCGCGACCGGCGGCGCCGAAGATCGTGAATGGCGGAATGACCTGGAACAATTCGCGCAGGAAGCCCCGGAAAGGTTCGGGATCCTCGGGCGTCGGAAGGCCGTCGATCTCCCCGCGTACGGGTTCCCTGAGCGTCAGCACCCAGATCGCCAGCAACAGGCCCGGAAGCCCTACGCCCACGAATGCCGCCTGCCATCCGGCAAGGCCCAGCGGCCCGCCATCGGGATAGGCCGCATTCCAGTTTTCGACGATCAGCCCGCCGATCAGCAGCGAGATACCGCCGCCGATATAGAGGCCGGACGAATAGATCGACAGCGCGGTGGCGCGCAGGCGGGCCGGAAACCAGTCCGAAATCAGCGAATAGGCGGCCGGGCTGGCAGTCGCTTCGCCCACCCCCACGCCGATCCGCGCGACGGTCAGCGTCGCGGCATTCTTGGCGAAGCCCGAAAGCGCGGTCATGGTCGACCACAGCGCGAGGCCCAGCGCCATCAATCTGGTGCGCTTCCAGCTGTCGGCCAGCTTGCCGAGCGGAATGCCGAACAGCGCGTAGAACACCGCAAATGCGGTGCCGTAGAGGAAGCCGAGATAATCGTCTTCGACCTGCAGGTCGGCCTTGATGTCGTTGGCAAGGATCGAGAGGATCTGCCGGTCGATGAAGTTCAGCACATAGACCAGAACCAGCACGCCGAGCGCATACCAGCTATAGGCCGGAACCTTGGTCGGCGCCGTGGCAGGCGTGGTCGCCTCTGCCATGGCAGGGTCGCGAATTTCATCGGCCAATCTGTCTCTCCCCGTCCGTCGCCCTTCAGGCGGCGTAGTCGGTTGTATCGATTACACCGGCTTCGTCCATCCCCGCTTTGCGCAATCGGCAGGAATCGCATTCGCCGCAAGCGCTGCCATCGGGCTGCGGATCGTAGCACGACCAGCTCATCGCCGGGTCGAGGCCGAGCCGCGCAGCCTCGGCGGCGATCTGCGCCTTGGTGAGGTCCTGCAGCGGCGCGTGGATGGTGAATTGGTTGCCCTGGTCACCCGCCTTGGTGGCGATTTGCGCGAGGTTCTGGAATCCGGCGATGAATTCGGGGCGGCAATCGGGATAGCCCGAGTAATCGAGCGCATTGACGCCGATATAGATATCGCGCGCGCCCAGTGCCTCGGCCCAGCTCAGCGCCAACGAGAGAAACAGCAGGTTGCGCGCGGGCACATAGGTGACCGGAATGTCGTCGCCGACCCCGGTCTTGGGCACATCGATATCGGCGGTCAGCGCCGATCCGCCGAACAGGCGCATATCGAGCGGCACCACCTGGTGATCCTCGATGGCAAGATTGGCCGCGATCGCGCGCGCCGATTCGATCTCGATCCGGTGTCGCTGGCCGTAATCGACCGTCAACGCGTGGACGGTACGGTCGGCTTCGCGCGCGAGCCCGGCGCAGACCATCGAATCGAGGCCGCCCGAAAGCAGGACGACGGCGTGATCTCCGGAAGTTTGTTCGGCCTGTTCGCTCATGCGGTCAGCGCTAATGCGCGACACGCCGCTTTGCAATCAGCCCAGCGTCGCCGGATCGATCGCAAAACGTTTCGCGCAGAAAGCGCAATCGACCCCGATCGCTCCGTCATCGTCGACCATTTCGGCCCGCTCCGCTTCGGGGAAACGCACAAGCACGCTGCGATAATGCTCCACCGTGCAGCGGCATCCACGCGTCAGCCGGGCGCCTTGTTCGACGCGCACCTCGTCTTCTTCGTGGAACAGGCGCCACAGCAGCGCTTCCTGCGAGATCGCCTGATCGAGCAGTTCGCCATGGCTCAGGCTGCCCGCCATCACGGCGACATGTTCCCATTCGGGATGATCGAGGCGGACATGCAGGCGTTCGCGTCCTTCCTCGCCTTCGGGCAGATGCTGGACGAGGAACCCGCCCGCCACGCAGCCCACCGCGCCTGACCGGATCGCCACGCGAACCAGTGTCGGCAATTGCTCCGACTGGCGGAAATAGGCTTGGCAGGCTTCGGCAAGCGAATCACCCTCCAGCGGGACGATCCCTTGGTAGCGTTTCTTGGGCTTGCCGACTTCGAAGGTGATCGCGAGATAACCTTCGCCGAACAGCGCTCCGAGCGAGGGATTGGCGCCCAGCGCCGCGACACGATCGCCATCGTGATCGACATAGCCCCGCAATTCGCCATCGCGATAGTCGCAGACCAGCAAGCCGACGGGACCGCCGCGCGTCTGCGCCTGCATCGTCAGCTGGTCGCCCTCGTCCTTGAGCAGCGAACCCATCAGCGCGGTCAGCGTCAGCGCTTCGGCGAGCAGATGGGTGATCGGTGCGGGATAGGCATGCGCGGCAAGGATTTCGTCAAGCACAGGGCCAAGCCGCACCATGCGCCCTCGCGCGTGGCGGTCGGGAATGGTGAAGGAGAGGACTTGATCGTAACCGGTTTCGTCGTCGTGTTCTGGCATGGCCCCGATATAGGGATCAGATCTGGCCAAAGCACCAGCGCAAGACGGATTTTTGCGCGTGGATGCGGTTCTCGGCCTCGTCGAATACCACCGATTGCGAACCCTCGAACACCTCTTCGCTGACTTCGTCGCCGACATGGGCCGGAAGGCAATGAAGGAACACGGCATCGGATTTCGCATGCCGCATCAGCGCAGCATCGACCCGATATGGTTCCATCGCCGCGAGCTTTGCCTCGGCATGCTCCTGCCCCATCGAGATCCAGGTGTCGGTCACCAGCACATCGGCGCCCTTGGCCGCTTGAGCGGCGTCCTGGGTCAGCGTGACAGTCGATCCGCCCTGACGCGCGAGTTCGACGAATTCAGCCTCGGGCTCGTATCCCTTGGGCGTCGCAATGCGCACGTTGAACTTCATCAGCCCGGCCGCTTCAAGCACCGAGTGAAGCACATTGTTGCCATCGCCGAACCATGCGAGTTCGAGCCCCGGCAACGCCTTGCCGTGCTCGACCAGCGTCAGCAGATCGGCGACGATCTGGCACGGATGCGAACGGTCGGTGAGACCGTTGATGACCGGTACATGGGCGTAATGCGCCATTTCCTCGATCTTCGCGTGATCGTCGGTCCGCAGCATGATCGCGTCTGCCATCCGGCTGAGCACGCGCGCCGTGTCGGCAATCGATTCGCCGCGCCCAAGCTGGCTCGATGCGTTGTCGAGCACGAAGGCGCTGCCTCCGAGCTGGCGCATCGCGACATCGAAACTGACTCGGGTCCGGGTCGAGTTCTTCTCGAACACCATGGCGAGCACATGCCCGTCGAGCGGGGCGTCGCGATCAGGCTTGGCCTTGGGCCAGCCCTGCCGCTCGGCCTTGCGATCCACCGCATCGCCGATCATCGCGGCGATCGCATCGCCGCCGGCATCCGACAGATCGAGGAACGAGCGGACCACGGGAGCGAGATCGAGCGGTTTGTCGGCCATCAGTCTGTCGGAATCTCGTAGCTCGCCGCGCCGGCCGAGAGCTTGTCGAAAAACTCGTCGATCTCCGTATCACCCACGACCAGCGGCGGCAGCACGCGCAGCGTCTGATCGCCCGCGGCCACGGTCAGCAACTGGTGATTGTCGCGCAGGTGCTGGAAGAACGGACGGCTTTCGACCTTCATGCGCACGCCCAGCATCAGCCCGCGCCCGCGAACGAAATCGAACAGTTCGGGATAATTGCCGATGAACTGTTCGAGCCGGCTGCGAATCCGCTCGCCCTTCTCGCGCACGCTCGCGAGGAATTCGTCATTGGCGACCGCTTCCATCACCGCCATGCCCGCAGCCATCGCCAGCGGGTTGCCGCCATAGGTCGAGCCATGGGTGCCGAAAGTCATGCCGCGCGCAGCCTTTTCGGTCGCGAGGCAGGCGCCGAGCGGGAAACCGCCGCCGATGCCCTTGGCCGTGGCGAGCACGTCGGGTTCTATCCCGTACTGCTCATAGGCATAGAGCGTGCCGGTGCGGGCGACCCCGCACTGCACTTCGTCGAGCACCAACATGAGGTCGTGCTCGTCGCACAGCGCGCGAAGGCCCTGCAGGAATTCGTCCGACGCGGGGCGGATGCCGCCTTCGCCCTGGATCGGCTCGACGAGGAAGCCCGCCGTGTGCGGCCCGATCTGCGCCTTGGCGCTTTCGAGATCGTCGAACTCGGCATATTTGAACCCGCCGAGCAGCGGCATGAAGCCCTTGTGCATCTTCTCCTGATTCGACGCGCTGATCGTCGCCATCGTGCGCCCGTGGAAGGCGTTCTTGAAGGTGATGAGTTCGTAACGCTCTTCGTTCCCGGCATGCTGGTGATAGGCGCGCGCGGTCTTGATCGCGGTTTCGACCGCTTCGGCGCCCGAATTGGTGAAGAAAACCGTATCGGCAAAAGTGTGGTCGATCAGTTCCTGCGCCAGCGCTTCGCCCTGCGGGCTGCCATACAGGTTCGAAACGTGCATCAGCTTGGCCGCCTGGCGCTGGATCGCGCCGATCAGGCCTTCATGGCTGTGGCCGAGCAGGTTCACCGCGATGCCGCTGGCGAAATCGAGGTAGCGGGTGCCGTCCTCGTCGATCAGGTGGCAATTGTCGCCTTCGACAGGGCGCACGCCGCAGCGGGGATAGACGGGCATCAGCGGGGTGATCGACATGGCGGAACCTCAATATTTGGAAACAGCGAAACGACAAATGGCGGCCCCGAAGAGCCGCCATTTGCCGCGTTAGATTGTCATTCCCGCCCGGTCAAACGAGCGGAGAAGGAGCGTTCGGTCAGTCCTGAACGGGCACCAGATTGACTGCCGAGTACTTGCCTCGTCGGTCGACCTCGATGTCGAACTCGTAACGCTCGCCTTCGTCGATGCCCGAAAGGCCCGAACGCTCGACCGCGCTGATATGCACGAAAGCATCGGGCTGGCCGTCATCGCGCGTGAGGAAGCCAAAGCCCTTCATCGAATTGAAGAACTTGACCGTACCGGTCGCCTTCTCACCCGTCAGCTGGCGACGCGGCGCTTCGTCACGTCCACCCCCTTCAGGGGCGCCGCGCGATTCGACCGGGATCACATCGCCGACGATCTGGAGATCGGCCGCCGATACTTTCCCGCCGCGATCGACGAGGTTGAATTCGAGTTCCTGCCCTTCGGCCAGGCCTTCGAGGCCGGCACGCTCGACCGCGCTGATGTGCACGAACACATCGTCGCCGCCTTCGTCCCGCTGGATGAAGCCGAAGCCCTTTTGCGAGTTGAAGAACTTGACCGTGCCTTTGCCGGTGCCAACGACTTGGGCGGGCATGCCGCCGCCACGCGGGCCACCGCCACCGCCACCGCCGCGGAAACCACCGCCGCCACCGCCGCCGCCGAAGCCGCCGCGATCACCGCCACGGTCGTTGAAACCGCCGCCACCGCCGCGATCCTGCCAGCCGCCACCGCCGCCGCCGTAGCCGCCGCGATCGCCACCGCCGCGATAGCCACCGCCACCGCCGCCACCGCCGCCGCCGCCACCGCCGAAATCTCCGCCGCCGCCGAAGGGATCGAAACCTTCTTCGCCGATGTTGTCTCGTTTGTCGCGACCCCGTCCGCGACGACCTTTATCGTAACCCATTAAATTATCACGCCTTCGTTCTGCCCGGAAACTCACGACGCCGCCCCCGGGCAAGACGCGGCGCGTATCGGGCAAAGTCACCTAGTCAGCGTAACCTTCCCCCCAATCACCTTGTGCATAACTTATCGCAGACGAGAATCCCACAGGAATTCGCAGATTGCCTCCTGAGAGGCGTAAACGTTGCAAATCTGCCGATCCAGCGCAGCAATCTTGCGGGAATGGTTGATGGCTCGCGCCCGCGCTATAGCGATCGGCACCATCTACGATTCGCACCATCGAGGCACCTATGAGCAAGTTCCGCCCCCTGTCCGCCACCGTGTTCGTCAGCCCGCAGATTGCCCCCGCCGATATAGCAGAGGCGAAGGCGCAAGGCGTGACGCTGGTGATCAACAACCGCCCCGATGGCGAAGAAGCGGGCCAGGTGCCCGGCGCCGAGATCGAGGCAGCGGCGAAAACCTTGGGCCTCGACTGCGTCGCGATCCCGATCGCCAGCTCCTTCGACGCGGCGAGCGTAGATGCCATGCGAAACGCGCTGGCAGACAATGCGGGCAAAACGCTCGCCTATTGTCGCAGCGGCACCCGCTCGGCCCATCTGTGGGCGCTGGCCCAGGCACGCGATGGCGTGCCACTCGATACGGTCAAGCAGGCCGGGGCCGATGCCGGTTACGACCTCTCGCGGGTCGATGGCCTGCTTGGCCAGCTCGGCTGATCAGCGACGGTAATCGAGCGGCGGATCGCGATCGCCCAGCAGCGACCGGTATTCATAGCCCTCGCCGCGCGCGGCATCGAACTCGGCCCGTGCGGCGGCGCGCAGTTCGGGGTCGGTGAACAGCTCGGCGGCCATCAGCGCCAGCGTCTTGGCCGCGACCTGCGCACCTTTCACGCCGATCGACGAGCCCGACGCCGCGACCGCCTGCCAGCTATGCGCACTGGTGCCCGGCACCCAGGTCGCCGTGCGCAGACCGACCGTCGGGGTGGCCCAGGACACATCGCCGACATCAGTCGATCCGTAGCCGAGCGACTTTTCGTAGGGCTGAATCTCGTCCGCCGTTTCGAGCGGCGGCGCCGCGTCACCGAAGCTTTCCTGGATGGTCGCCGCCCAGGCGCGTTCCTCGGGCGTGTACTCCACCCCGCCGACTTGGCGCAGCTTGGCATCCATGGCCTTCGCCAGCGTTTCATTGACGAGCAGCGGGTTGTTGCCGTGGATGATTTCCCATTCGACTTCGGTGCCGGTGCCGAGCGCCGCGCCACGCGCCACATCCTCCAACCGCGACCACAGCGCGCGCACCTCGTCCGCATCCGAATGGCGGACATAGTAGAACACTTCGGCTGCATCGGGGACGACATTGGGCGCCGATCCACCCTCCGTGATCACGTAGTGGATGCGCGTATCCATGCTGGTGTGCTCGCGCATCATATTCACCATCATATTCATCGCCTCGACCCCGTCGAGCGCGCTGCGCCCGCGCTCGGGTGCGGCAGCGGCGTGGGCCGAGACACCGCGGAACCGGAACTTGGCCGAACGATTGGCAAGGCTGGTGCTGGCTGCCGCGCTGTTTTCATCCCCGGCATGCCAGTGCAGCGCGATGTCGACATCGTCGAACAGACCGGCGCGCGCCATATAGACCTTGCCCGATCCGCCTTCCTCGGCCGGCGTGCCATAGAGCCGGATCCGGCCCGGCGTGCCGGTCGCCTCGAGCCATTGCGCAGTCGCGATCGCGGCGGTCAGCGAACCGGCCCCGAAAAGATTGTGGCCGCAGGCATGCCCGGCGGCGAGACCGGACGGGTCGCGCGTGGGCGCAGCGGTCTGACTGATGCCGGGTAGCGCGTCGTATTCGGCCAGGATAGCGATCACCGGGCCATCCGAGCCCCATTCGGCGACGAACGCGGTGGGAATTCCTGCGACGCCCACCTCGACGCGGAATCCTGCATCGCGCAGTTCGGCCTTGAGCAGATCGGACGAGCGCTCTTCCTGATACCCGACCTCGGCCCATTCCCAGATCCGGGTCGCGACATCCTCGGTCCGGTCGTATTGCGCCGCAACCAGTGCAGCCGGATCGGGGGCGGCTTCCTGCGCCACTGCGGTAGCAGGAAGGGTCATGGCGGCGGCCGCGAGGGCAAGCAGTCTCATCGATCGTTTCTCCCGTTTCCATCCCTACCTGCCCGACCGGCGGGCACTTGGAAAGAGCCCGCGAATGCGGCATTACGGCGGTGTGGAGATCCCTGCCGCCCTGTTTCAATTCCTCGGTTCGCTCGCCGCGATCATCGCGGTGGCCTGGCTCGTGCGCAAAATGAAGCTCGGCCCTCCGGTGCGGATCGCGGATGAAGACCATGCGCGCGAATTGGCGGAGGAACAGCTCGACGGGTATGAACCGGTGAAGATTGCTGTCGATCGGGCGGGCTATGGCGCGATCATGCGTGATGGCGACGGACGGATCATGGTGCTGAAACCGCATGGCGCGCATGTCGCGGGCCGCATCCTCACCAGCCATGCAAGCTGCCGGTTGGACCGCAACCAGCTTACCCTCGGCACGGCGGACAAGCGCTTCGGCTCGGTCACGCTCGATCTGGGCAACGATCGTGAAAACGGCGCCGCGCACTGGGCCGCTAGCCTGCGTCGGCTATAATATCGATAGAGATGGCGCCCGATATAAACCCGACCGAACTCGCCGTGCCAGGCTTCGTCGCGCTGGTGCTGTTCGAGATGGTGTGGGCGTGGAAGAAGCACCCCGAAAGCTACGAGCCTCGCGACACGCTCACCAGCCTGTCATTCGGGCTCGGTAGCACGGTCGCCGGACTGCTGACGGGCGGTATTTTCCTCGCGCTGTATCTCGCTCTGTGGGAATTCCGGCTGTTCGATATCGGCTGGGCCTGGTGGGCGTGGATCGCATGCTTCGTGCTCGACGACCTGGCCTATTACTGGATCCATCGCACCGGCCATCGCGTGCGTTGGTTCTGGGCCAGCCACGTGAACCACCATTCCTCGCAGCATTACAACCTGTCGACCGCGCTGCGGCAGACCTGGACGGGGTTCCTCACGCTGGGCTTCGCGTTCAAGCTGCCGCTCGTCCTGATCGGTTTCCATCCGGCGATGATCGTTGTCTGCGCCGGGTTCAACCTGATCTACCAGTTCTGGATCCACACCGAAGCGATCGGCAGGATGCCGCGCTGGTTCGAGGCGGTGATGAACACGCCGAGCCACCACCGGGTCCACCACGCGACCAATCCGCGCTATCTCGATCGCAATTATGCCGGTGTCTTCATCGTGTGGGACAAGATGTTCGGCACGTTCGAGGAGGAGCGGCCCGACGAAGAGAAAATCCGCTACGGCATCGTCAAGCAGCTGGGCAGCTTCAACCTGCTATGGGCGGTGTTCCACGAATGGTCGGGTATGATCGACGACATTCGCCGCGCGCCTTGGAAATACAAACTGTCCTACCTGCTGCGCCCGCCCGGCTGGACGCATGATAGCACCCGCGAGACCAGCGAGCAGATCCGCGCGCGCTGGGAAGATCGGCGCAATTCGCGCCCCGATGCCGACAAGGCCGTTGCCGACTCTTAATCGCGCGCTTAACTCTCTTCTCCGGGAGAAGAGAACATGGATGCATTTGATATCGTCGTCGTGGGCGGCGGGAGCGGCGGGAGCGCGGTTGCCGGGAGGCTGGCAGAAGATCGCACCCGCACCGTCTGCCTGCTCGAAGCGGGCCCTCGAAACAATGACTGGCGCGTGCGCACACCGGGGATGATGCCGTTTCTGCGCGGCAGCCAGAACTATCGCTATGAGACCGTACCGCAGAAGGGCCTGAACGGACGCAGCGGCTACCAGCCGCGCGGTCGCGGACTCGGCGGGTCCTCGGCGATCAACGCGATGATCTATATCCGCGGCAACCGGTGGGACTACGACAATTGGGCCGCGCTCGGTTGCGACGGGTGGAGTTATGACGATGTCCTGCCCTGGTTCAAACGCAGCGAGCACAATGTTCGCGGCGCCGACGAATTCCACGGTGGCAGCGGCCCGTTATGGGTATCGGACCAGCTTTGGCCCAACCCCGCGAGCCGGCATTTCGTCGAAGCTGCGGAATCGCTGCAATTGCCCACCACACGCGATTTCAACGATGATCGGCAGGCCGGTTTCGGCATCTACCAGGTCACCCAGAAACATGGCGAGCGCTGGTCGGCGAGCCGCGCCTATATCGAACCCAAGCGCGGGCAGGACAATCTGGATATTCGCAGCGGCGTGCTGGTTGAAAAGCTCGTGATCGAAGACGGCCGCGTCACCGGCGTGCAGATCAAGCGCGGATTCAGGCGCGAGGTGATCAAGGCCCGCGGCGGTGTGGTGCTGAGCGCGGGTGCGTTCAATTCGCCGCAGATCCTGATGCTGTCGGGTATCGGCCCGGCCGACCATTTGCGTGAACACGGGATCGATGTGGTCGACGATCGTCCTGCGGTCGGCTCCGACTTGCAGGACCATATCGATTACGTGTCGAGCTGGGAGACCGACAGCCGCATCCCGATTGGCGATTCACGCGAAGGCAGCATGCGCATGCTCAAGGGCATGCTCGAACATCGCCGCCACCAGACCGGGGTGATGACCACGCCCTATGCCGAAAGCGGCGGGTTCTGGACGGTGATGGACGGTGCGCCCGCACCCGATGTCCAATGGCATTTCGTACCCGCTATGCTGGAAGATCACGGGCGCGAGAAGGTGAAGGGCCACGGATTTTCGCTCCATGCGTGTGTGCTGCGCCCCGAAAGCCGGGGCACGGTGCGCCTCGCGTCCAATCGCGCGAAGGACGCGCCGGCGATCGACCCCAATTTCCTCGCCGAAGAACGTGACATGGAAACACTGCGCGCGGGTGTGCGACTGTCGCACCGGATCGTCGAAGGCGAAGCGCTGCAACGCTATCGCCCGCGTAATCGTCACCCGGTCGATTTGAACGACGATGCTGCGCTGGACGAGATGATCCGCAGCCGCGCGGACACGGTCTATCACCCGGTCGGCACCTGCCGAATGGGCGCGGATGCTGACAGTGTGGTCGATCCGAAATTGAAGGCGCGCGGGGTCGACGGGCTCTGGATTGCCGACGCATCGATCATGCCGCGCCTGATCTCGGGCAACACCAACGCGCCGTGCATGATGATTGGCGAGCGCTGCGCGGAGTTTGTGGCGCTAGCGCTCAATTGATCACCCGCCCACTCACTCGAGGGACGGGTTATCGCAATTCGATTTCGGCCACGATCGGCAGGTGATCGGAAGCTTTCGCCGACAGCTCGCTCAGGTGGACATGGGTCGAGCGGCAAGCCCATTCGTGCGAAACCACGATTCGGTCGAGGCAGGCGATCGGGCGGCGGGTGGGAAAGCTCGGCCCGGTCTGGCAGACATGCCATGGGCCTTCGAATTCCTGCATCGCGCCCGAGCGATCGCCCCACTGGTTGAAATCGCCCATCAGCACGGCGGGCGGATCGCCATCGCTATCGGCGAGGTGGTTGAGCACGGTGCGGATCTGCTTGCGACGCCGCAGTCCCGACAAGTCGAGATGCATGCCGATCACGCGCATGACATGCCCCCGGATCACGCAATCGACCCTCACCGCGCCGCGCGGTTCGAGCGTCGGCAGTTCGACATTATGGACATTGGCGGTGGGGCAGTGCGTGCGCACCAGGATCGCATTGCCGTGCCAGCCCATGCTGGGCGAATCGGGATTGCAATCGACGGGCTTCCACCCGGCCTCTTCGAGTGCCGCTTCGGACAGGATCGCCTCGCGCCGTCCGAAACGCTTGTCGACCTCCTGCAACGCGAAGACATCGGCATCGATTTCTTTAAGCACTGCGAGGATGCGCGCCGTATCGCGGCGGCGGTCGATCCCCACCCCCTTGTGAATGTTCCAGCTCGCAACGCGCAGCGTCATGCCCGACCGTCTAGCGCAGAGTGGCGCATGCTGCCTAGCGCTCCTTCGTCGCCGAGAAGGTCAGTTCGGGATGCTTTTCCTGCTGGTAGTTCACGTCCCACGCGCTCTTGGCCATGAAGACGAGATCGCCATCGCGGTCACGCGCGAGATTGGCGCGGTTGAAGCCTTCGAAGGTTTCGATCTCCGCTTGGGGGCCCTTGATCCAGCGCGCGGTATCGAACGGCGCGGCTTCCAGTCCAGCATCGACCTTGTACTCCGCCGCCAGCCTTGAAACGAGCACGTCGAGCTGGAGCTGGCCGACCACGCCGACGATATGCTGCGCGCCAAGTTCGGGATAGAATACTTGGATCACGCCTTCTTCGGAAAGATCGTCGAGCGCTTTGCGAAGCTGCTTGGTCTTGGTCGGGTCCTTCAGCTGGACGCGGCGCAGGATTTCGGGCGCGAAATTGGGCAGGCCGGTGAAGCGGACCTTGTCCTTCTCGCTCAGCGTATCGCCAACCCGAAGCGTTCCGTGGTTGGGAATGCCGATGATGTCCCCCGCCTCGGCGGTATCGGCGATCTCGCGATCCTGGGCGAAGAACATGATCGGCGAATGCACCGCGATCGGTTTGCCCAGCCCGGAAGGGGTCAGCTTCATCCCGCGTTTGAAGGTACCGCTGGCCATGCGCATGAAAGCGATCCGGTCGCGGTGGTTGGGGTCCATATTGGCCTGGACCTTGAAGATGAAGCCGGTGACTTCGTCCTGCTCGGGATCGACCTTGTCGTCGCCCGCCGGCTGGGGCCGCGGCGGCGGGGCATGTTTCGCCAGCGCCTCGATCAGCTCGGTGACACCGAAATTCTTGAGCGCCGATCCGAAATAGACCGGCGTCAGATCGCCATTGCGATAGGCGTCGAGATCGAATTCGGGATAGCCGATCTGCGCCAGCTCGATCTCCTCGGCAAAACGGTCGGGGATTGACGGATCGCAATCGCGCGTGCCGAGAAATTCCTTCGACGGGCCTTCGGGCCGCGCGACGCACCCGGTCGCGAAATCCAGCACCCCTTCGAATTCCCCGCCCATGCCGACCGGATAGGCTTGCGGGCTCACATCGAGCGCGAGCATGTCGGCAATCTCGTCGAGCAATTCGAACACCGGCCGTCCTTCGCGATCGACCTTGTTGACGAAGGTGATAATCGGAACCGAACGCAACCGGCAGACTTCGAACAGCTTGCGGGTCTGCGGCTCGATGCCTTTCGCGGCGTCGATCACCATCACCGCCGAATCGACCGCGGTCAGCGTGCGATAGGTATCTTCGGAGAAATCCTCGTGCCCCGGCGTGTCGAGCAGGTTGAACGTCACCCCGTCCCGCTCGAAGGTCATCACGCTCGAGGTAACCGAGATCCCGCGCTGCTGCTCGATCTTCATCCAGTCCGATCGGGCGCGGCGCGCCTGCCCGCGGGCCTTGACCTCGCCGGCAAGGTGGATCGCCCCGCCTTGCAGCAGGAGCTTTTCCGTCAGCGTAGTCTTACCCGCGTCGGGGTGGGAAATGATCGCGAAGGTACGGCGGTTGGACATGCCGCGCCGCCTAGCGGTCGCGGGCCGTCAAGACCAGAGTGAATGGGCGCGGCGGCAACGCGTTCAACGCGAAAGACCCCGCGCAATCAGCGAATTGGCGATCCGCGCGACGTCCGCGACCGAACGGGTTTCGTCCATCACGCCGTATTTGAGGCCCAGGAAAACATTCATCCCCATCATCGCCCAGGCATGCACCTCGTCGATCGGTCCCGCCAGTTTACCCTCGGCTTCGGCCGCCTCGAGACGCTCGAAAATGCGCGACGCGGTGCGTTCGTAATGCTCGCGCCAGGTGTCGGGGGCGACGAATTCCGCCTCGTCGATGATGCGGTAGATTTCCTTGTGGTCACGCGCAAAGCCGAGGAACGCCTCAAGCGCGGCGCCTTCGCGCGCGACCGGCTCTGCGACATCGGTGATCGCCGGAGCGACCGCCTGCTTCACCCGCCCCGACATGTCGCGCACCAGCGCGCGGAACAGCGCATCCTTGCTGTCGAAATAGGTGTAGAACGACCCGAGAGCGACGCCCGCGCGCTTGGTGATCGAGACGATCGAGCTTTCGTGAAAGCCCTTCTCGCCGAATTCCGCTTCGGCAGCATCGAGCAGCGCCCGCTGCGTCTTGCGGCCGCGAGCGGTGCGCGGCGTCTTCGGTTTCGGCACGGTTCGAGCCGTTTCGTCCATCGCAATCCCTCTCCCGCGAACCCGGTTCGCACATAGAACTTGAAACCCGGTTCAACTTTCAGCATAAAGACGGTCGAGCGGTGGTCAAGCCGCCATGATCGAGGGAGAGGATCAATGAATTTTGCCAGCAAGTCGCTGCGCCGTGCCCTGCTGTCCGGGATAGCTTTCGCGCCCATGGCGCTCGTCGCAGCCCCCGCCCATGCGCAGGACGCAAACGAGGACGAACAGGCCTCCGCAGAGGTCGACGAAGTCCCCGAAGGCAACGTGGTGATCGTGACCGCGCGCCGCCGCGAAGAGCAATTGGTCGACGTGCCGATCGCCATCACGGCCTATTCGGCCGAACAGCTCCAGCTTTCGGGCGCGCAGGACATCACCGAAATCAGCCAGACGACGCCGAATGTCACGCTCGAAGCCTCGCGCGGGACCAACTCGACGCTCACCGCCTTCATCCGCGGTGTCGGCCAGCAGGATCCGGTCGCCGGTTTCGAGCAGGGCGTCGGGATCTATCTCGACGACGTCTATCTCAACCGCCCGCAGGCTGCAGTGCTCGACATCTACGATATCGAGCGGATCGAAGTGCTGCGCGGCCCGCAGGGCACGCTTTACGGTCGCAACACGGTCGGCGGCGCGGTAAAATATGTCAGCCGCAAGATCGATGACGAGCTCTCGGTTCGCGGTCGCGTCACCTATGGCGAGTACAACCAGCTCGACGGCGTGGTCTCGATCAGCGGCCCGTTGACCGAAGACGGCACCCTGCGCCTGGGCGCTGCTGCCGCGCGCCTCACCCGCGACGGTTTCGGCACCAATCTCACCACCGGTGAGGACAATTACGACAAGGACATCTGGGCGCTGCGCGTCTCGGGTGAAGTGCACACCGACGGTTACTTCGCACGGCTTTCGGTCGATACGACCGACGACGATTCGAATGCCCGCGGCGGCACCCGCCTGATTCCGGGCCTCGTCAGCGGCGCGCCAGTGCTCGACAATGTCTACGATACCCGCGGCGGGCTGACCGACCCCGAACAGGAAGTCTCCTCGCTCGGCGTGTCGCTGTCGATGGAAGGCTATCTCAACGACACACTCACGCTGCGGTCGATCAGCTCCTATCGCAAGGACGACAGCGATTCGCCGATCGATTTCGACGCACTGCCCGCGGTCGACCTCGACGTACCGGCGATCTACACCAACGACCAGATCAGCCAGGAAATCCAGCTGCTGTACGAAGGCGATCGCCTGACCGCGCTGGGCGGGTTCTATTTCCTCGATGCAAATGCCGTCACCACGTTCGACACGCGCATCTTTACGACCTTCGCCGGGCTGACCGCATTCACCAATGCGAATATCGACACCGAAACCTTCGCCGGCTTCGTCGACCTGACCTACGATCTGACCGAACAGCTCAGCCTGTCGGTCGGCGGTCGCTACACCTGGGACAAGCGCACGGCGCAGATCCTTCGGCAGAACTATCTTGGCGGCGGCTCCCCCGATTTCGGCGGGGCGGGCATCCCCTTCGGCGCTCCGGGGACCGATTTCCGCGGCAGCTCGACTTTCGAGAAATTCACGCCGCGCGCCAATATTGCCTACCAGCCGACCCCGGACATGACGCTCTACGCGTCCTATTCGAAGGGCTTCAAGGGTGGCGGGTTCGATCCGCGCGGTGCCGGCAGCAACGCGCCCGATCTCGATGAGAACGGCACGGTCGAGGAGAGCGAAGTCGCCGACTTCCTGAGCTTCGCGCCCGAAAGCGTCGACAGCTACGAG
Source organism: Alteriqipengyuania halimionae (assembly GCF_009827575.1). Lineage (NCBI taxonomy): Bacteria > Pseudomonadati > Pseudomonadota > Alphaproteobacteria > Sphingomonadales > Erythrobacteraceae > Pseudoblastomonas > Pseudoblastomonas halimionae. Next base: position 2,578,243 of record NZ_WTYR01000001.1, on the reverse strand, counting down.
ATCGGCTACAAGGCCGCGCTGATGGACGGCAATCTTAACCTCGCCGTCGCCGCTTTCCGCGCCGACTATACCGACGTCCAGATCCCTGGTTCGGTCGCTTGTACCGTCGGCGGACTGCCGAATTTCTGCGGCATCGTCTCCAACGCAGGCAAGGCACGCTTCCAGGGCTTCGAAGGCGAGTTCAACGCCAATTTCGGGCAAGGCTGGTTCAACGATGGAAGCCGCATGATCGCATCGGGGTCGGTCGGCTATATCGATGCCGAATATCTCGAATACATCACCGATATCGGCGGCGTGCCGACCGACGTTGCCGAGTTCCGCGAAGTGCAGAACACGCCCGAATGGACCGCGAGCGGCACGCTGGCGGCAGAGGCGCCGGTCGGGTCGGGCGATCTCTATGCGGGCGTCACCGTCAGCTATCGCAGCAAGACCTACCAGTTCGAGATTCCCAACCCCTATCTCGACCAGGACGGCTATACGCTGATGGATGCCAGCATCGTCTATCGCGGTGAAGGCAATCGCTGGTCGATCGGCGTCTACGGGAAGAACCTGACCGACAAGCGCTACAAGACCTCGGGCTATACCTTCGTGGCGGCCGATCCGGTCACTGGCGAGATCCCGCTGGGCCCGAACGGCTACCCCGTGCCCACGCTTGGACCGGAAGGCACGCTCACGGCATTCTATGGCGCCCCGCGCCAGGTATTCGTGACGTTGACCTTCGACTACTGATCGACAGACACACGCACAAAAAAGGGGCGGCGCAGCGATGCGTCGCCCCTTTTCGTATCAGTCCGGTTTGTTGTCAGCCTTCGTCGCGGGCGACGCGGAAGCCTGCGAAATCCTGCGTTACCGGCATGATCTCCAGCCGGTTGATATTGAGGTGCGGCGGCAATTCGGCGATCCAGCGGATCGTTGCCGCGATATCCTCGCCCGTCATCGGATTCGTGCCGGCGTAGAACTCGTCGGACTTTTGCTTGCTACCCGTGCGAACGGTAGTGAATTCGGTTTCGACCATGCCCGGCTCGATCGAGGTCACGCGCACCCCTGTGCCGTGCAGATCGGCGCGCAGCGCCAGGGTGAAGTGGTTAGCGAACGCCTTCGACCCGGCATAGACATTGCCGCCCGGATAGACGTAGCTGCCCGCCACCGAGCCGATCGTGACGATCGCGCCCTTGTGCTCCACCAGCCCGGGCAGAAGCTTGCGCGTCAGCCGGACCATGGCAGAGACATTGGTATCGATCATCGTCTGCCAATCGTCGAGATCGGCTTCCTGCGCGGGTGCGAGGCCCTGCGCGAGCCCGGCATTGTTCACCAGCAGGTCGATGCCCGCGAAGTCATCGGGCAGCGCCGCGATCGCAGCATCCATCGCCGCCTCGTCGCGCACGTCGAACACGCAAGGGTGGACCTTGTCCGACCCGAGCTGCTCGACCAGCGTATCGAGGCGTTCCTGGCGGCGACCGGTGGCAACGCAGCGCCAGCCGGCCTCGACCAGCGCCTCTACCGTGGCCTTGCCGATGCCGGCGGTCGCGCCGGTGACGAATGCGGTCTTCATGCTCTCAGCTCCCCGCCCTGCTTGGCGGCCGCAGCGGTGATCGCGTCCGACATCGCCTTGAGTTCGTCCTCGGTGAAGCTCTTCTCACCGGGCTGCAGCGTGACTTCGATCGCCAGCGAGCGCTTTCCTTCGGGCACGCCCGCACCGCGGAAGTCGTCGAAAATCTGCGCATCGACGATGTGCTTCTTGTCTGCGCCTTTCACCGCCCGCAGCAGGTCGGACGCGGGCTTGTCGGCATCGAACAGGAAGGCGAAATCGCGAGTGACCGCCTGGAGCGCGGGCGGCGTATAGGCCGGGCGCGCGAAATCGGATTTCCGACCCTTGGGCAGCGCATCGAGATAGATCTCCACCGCCGCGACCGGACGATCGATATCGAAGCTATCGGTCAGTCGCGGATGGAGCATGCCGAAGCGCGCGAGGACATTCTTCGGCCCCAGCCGCAGCGTGCCCGACTGGCCGGGATGCCATTGCCCCCCAGCCTCGCCCATCACCATCAGATTGTCGACCGGCGCGCCAGCCGCCGCGAGCAGCGCCATTGCTTCGGCCTTGGCATCGTAGGCATCGAAGCCCTGCGCCTTGCCGGTGGCCCAGCCGCGCGGCGTCTTGTCGCCTGCCAGCACCGCGCCCAGCGTCAGCCGCTCGTCGCTCGCGCCGTTCTTACCCCGGCCATAGCGGCGGCCCAGCTCGAACAGGCGCAGCGCGCTCGCACCGCGATCGAGATTGCGCTGCACCGCCATCAGCAGCCCGGGCAACAGCGACGGCCGCATCGTCTTCATGTCTTCCGAAATCGGATTGGCGAGCGACCAGAGCTGCGTCGAATCTTCGGCGAAACGCTCGGCCACGTCGGTCGGCAGGAACGACCAGGTGACCGCCTCGTGCAGCCCTCGCGCGGCAGCGGCGCGGCGCACCTTGCGCTCGAGCTTCTGCTCGGCGATTGCAGTTGGTCGGGCAACGCCATCGGCGCGCGGGAGCGCCACACTCTCGACCTTGTCGAGCCCATGGATGCGGATGACTTCCTCGACCAGGTCCGGCAGGTTGTCGATGTCGTGTCGACGCGGCGGCACCCATACGTCCCATGCACGCTTGTTGGTGCCGACCCGAAAATCGAGCGCTTCGAGGATACGGCGCTGCTCGTCCTCGGCGATATCGATACCGCCCAACGTGCGGGTGAGATCGGGATCGAAGCCGAGCACCTGCCATTCGGTATCGGTCTCGCCCACGCGAACCGCCTCGCTCGGCTCGCCGCCGCAAGACTTCACGATCAGGTCGGTCAACAGGGCCAGGCCGTCGTCGAGGAATTCGGGATCGACTCCGCGCTCGAACCGGGTGCGGGCATCGGTGGCGAGGCCGAGCTTGCGCCCGGTCACCCCGATCGCTTCGGGTTCGAAATAGGCGATTTCGAGCAGCACGTCAGTGGTCCCATCACTCACCGAGCTGTGCTCGCCGCCCATGATCCCGCCGATATCGTGCACGCCCTCATCGTCGGCGATCACGGTCATGCTGTCGTCGAGCGTGTAGGTCTTGCCTTTGAGCGCCTCGACGGTTTCGCCGTCGTTGGCCCTGCGGGCCACCACCGGGCCCGAGAGCTTGGCGAGATCGTAGACATGCGCCGGACGCCCGCAGGCGAGCATCAGGTAATTGGTGCAATCAACCAGCGCCGAAATCGGGCGCTGGCCCGCATCGATCAGCCGCTTCTGCATCCATTCGGGCGAGGCCCCATCGGTCACGCCGCGGATGACGCGGGCGTGGAAGGCGGGACAACCCTCGCTATCCTCGATCCGCACCTCGACCGGGCACGCGCCTTCACCCTCGATCGCTGGCACCTCGACCGGTTTGAACGTGCCGATGCCCGCCGCGGCGAGATCGCGCGCGATGCCCATCACGCCCATGCAATCGGGGCGGTTTGGCGTGATCGCGACATCGAAGATCGGAGACGAGTCGCTGTAATCGGCGAAGCTCTCACCCACCGGCGCATCGCCGGGAAGCTCGATGATCCCGTCATGCTCGTCGCCGAGTTCGAGTTCGCGCACCGAACACATCATGCCGTTCGATTCGACCCCGCGGATCGCGCTCTTGCGCAATTCCATCCCGTTGGCGGGCACGACCGCACCGGGCAGGCCGAGCACGCCTTTCATCCCCGCACGCGCATTGGGTGCGCCGCAGACCACCTGCAACGGATCGCCTTCACCGGTATCGACGGTGAGGACCTGCAGCTTGTCGGCATCGGGGTGTTTCTCGGCCGTCAGCACCTCGGCCACGCGGAAGCCCGCGAGCCGTTCGGCGGGGTCTTCCACCCCTTCGACTTCAAGGCCGATGGCGTTGAGCGTGTCGGCGATTTCGGCGGCACTCGTCTCGGTGTCGAGGTAGTATTTCAGCCATTCGAGCGAGAATTTCATGCCTGTTCTCCCACACCGGCGGAAAGGGTTGGCACGGCCAGCGGATCGAACCCGTAATGGTCGAGCCAGCGCACATCGCCGTCGAAGAAGGCGCGCAGATCGTCCATCCCGTATTTGAGCATGGCGAGGCGATCGACGCCGACGCCGAAGGCGAAGCCCTGCCATTCGGATGCGTCGAGCCCGGCGAATTGGAGCACGCGCGCATTCACCATGCCGCTGCCCAGCAATTCCATCCAGTCATGCCCGTCGTCGTCGCCATTGCCGCCGACCACACGGCGCCCCTTCTCGTTGCGATAGCCGACATCGACCTCCACCGAAGGCTCGGTGAAGGGGAAATAGGACGGGCGCAGGCGCAGCACGATATCCTCGGTTTCGAAGAACGCCTTGAGGAAGGTCTCGAGGGTCCATTTGAGATGGCCGAGATGGATGTCCTTATCGATCACCAGGCCTTCGATCTGGTGGAACATCGGCGTGTGCGTGGCGTCGCTGTCGCTGCGATAGACGCGGCCCGGCGCGATCAGCCGCACCGGCGCGCCGCCTTCGACCATCGAGCGGATCTGCACCGGCGAGGTATGCGTGCGCAGCAGCATCGCGCGCTCTTCAGCATCCTTGTCCGGGAAATAGAACGTATCGTGCATGGCGCGCGCAGGGTGCGTCTCCGCCATGTTGAGCGCGGTGAAATTGTGCCAGTCGTCCTCGATCTCCGGCCCGGTCGCCACCGTGAAGCCGAGATCGGCGAAGATCTCCGCCAGCTCTTCCATCACCCGGCTGACCGGGTGGATCGAGCCCTTGGGCGCGACCGGTGCGGGGAGCGACAAATCGAGCGTTTCGGCGGCCAGCCGAGCTTCGAGCTCGGCATCGTCCAATGCCTGTTTCTTCGCCGCGATCGCATCGGCCACCGCCGCACGGGTGCCCTGGATCTTGGGGCCTTCGACCTTGCGCTCGTCAGGGCTCATCCCGCCCAGCGTCTTGAGCAGGGCCGAAACCCAGCCCTTCTTGCCCAGGGCAGACACACGGATCGCCTCCAGCGCATCGGCATCGGCGGCGGCGTCGATCGACGCCAGCGTTTCGTTCAATTGGGTATCGTCGCTCATGGCGGGCCTCTTAGCGGGACAAGAAAAAAGCGCCACCCCGGCGGGGCAGCGCTTCCTTCGATTTCAAGACATCGATCAATCAGGCCGGAAGCGCATCCTTGGCCTGCTTGATGATGTGCGTAAAGGCGGCGCCCTCGTTCATGGCGAGGTCGGCCATCACCTTGCGGTCGAGCTCGATGCCGGCGAGCTTCACGCCGTGCATGAACTGCGAATAGGTGAGACCTTCGGCGCGGACCGCAGCGTTGATGCGCTGGATCCACAGAGCGCGGAAGCTGCGCTTCTTAACCTTACGGTCGCGATAGGCGTACTGGCCGGCCTTTTCGACGGCCTGGCGCGCAACGCGGATGGTGTTCTTGCGACGACCGCGATAGCCCTTGGCCTGGTCGAGCAGCCGCTTGTGCTTCTGGCGCGTGGTAACGCCACGTTTGATGCGAGGCATAGTATATCCTTCTCTAAAAAAGCGCGGTCAGGCACTCGCCCGACCCGGCTGAATCAATCGAGTCCGTAGGGGGCCCATTTCTTCACCGCGGCCCAATCGGCCTTGGCAAGAACCTTGGTCCCGCGCTGCTGGCGGATATACTTCGCGTTATGGCTGGTCAGGCGGTGGCGCTTACCGGCGACACCGTGCTTGACCTTGCCGGAAGCGGTGAGCTTGAAGCGCTTTTTGACGCCGCTCTTGGTCTTCAGCTTGGGCATTTTCATCTCCTGTCAGAGACACGTTCACACCAGCCCTGGCAGCCCTAACGGCCAGGCCGGCATCCGATTCACGTGTCGGTGAAGGCCGCGCAGATAGCGTTTCGGGCGCGAAATGCAAGTCAGAAGTGGCTGAGATAGCCCCCGTCGACCGCCAGCGTCTGACCGGTGATGTAGCTCGCTTGCGGCGACGCGAGGAAGGCGACCGCGCCAGCGATCTCGTGCGGCTCGCCCCAGCGGCCCAGCGAAGTCCGGCGGGCCAGATGCGCGGCGATCTCCGGATCGGCGACCATCTCCTCATTGGCGTCGGTGGCGAAATAGCCAGGTGCGACCGCATTGGCGGTGATCGCGCTGCCCCCCAGTTCGGCGGCCAGTGCGCGGGTCAGCGCAGCGAGCCCGCCCTTGCTCGCGGTGTAGAGCACATCGCCGCGCGCGATGTCGGCGGCGATCGAGGTGATGTTGACGATCCGTCCGTATCCGCGACGTTCCATCAGCGGCACCGCACGCCGCGCGAGATCGAACGGTGCGACGAGATTGACCGCCAGCAGAGCCGACATGTCGCCACGCTCCAGCTCGGCGAGCGGACGGCGATCGCGCATGCCGACATTGTTGACGAGGATATCGAGCCCGCCTTCATCGGCGAGCCGCGCAAAGGCATCGCGCGTGGCATCGTCATCCGAAATGTCGAAGGGCAGCGGCGTGGCCCGGCTGCCGATTCGCGAAGCGGCATCGCGCAAGGCGTCCGCATCGCGCCCGTTGATCCACACGCTCGCCCCAGCCTGCGCGAGGCGCGCCGCGATCTCGTAGCCCAGCCCACGCGCCGCGCCGGTTACCAGCGCGATTTTCCCGTCCAGTTCGCTGCTCATCTCAGTCTTCGTAGATCATCTTCACCGTCATGCCACCATCGACGTTGAGATGCTGGCCGGTCACGAAGCCCGCGCCGTGGAGATATTCGACCGCTTCGGCGATATCCGCGGTCCGCCCCACGCGTCCCGCAGGGTGTTGCTCGTTATCCTTTGCGCGGTGATCGGGCTCGGTGCGCTCGGCCTGCTTCTGCCACGGTCCGGTTTCGATCCATCCGGGCCGAATCGCGTTGACGCGGATATCGGGGCCGAGCGAGACCGCCATCGCATGGGTCAGCGCGTCGATCCCGCCTTTGGACGCCGCATAGGCAAAGGTATCGGGTTCGCTCATCACCGCGCGGGTGGAAGAGATATTGACGATGCTCGCGCTCTCGCCACGCCGCAGCAGCGGGACGGCGGAGCGGCTGACGAGGAAAGCGGCGGTCAGGCTCGCATCGATCCAGCGCTGCCAATCGGCGAGCGCGAGGTCTTCCAGTGGACCGCAATAGGGATCGGCGATGGCCGCATTGTTGACCAGCAGGTCGAGCGGATCGTCGCCCAGCCAATCGCTCAGTTCGTCGAACGCGTCGCAAACCGCCGTCTCGTTACCGACATCGGCCTCGACCAACAGCGCTTCGCCTTCGCGCAGCGCGCCGCGCAATTCTCCGAGCGCCTCTCCATCCGTATCGAACCCGGCAACGCGCCAGCCCTTCCCATGAAAATGCATGACGGTGGCGCGGCCAATGCCGTTGCCTGCTCCGGTGACGAGAATGGTCTTGTGTTCGCTCATTCCGAACCAACGCGGCACGTGGCTCAGCGGTTTCGCAAAAAGAAAGGGGCGCCCTTGGGAAAAGGCGCCCCTACGTGGTCTGAAAAATCAGATGCGGGATCAGAACCGGACGCCGAATGCCGCTCCGATATGGGTGCGCTGGAAATCGAAGCCGTAAATGTCCTGGTTCTCGCCCGAGCCGATTTCGATCCGGCCGTACATGTTGCGGCCGAAGCCCTGTTCATAGCCGACCGCGATCTGGAAGCCGCCGCCGCTCTCGCTTTCGTTCACGGCAATCGCTCCGAGCACCGGATCGTCGATTATCCCTTCGACGTCGATCGTCTGCTGCGAATAGGCGAGCTTCCCATAGACCTGGCTGGTGGGCCCAAGCGCAAAGCCGGCATGCAAGCCCGCCGCGAGATAGCCGTCGCTCGATACGCACAGGTCGAAATCGCATTCCTCCACGCTCGACGCTTCGTAGCTGACGAACGGACCGACCACGACGCTGTCGCTGACCGCAACGTCGTAGCCGATCTCGCCGCCGAAGCCGACGCCCGAGCCGAGTTCGTAATTGATCAGCGCCGCTTCATCCGGATCGTTGATGCGTTCCCACAGGACGCGGCCTTCGATGCGTAGGCCATCGCGCGCGGTGACGACCGGTTCGTCGTCGTAATATTCGTCGGCATCCTGCGCGTGCGCGGGGAGCGGAAGCAAGGCGACACCGGTCGCCGCCAGCAGCAATTTCTTCATGAGCTTACCCTCTGTTCCAAGACCGCCGATAAGCGGACTTGAAAGCTTTAGGGCGAGAAATCTGAACGAAACAGATATGAGATCGAGGAACGTATCGCCTCAATGGTCGTGCGCGTGCGGTGCCATCTTTTCCAGCACGTCTTCGAGCCGCGCCGGGTCGCCGAGCGCGAGCATGGTGCCATCGCTATCGGCATCAAGCGGATTGCCCTGCCAGTCGCTGACCGTGCCGCCCGCGCCTTCGACCACCGGCACCAGCGCGGCGTAATCGTAAACCGCCAGCCCGGCCTCGCAGACCACGTCGATGTGGCCGCTGGCGAGCAGGCCGTAATTGTAGCAATCGCCGCCATAGACGATCGTGCCCTGCCGCTCGTTGCCGCCAACCGCGGCGGCGAGCTGCATGTAGGCTTCGGCGGTGTCGGGGGTGAAGTAATGCGGGCTGCTGGTGGCGAGCACCGCGTCGTCAAGCGATTTGCAGGCGCGCGTGCGCACTGGCGCGCCGTTGAAGGTCGTCGCCTCGCCGATTCGTGCCGCCCAGCGCTCCCTGGCGATCGGCTGGTCGATGATGCCGAGCACCGGCCAACCATCCTGCAACAGCGCGATCAGCGTACCGAAGATCGGCCGCCCGGCCATGAAGCTGATCGTCCCGTCGATCGGATCGAGCACCCAGCGCCGCCCGGCACTCTCGTTCGAAAGCCCGTACTCCTCACCATGGATCCCGTCATCAGGCCGCTCGGCCTCCAGAATGGACCGAATCGCGGCTTCGGCGGCCTTGTCGGCCTCGGTGACGGGCGATTTGTCGGCTTTGCGCTCGCTCGACCAATCGCCGCGAAACAGTGGGCGGATGGCTTCACCCGCAGCATCGGCAAGACCGTGCGCCAGTTTCAGGTCATCGGCGGGCGACACGTCAGTCGAACAGGCTCGAGACCGAGCTTTCGTCGGCGATGCGGCGGACGGCTTCGCCAATCAGCGGGGCGATGGTCAGGTAGCGGATGCGCTTGCTGTCATTGGCCGGATCGGTCGCGCGGATGGTGTCGGTGACGACCAGTTCGGTGAGCGAGCTCTTGTCGACTCGCGCTACCGCGCCGCCCGAGAGCACGCCGTGGGTGATGTAGGCGGCGACCGACTTCGCGCCCTTTTCGAGCAGCGCTTCGGCGGCGTTGCACAGCGTGCCACCCGAATCGATGATGTCGTCGATCAGGATGCAGTGGCGATCCTTCACGTCGCCAATGATGTTCATCACTTCGCTTTCACCCGGGCGGTCGCGGCGCTTGTCGACGATTGCCAGCGGAGCGTTGTCGAGCCGCTTGGCCAGGGCGCGCGCGCGAACCACGCCGCCCACATCGGGCGAGACCACCATCAGGTCCTGGTCGCCGTAGCGGGCTTGGATGTCCGCTGCCATCACCGGCGCAGCGTAGAGGTTGTCGGTCGGGATATCGAAGAAGCCCTGGATCTGGCCGGCGTGAAGATCGACCGACAGCACACGATCGGCGCCCGCTTCGGTGATCAGGTTTGCCACCAATTTGGCCGAGATCGGCGTGCGCGGCCCCGGTTTGCGATCCTGCCGGGCATAGCCGAAATAGGGGATCACGGCGGTGATCCGGCGCGCCGATGCGCGGCGCAGCGCGTCGATGCAGATCAGCAATTCCATGAGGTTGTCGTTCGCCGGATAGCTGGTCGATTGCAGCACGAACACGTCTTCGCCGCGCACGTTCTCGTGGATCTCGACGAAGATTTCCTCGTCGGCAAAACGGCGGACTGACGCATCGGTCAGCGGCATTTCGAGATAGCCCGCAATCGCCCGCGCCAGCGGCAGGTTCGAATTGGCCGACATGATTTTCATGGATGCTGTTCCCGTATTTGCGCCGCGATTCGTGCAACGCGCTCTAGCCGAGAGGGTCGTGAGCGGACAACGCGCTCCGCCCCCTTTTACCCCGTACGGTGTTCGCCGCGAATCCAGCGGACCGTGCCGCTGCTGGCGCGCATGACGACGCTTTCGGTCGTCATCTTGCCGCCGCGCAGGCGCTTCACGCCGTCGAGCAGCGATCCGTCGGTGACGCCGGTGGCGGCGAAGATGCAATCGCCCTTGGCGAGGTCTTCGAGCTTGTAGATCTTGTCGAAATCCTCGTCGGCGATGCCCCATTTGCGCGCGCGCGACTTCTCGTCGTCGTTGCGGAACACGAGACGACCGTTGAACTGGCCGCCGACGCAGCGCAGTGCGGCCGCGGCGAGCACGCCTTCGGGTGCCCCGCCCTGTCCCATGTAGAGATCGATCGTGGTGTCGGGATCGGTCACCGCGATCACGCCCGCTACATCGCCGTCGCCGATCAGGACCACGCCGCAGCCGAGGCTGCGCAATTCGGAAATGATCTCGGCATGGCGGTCGCGATCGAGCACGCAGACCACGATCTCGGACGGATCGACTCCCTTGGCCTCGGCCACCGCCTTGACGTTTTCGGTCGGCGACTTGGCGAGGTCGATGACGCCGTCGGGATAGCCGGGGCCGACCGCGAGCTTGTCCATATAGGTGTCGGGCGCGTTCAGCAGGCAGCCCTTTTCCGCCGCCGCCAGAACGGCCAGCGCATTGGGTCCGGCCTTTGCGGTGATCGTGGTGCCTTCGAGCGGATCGAGCGCGATGTCGATCTTGGGGCCCCCCTTGCCATTTCCATCTTCGGGAGCTCCGCCGACCTTCTCGCCGATATACAGCATCGGGGCCTCGTCGCGCTCGCCTTCGCCGATTACCACGGTGCCATCCATGTAGAGCTCGTCGAATGCCTGCCGCATCGCTTCTACGGCGGCTGCATCGGCGGCCTTCTCGTCACCGCGGCCGACCAGTTTCGAGGCGGCGACGGCGGCAGCTTCGGTCACGCGCACCATTTCGAGAACCAGCACGCGGTCGAGCACCTTGCTCGGCGTCAGGGCTTGGGGTTGGGCAGACATGTTCACTCCCTATTCAGCCCGAAAACATCCAAAAGGCCGGGGCTGTTAGCCCGCGCGCTTAGAGAGGGGCACACAATTTGTCGAGATTAGCCGTGCTGCTTGCCGCAACGGTCCTCCCATTCGCGTCGCCGGCTCTTGCCCAGGGCACGGATGGGGACGTCGATGAAACGGCGCCCTCGGAGGAGCCGCAGGCTGAGCCCGTTACTGCCGACACCATCATCGACGACAGCGAGCCTGTGGTCGGCCCACCGCTTCCGCCCGAATGCGAACCCGATCCACTGCAGAACAGGGTCGTCATCTGCGCTCCGCGCGACAATGCGAAGTTCCGGATTCAGGACGGCCCCGACTGGCGGACGGTGGACATGAAGGGCGACACCCCCCGGGCCCCGGACACGTTCGGCATTCCCAATCACGGCATGGTTGTCGCCCGGGGGTGTTTCATCCCGCCGTGTCCGCCCGAACAGCCGATCATCATCGATCTCGATGCGATTCCCGAAGCGCCCCCAGGCTCGGATGCCGATCGCGTTGCGCGAGGGCTGGCCCCGCGCGGGTATGACGGCGGCAGCGGCATGCCCGATCCCGAGCCGATCGAAGACGCACCGCCGGACGAGTAAGGTCGGTGCGCGTCAGCGCGTACGATTGCACGGGCCCAGCTCGTCGATGACGAAGCGATAGTCCTCCGCCGCCTTTTGCGAAGCCTCGCGATTGCCCGACAGGTCCGCCCCGCGCGGAAGGCTGGCGGGAAGCGCGCAAGCGAGGCGATACCAGGCGAGCGTGTCGCGCCGCGGCGGGTTGTTCACATCCGCCACCAACTCGTTGAACGACACGCCCCAGCGGGTCGGCTGGCCCGGCCTGCGCCGCACGGTGATGGCCGCCGGAGCGCCTCCCGCTTCGAGGAATATCTGCGTCTCGCCCTCGCCTGCCAGATTGCCAGGGACATGGATCGATTCGCGCACGCCCGTGATCCCAGGCGGAGCGTTTTCGGAAGCGAGTTCCTGCAATACGGCAATTACTGCCGGGACCAGCATCGGGTCGGCCGCGGGGAATTGCGCGTCGGGCGCGACGAGCTGCAACTCGCCCGGCCGCTGCGGAACGGGACGTGCGAACAGCAATTGGCTGGTCTTCTCGAGCCGCGGAGGCTTGCCTTTGGCATCGCGCGGCAGATCGACGAGATACTTCACCTGCGCCCCGATCGGGGCGCGCGAGCCGAGCAGGCGGACCGTATCCGCCTCGACATAGAGGCGGACCATTCCCGGTGCGACGCCCGGAGCGCGCTCGGGTTCGAGCGCGATCGCACGGGTGGGCTGCACCTCGATCACGATCGGCGACGATTCGGCGAGCCCAACGAGGTCGGGGTAGGTCAGCCCGGTGCGAGCGGGCGCTTCCTGCGCCGGCGCCGCGGCTGCGAAGGGCACCCCCGAACACGCCGAAGCGAGCAGCAGAAAACCAGGGATAAGCGCGTGTTTCATGGTGTTTGACCGTCCTTTTTGGATGCGCAATAATCGTTACGCGACCCTGCCGATGCAAGACAGGATAGAACGTTGCGCGTGTGAATCGCGAGTTAACACGAAAGCGTTGCGCCGCCACCATCCAACAGCTAGAGGCCCGTATATGCAGGCCGTGGGAGCGGTCGTGGCACAGCAGTGCCGCTCGTGGGGACGGGAGCTCGCCGGGAACCTTTTGGGGGACTCGATGCGTTCGTTTTTCCAGAGTGGTCGAAAATTAACCAAGGAGCACCGCCTTCCCACTCGGGATATCGGTGCCCCCGACCCGGCTCCCCCGCCGGGCCAGACGTTAGGAGTGATGCGGCTGAATGGCTTACGCTGATCAACAGATGAGCGGTAACAAGGTGACCGCTTTCATCATCGTTGCGATCATCCACCTGATCATCGGCTACGGGCTGATTTCGGGTCTCGCCGCGGAAGCGTTCGAGAAGGTGGCTGAACGCGTTACGACCGTGGACATTGAAGAACCGCCCGAGCCGGAAGAGACTCCTCCTCCGCCGCCGCCCGAGCCGCAGCAGGAAGTGTCTCCGCCGCCGGCTTACGTTCCGCCGGCGCCGGTCAACGTCAACCCGAATCCTCCGCCGATCCCCACCACGCGGATTCCGCCCCCCCAGTCGCCGACGGTGTTCAAGATTCCGCCGCCCGCGCCGACCGTGGCACCGCCCCCGCCTCCGGCACCGCCGCCCCCGCCTTCGCAGGCTCGTTCGGCGTCGGCCCAGAACCAGGGACGTTGGGCTCGCCAGATTCAGGATCGTTATCCCAGCCGTGCGATCCGCGAAGAACGTGAAGGCGTCGTCGGTATGCGCATCACGATCGGTACGAACGGGCGAGTCAGCAATTGCTCGGTCACCCGCTCGAGCGGAAGCAGCGATCTCGACAGCGCTGCTTGCAGCGGGATGGAACGGTACGCCAGGTTCAACCCGGCTCTCAACGATGCCGGCAATCCCGTTACCGATACGATGAGCTACTCCTTCGAGTACGTTTTGCGTTAACGTATTTAAAATAGGCGGTTATCTGCCAACACAGCTATGAATGAACTTTCGAAGAGGACCTAACCCATGTTGTTTGAAATCCTGACCGTCGCGGCGGATGCCGAAGCCAAGAAGAACGCTTTCGGTTTCTGGGAAGCGCTCGAACAGGGCGGCGCCGTCGCCTATGCTACCGTCATCATCCTGGCCATCATGAGCTTCGGCTCGTTCTTCATCCTGTTCACCAAGTGGTTCGAACAGCGCAAGATCATGAGCCAGCACAAGAAGATGCGCGGCAATTTCTGGCGTGCGAACAGCCTCAAGGAAGGCGCCACCAAGCTCGAGAAAGACTCGGCCTGGCGCCAGATCGTCGACGACGGCATCGTCGCCGAAGAGCAGCACGCCAAGATGGGCGACAGCCTCGAAGCGCATGACTGGCTGCACGGCTCGCTCGCGCGTTCGGAAGACACGATCAACGCCAAGCTCGCTTCGGGTCTGTCGTTCCTGGCCACCGTCGGTGCGACCGCACCGTTCATCGGTCTGTTCGGTACGGTTGTCGGTATCTACCGCGCCCTGATCAACATCGGCATCGCCGGTTCGGCCTCGATCGACAAGGTCGCCGGCCCGGTCGGTGAAGCCCTGATCATGACCGCGCTCGGCCTGCTCGTCGCCGTTCCGGCGGTGCTCGCCTACAACTACCTGCAGGCGCGCAACAAGCGGATCGCCGAGACGCTGCATGGCTTCTCGACCGACGTGCTTGCCTACATCTCGTCGGACGGCAAGGTGAAGCCGGTCGTCGCCACCGCGGCGCCCGCCAAGACCACGACGACGGCGGCCAAGCCCGCCCCGGCGAAGGTCGGTGCCCCGGGCACCAGCACCACCACCCCGCCGACCAAGAAGTAATCGGGATTACGGGGCGGCGCACGATACCGTGCACCGCCCCTTCCCAACCGCAACGACCAACACGCTAGACAGGATTTAGGTCATGGCAATTTCTTCGGGCGGAGGCGGCGCAGAAACGCCGATGTCGGACATCAACACCACGCCCCTCGTGGACGTGATGCTGGTGCTCCTCATCATCTTCCTTATCGCCGTTCCAGTGGCGATCCAGCAGATCGAGAACCTCCGCATTCCGATCATCGAAACCACCGAATCGGATGACAAGGTGGAGAACCTGCTGCTCACGGTCACGACGACCGACCAGAACGGGCTGAGCGCGGGCCAACCGGGCTATGGCGGCGCGAGCAGGGGCGGCGAGTGCCGGATCTATTTCAACAACGTCACGCCGGTCGATTCCACCGAACTGCAGCAGCGGGCGAGCGACTATCTGCTCAATCTCATCGAGCGAGCCGGTGGTGAAGACGTGCTGATGGAAAACCCGGACATGATTCCGCAGGTCCACATCCGCGCCGACCAGGAAGCCCCGTGGCGCTGCGTCGCCGGTGCGATCTACGGTGTGCAGGTTTCCGGCTACCCGATCGTCGCTTTCATCTCGAACCCGGTCGAACCGGGCATCTGAGCCCCCTCCTGATCCCAAGGGGATCGGGAAAACCAAGGAGAACACCTCATGGCAATGTCCGGCGGCAAAGACGACGGCTCCCCCATGATGGAAATGAACACGACGCCGCTGATCGACGTCATGCTCGTGTTGCTCATCATGTTCATCATCACCATCCCGGTGGCCACCCACGCGGTCAATATCGACCTTCCGGTCCCGTCCGACGCGGATCCGACCGATGTCGATCCGATCAAGAACAAGGTCGTCCTCACCGAAGACGGCCGGATCATGTGGAACGGCGAACAGAAAACCGACGGCGAACTGCTCGGCCTGTTGCAGGCCTCGCTCGATTACCAGGTCGAGCCGGAACTGCAGTTCGAACCGATGGCGAATGCGTCCTACGACCTTTCGGCCAAGGTGCTCGACATCATCAAAGGGTCGGGCGTCACGAAGTTCGGTTTCGTCGGCAACGAACAATATGCCGGGTTCGGTAAGACCGACATCCAGCCTTTCGATGTGAATGCCAGCAACTAGGCGGTTTCATCCAACGACATGAAAGAAGGGGCGGAGCGATCCGCCCCTTCTTTGTTTCCGGTCGACTCAATCGGACAGTCTGCGTGGCTTCTTGCGCCGGCCCTCCTCGCCTTTCTCCGGCGTCATCGCCTGTCCTGCGAGGCTTTCGGCCTCGAGCAGCAATTCATCGTCGGCCGAGCCCTGTGGGGTATGTTCGCGCCCGATCATGACCATGACGGGCACCGCCAGTGGGCTGACCCGGTCCAGCTCGACATGGCACAGCCGATCGGCGGCGGTCTCGAGCACGTCGGCGAGCCTTCCGATATCGGTCATCCGCGCCTTGGCATCGGCCCAGGCAGCTTCGATCAGCACATGGTCGGGCTCGTATTTCCGAAGCACATCGTAGATCAGGTCGGTCGAGAAGGTGACCTGCTTGCCACTCTTGCGTTTGCCCGGGTGCTGGCGCTCGACGAGGCCCGAGATCACCGCCACTTCGCGAAACGCGCGGCGCAGCAGGTGCGAGTTCTGCACCCAGTCGACGAATTCCTCGTCGAGGATATCGGGCGATAGCAGGGCGGCCGGGTCGGCGACCGGTCTCAGGCCCCACACAGCGAGGCAATAATCATTGGCGACGAAGCCCATCGGCGCCAGACCGCGCGCTTCCATCCGCTGGGTGATCAGCATGCCCAGCGACTGGTTCGCGTTCCACCCGGCGAAGGTGTAATAGACCGAGTATTCGCGTTTCCCGTGGGGGAAGCTCTCCACCAGAAGCCGATCGGGCGACGGCATCTGGCTACGCCAATCCTGCACTTCGAGCCATTCGCGCACATCGTCGGGGAAACGTGCCCATCCGCCCGGATCGAACAGCATCTCCTTCACCCGCCCCGCGAGATGGGTCGTCAGCGGCAGGCGCTGCCCGCCATAGGAGGGGATCATCGCGGCCTTGGTCGATGCCTTGACCGTCAACTCCATGTCCTTGATCCGCTCGACCTCGAGGCTCATCCCGGCAAAGGCGAATGTATCCCCGGGCGAGAGCGAGGCGGCAAAGCGCTCCTCAACGCGCCCCAGCGAGCGCCCGTTGCGGAACCGCACATCGAGCATCTCCGAATCGATGATGATGCCTGCATTGAGGCGATGGCGCGCCGCGTGTTCGGGATGGGTCAGCCGCCACTCGCCAACCTTGTCGCGCACGATCCGGCGAAACCGGTCATAGGCCTTGAGCGCGTAGCCCCCCGTGGCGACGAAATGCAGCACCCGGTCCCAGATGTCCGCATCGACCCAGGCGTAGGGCAGCGCTGAGCGGACTTCGGCAAGCAGCGCGTCCTCGCGGAACGGCGCGGCGCAAGCGCAGGCCATGACATGCTGGGCCAGCACGTCGAGCCCGCCGGGACGGAAATCCTCGCCATCGCGCTGTCCTTCGTCGACCGCTTCCTTTGCCGCGGTCGCCTCCAGGAATTCGAACCGGTTGCCGGGCACCAGCATTGCGCGGCTCGGCTGGTCGAGCCGGTGATTGGCGCGTCCGATCCGCTGCAACAGCCGCGAGGAGCCTTTCGGCGCGCCCATCTGGACGACCAGATCGATGTCGCCCCAGTCGACGCCGAGGTCGAGGCTGGCGGTGGCGACCAGCGCGCGCAATTCGCCGCGCGCCATCGCTCCCTCGACCTTGCGCCGCGCTTCTTTCGAGAGCGAGCCGTGGTGGATGCCGATCGGCAGCTTGTCGTCGTTCACGTCCCACAGGTTCTGGAACGTGTATTCGGCCAGGAAGCGGGTGTTGGTGAAGATCAGCGTCGTATTGTTCTGCCGGATCAGCTCGTAGAGCTGCGGGATCGCCCAGGTCGCGGCATGCCCGCCCCAGGGCACCCGCTCCTCGTCCGGCAGCAGGATTTCAACCTCGGCAGGCGCGCCCTCCTCGCCTTCGACAAGTGCAACCTCGTCGATCGCGCCCCACGGCGCGAGCCAGGCGCGAAAGCCCTCGGGATCGGCCACAGTGGCCGACAGCGCCGCGCGCCGCATATCGGGTGCGATCGCTTGCAGCCGCGACAGCGCGAGCGCGAGCAGATCGCCGCGCTTGCCGGTGGCAAAAGCGTGGACCTCGTCGATGACCACGCGCTTCAGCCCGGCAAACAGCTCGAAGCTCTCCGGATAGGACAGCAACAGCGACAGGCTCTCCGGCGTGGTCAGCAGGACATGCGGCGGTTTGGTGCGCTGGCGCTTCTTGCGATCGGACGGGGTGTCGCCGCTGCGAGTCTCGACCCGGATCGGCAGGCCGATCTCCTCGATCGGGGTCAGCAAATTGCGCTGCACATCGTGCGCCAGCGCCTTCAACGGCGAGACGTAAAGCGTGTGAAGGCCTTCGGGCGCCACGTCGCCATCGAGCCGCGAAGGGGCGAAATCGGCCAGCGTCGGGAGGAAACCCGCCAACGTCTTGCCCGCGCCCGTATCGGCCACCAGCAGCGCGTGGCGGCCCGCATCGTCCGCCTCGAGCATGTCCGACTGGTGCCGCCGCACCCGCCACTCACGCGCGTCGAACCATTCGGCGATTTCAGGCGGGACGGTGCTTGTACTCACCCCCTGTCAGCGATCGGACAGCGCAGGCGTTCCTTGCTGGTCAGCTGTCGTAATCGTCCTCCATCGCGCCGGCTTCGTCTTCCATCGCGTCTTCGGCCTCTTCCATGGTAACTTCGTCCGCCAGCGACATCGCTTCTTGGAGCTCGGTTGCGGTCAGGCCGGTCAGCGCGGTGAGCCGGCTGCGTTCGCCGGGCGTGAGTTCGGCGTAGGTCTTGGCCTGCGGCAAGGACTCGATCTTTGCCTGGCCTTCCATCACTGCGCCCATGATCGGTCCGATCAATTCGGGTAGATTATCGAGCATCCCCACCCAGATCCGCGGATCGCTGGCGAGCTTGTAGCTCTTGCTGGCGAAGGATGCGCCCGACGGGGTCGAGAAGAACGCGCCGATATCGGTCAGCTCGGTGCGGGTGAAATTGGCAGCGTAGGCCTTGGCCATGGCTTCGCGCATCGCGGGCTCGAGCGCGGTCATAACGTCGATGATCCCGTCCTCGATCGCCTGCGTCTCGGCTTCCTTGCGCTGTTCGCGCGCCGGATCGATAATCGCGACCACTTCGGCCGATGTGTCTTCGCCCAGATCGTCGCCATCGACATACCATCCCAGCAATTCGCTGGCGGTGCCGGTCTGGCTGTCGCCACCGAGTAGGGCGAAAGGTTCGGTCAGATCCTGGAACATGGCGGAAAACATCTCGCCCATCGCGCCTTGCGGGATCATCGCGCCAACGACGTCGCTCGCCAGCGGGACCAGCGCTTCCTGTTCGGGCGTCAGCGGCTCGGGCTTGAACGCTTCGAGGAATTTCTGGAAGTCCGGATCGGAAGTGATCGCTTCCCCCAGCGCTTCCATGCCGAGTTCTTCGTTCTGTTCTTCGTCCTGCGCCAAAGCCGGCGTCGCGACGGCCAGCGCCAATGCCGAAAGTCCCGCTGCCCAGATCTTCATCTCGAAATCTCCTGAAAATGCGAGGGGCGGCACCGCGCCGCCCCTCCTGCGTGCTATTCGATTGTCGTGTCGTCGCTGCTGGTTCCGCGCAGGTGATCGCGCACCTCGCCAAGCCGCTCGAAGATCCCGAACAGCACCATGTAGACCTCGACCATGATTCGCCAAAACAGGAACGCGAAGGCCGCGCCCAGAATCGCCACGAGCAGCATGCCAATCCCCTGCCCCGGGGCGTAGTCCATGATGCTCAGCGCCCCCGCGAACGCGACCAGCATGTAGATCACGATGCCGGCGAGCCCGATCCAGTAGACGATCTTCAAGACCGTCGGTGCGACCATCCGTTCGAACTGGAACAGGTCGCCCGGCGAAAAACTCTGCTTTGCCATGTAATTCCCCTCTTGCTTCGCGACCCCTGCGATCAAAGGACCACTAAGGAACGAGGCTGTCAAGCGAGGGAGATGCGGGTTTCAGTGCCCCGCCTGTGGCCCGCGTGCGAGGCCGCTGAGGGCGAGCTGTTCGTCGATCTGCGCCATCAGGCGGGCGAGGCCTTCCTCGCTGTCGCTTTCGGCCCGCGCGACCAGCACGTCCTGCGTGTTCGAAGCGCGCAGCAGCCACCAGCCATCGGGGGTGCTCACGCGCACGCCATCGGTGCCGTCGACATCCGAATCGCTGTTGGCGAGCCGTTCCTCGACTTCGCGGATAGCGGCGAATTTCCGGCTCTCATCGACCTGGAAACGCATCTCGGGCGTGTTGATCATGGCGGGCATCGCGCCGCGCAGTTCGGTGACCGAGCGGCCCAGCCGGGCCGCTGCGGCAATCAGCCGGACGCCCGCATAAAGCGCATCGTCATAGCCGTAATAAGTGTCGGCGAAGAACACATGGCCGCTCATCTCACCCGCAAGCGGGCTCGAAGTTTCCTTCATTTTGGACTTGATCAGCGAGTGGCCGGTCTTCCACATCATCGGCTTCCCGCCGTGTTCGGCCACATGGTCGAACAGCGCGCGACTGGCCTTCACATCGGCGATGATCGTCGCCCCGGGCGCGCGCGCGAGCAGGTCTTCGGCATAGATCATCAGCAACTGGTCGCCCCAGATGACCCGGCCTTCGCCGTCGATCGCGCCGATCCGGTCGCCGTCGCCATCGAATGCCACGCCGAAATCGAGGTTCTTCTCGGCGACGAGCGCGCGCAGGTCGGCCAGATTCTCCTCGACCGTAGGATCGGGATGATGATTGGGAAATTCGCCATCGACATCGGTGTAGAGCAGGTGATGCTCGCCCGGCATGCGCGCCGCAAGCGCTTCGAGCGCAGGGCCGGCAGCGCCATTGCCTGCGTCCCAGCCGACCTTGAGGTTCGCGAGGGCCTGCTCGTCTACCTCGTCGAGCCCGGTGAGCAGGCGGTCGATATAGGCGTCCATCACCGCGCGGTCCTCGACCGAGCCAACCCCGTCGTCCCAGTCGCCGGCTGCGGCCATTTCACCGAGGCGGGCGATGTCTTCCCCGAAGAACGGGCGTCCCTGGAAGACCATCTTGAAGCCGTTGTAATTGGCGGGATTATGGCTGCCGGTTATCTGAATGCCGCCGTCCACGTCTTCGGCTGACGCCTCGGCATAATAGAGCATCGGGGTCGGCCCCATGCCGATCTGCACGACGTCGCAACCACTCGCGGTCAGCCCTTCGACCAAGGCGTGTTCGAGGATCGGCGAGCTGGTGCGACCATCATAGCCGACCGCGACCTTCGATCCGCCCGCGCGGCCGATCAGCGTCGCGAAGCCACGGCCGATTGCACGCGCATCGTCGGGACCGAGCGTTTCGCCGACGATTCCGCGAATATCGTATTCGCGCAGAACGGTGGGGTCGAAGTCGTGGCTCATCGTGAATCGCCTTTGTCATCGGGATGGTTCGCCAGCAACGTATCGCGCGCCGCGGTGATTTCGGCAAGGCGCGCATGGTCGCCGCCACGATCGGGATGGATGTCGGACGCGATCCGGCGATAGGCCTCGCGGATCTCGGTGCGGGTCGCGTCGGCGTCGAGCCCCAGCACGCGGCGCGCATCGCGCAAGCGATCGGACCGGCGCGGGGGGGATTGCATATAGTCCCACGGCCACTTGCCCAGGGCCCAGCGACACAGCACGCTCAGCGCAAGGACCAGGATGGCGAATTTGATCATGCGCCCTTGTGGCCGCTCGCGTCACCGATGGGAAGCCGCAGCGCCATCAGCAGCTCGCGCAGTTCCTGCCGCGCGACCAAGTGGCTGGTACCCAGCTCGCCCAAGTGCCCCTTGTCGAGCAGGGTCAGGCCACTGGGGAACAGTTCGCGATAGATTACGCGTTCGGACAGGCCCTGGGCGATACGGAAGCCGACCCGTTTTGACAGCTCGCCCAGCGCGCGTTCGATGCGCTGGCGGTTGCGCGCTTCGGTGTAGCCGGTGCGGTTGCGGACCACGATCCAGTCCATCTCGCGCCGCTGTTCCTCGATCGTGGCGCGGCTGCGCGCGATGCGGGCTTCCCAGATCAGTTCGGCATAGAAGGACAGGCGGCGGACCTTGAAGGTCTCCGCATCGACCTGGCCGATGAGGTCGAAATCAACGAAGCTGTCATTGAGCGGCGTGACCAGCGTATCGGCCTGGGTCGCGACATGGCGCGCCAGCGGATCGTCGCGGCCCGGCGTATCGAAGATGACGAAATCGTGCCCCGCGGCAAGCTCGGCAACCCGCGCTTCGAGTTCGACCGGATCCTCACCGTCATGCACCCCGAAAGTGGCAGTGGGCAGGTCGATCCCCCGGCGCTGGGCGGTTTCGGCGCGATTTTCGAAATAGCGGTGCAGCGTGCGCTGGCGCGGATCGAGGTCGATCGCCACAACCTTTGCCCCGCGATAGGCCAACGCGACCGCGACATGCACGGCGGTGGTCGATTTTCCGGTGCCACCCTTCTCGTTGGCGAAGACAATCCGGTGGGGAGCGGCGGCGGGCATAATCTCTTTCTATCCTGCAAGCGGCCCGTTAGGCCGTCGCAACGCCAATATCGGAGGGGAATAGCCCGTGCAAACCATCGACCGCCTCGGTCCACTGCGCATCGCAGTCGACACCTTGCGCGACAGCGGCACGCTCGCGCTGGTGCCGACGATGGGCGCGCTGCACGAGGGGCATCTGACGCTGGTGCGCGAGGCAAAACGTCTCGCCGATCACGTGGCGGTGTCGATCTTCGTCAATCCGCGCCAATTCGGCGAGGGAGAGGATCTCGACGCCTATCCGCGGCAATTGGCGAAGGATTCGGCATTGCTCGAGAAAGAGGGTGTCGCGCTGCTGTGGGCACCGACGCCCGAGGCGATGTATCCCAACGGCTATGCCACCAATATCTCGGTCTCGGGCGTCAGCGAGGGCTTGTGCGGCGGCGATCGCCCCGGTCATTTCGACGGCGTGGCAACGGTAGTGTGCAAGCTGTTCAACCAGGTTCGTCCCGACATGGCGTTCTTCGGCGAGAAGGACTGGCAGCAATTGGCGGTGATCCGGCGGATGGCGCGCGATCTCGATCTGGTTCGTCCGAAGGCGGATGCGATCCACGGCGTGCCCATCGTGCGCGAGGCGGACGGGCTCGCGATGAGTTCGCGCAATGCGTATCTCTCCGCCGAAGAGCGCGCCCAGGCCGCAGCGCTGCCCCGTGCGATGCAGGCGTCGATTGCGGTGATGAAGCAGGGCGGCGATCCGGCCAACGTGCTGGCGGGACTGAGGGAAGCGCTGCTCGACAGCGGGTTCAGTTCGGTCGATTATGCCGAATTGCGCGATCCGGTATCGCTCGAGCCGATGACGCATGTGGGTGCCCGGCCCGCGCGCCTGCTGGTCGCGGCGCGGATCGGCCCGGCGCGGCTGATCGACAATATGGCGGTGTGATTCCGATGACGGGCGGTCCGAATCTTGTGGTGGACTGGCTTGCCCACTTTACGAGAACTTAAATCCCTCCGTAGATAGACGTTGCGACTTCTTCACGACAGGAATGGGACCCAATGGACGCGGTGGTCGTCAGACTTACGTTATCGCTGATCGGGCCGGGTATCATGATAGTATTCGGCCTGGCCTTCGTCGGCGCCTGGTTGGTCGATCGTCGGCGGCCCTATCTCCTCCTGCTCGCTCTGACATGCGCCCTGTTTGCGGTCGGCGCTATTTCCCAGATCGTGTACTGGCCCAATTCGACCGGCTTGAATGCACTTGTCTCCGGTGCGTTCTATACGTGCGCGGTCTTACTCGGTGCGCAGGCGATCCTGTTGCGCTCGCGACGCCCGTTTCCCTGGATCTGGTTTCCCGTGGTACTTGCAGGATTCCTCATCCTCACCGCCTATTATTTCTATATCGAACGCAATTTGCTGGCGCGGGTGTACATCCAGAATTTCGGCTACGGGCTTGTGCTGCTGGCCGCAGCGCTGCGCCTGAAAACCGCGCGGCTGGAGCGGACTGCCGATCGTATCCTGTTCTGGACCTTGCTGGTTTTCGCTCTCCATTTCTTTCCTAGAACGCTTCTAACGATAGGTTTCACCGCGCCAGTCGGGGAGAAAGCCTTTGCCAATTCCGCGTTCTGGCAGACCTTGCAACTCTCGCTTTCGATCCTGGGCGTAAGTCTGGCATTGGCCATCTTCAATGCCGCCTTCTCCGATCTTCTCGAAGACATGCGGACGGAGCGCAACACCGATGCTCTTACCGGAACCCTGAACCGAAGAGGCTTCGAGGAAGCGGCTACGGGCCTATTGAAAAGGTCGGGGGGGCAGGGAGCGTTGGTGCTGCTCGACCTCGATCATTTCAAGCGTATCAACGATGCCTATGGCCATCATGTCGGCGACCACGTTCTAAGGGACGTCGGGCAGCTTATCCGTCGGAACACCCACACACAGGACATTCTGGGTCGATTCGGCGGAGAGGAGTTCATGATCCTGATCGCTGACGGCGATGTCGATGCGGCCAGATCGTGCGCGGAGCGCTTGGCACTTGCATTGGCCAATCACCGCTTTGGAGGGATCGCCGATAACAAGACGATCACGGCAAGTTTCGGGGTCACCGCGCTTTCACCAGGCGAAGCTTGGGAAACCGTATTCAACCGCGCCGACAAGTGCCTCTACGCTGCGAAGACTGCGGGCCGGAATCGAATAGCGACCGAGACAGGTACGGAACTTCCGCGATCCACGGAATCACTTTTTGAACCTGGTCGAGCCCGAAGGACGCGCGAACTAAGCTGATCGACAGACGAAGCCAAGGCCTGTGCGCATGCGCACATGGCACGACATCACCGAAGGTTTCACGCGCAATGGGAAATGGTGCGGAAAGTGGCTGGAGCGGGTAAGGGGAATCGAACCCCTCTAGCCAGCTTGGAAGGCTGGAGCATTACCACTATGCTATACCCGCCCGCTCGACGCCCATGTGGCGCGGGAAATCGAAAAAATCAATCGCCTTCGAAGTCCATCAGCGCATCGACGCCGATATCCTCGGCGCGAAGGCGCTGGGCGCCGCCCAGATCGGGCAGATCGATGACGAAAAATGCATGGTCGACCACCGCACCGGCCTTGCGCAACAACGCGGCAGAGGCACAGGCCGTGCCGCCGGTGGCGATCAGATCGTCGACCAGCGCGATGCGCGCGCCGTCTCTCACCGCGCCGGGATCGATCTCGAGCCGGTCTGCGCCGTATTCCAGCGCGTAATCCACGCCCATGGTTTCGACCGGGAGCTTGCCCGGCTTGCGGACCGGCAGGAAGCCGATGCCGAGCCGTGCGGCGACCGCTGCACCAAAGATGAAGCCGCGCGCTTCCATGCCGGCGACCATATCGGCGCCGCTTGCTTCGACACGCCCGGCAAGGTGCGCGATCGTGGCCGCAAGGCCCGGGCCATCGGCAATCAGCGTGGTGATATCGCGGAACTGAATACCCGGTGCCGGAAAGTCCGGCACCGTGCGCACGAGTGCTTTGAGTTCAGCGCAGGAGAGCGCGGGGGCGTCCGTCATCGGGCTGCCCCCGGCTTTCAATCGTCGAGTGCGGTCTTTTCGCCCACATCGCCACCCTTCACCCGCGACCAAACCTGCTTCTTCGAGAAGTAGGCAAGCAGCGTGGCGAACAGCAGGAAGGCGAGGAAGGCCCAGCCCGTCTGGCGACGCTTCACCAGGGTCGGTTCGGCCGTCCAGGTGAGAAAGGCGGACACGTCTTCGGCCATCTGGTCGATGGTCGGATCCGGATTGCCGGGGCCGAAGGTCACCTGACCTTCGCTGGTCAGCGGCGGCGCCATCGAGATGTTCAGCGAATGGAACACCGGGTTGTAATACTGGCCGGCCGCGGTCTTCGTGCCGGGGAATTCTTCGACCAGTGCGGCCGGCTGTTCGCGATAGCCGGTCAGCAGCGCGTAGACATAGTCCGCCCCGCCATGACGGCTCTTGGTGATCAGCGAAAGATCCGGCGGGATCGCATTGTTGTTGGCTGCGCGGGCCGCAATGTCGTTAGCATAGGGCGACGGGAAGTAATCGGTCGGCGTGCCGTCGACGAGCGTGGCTTCACCGGTCTCTCCATCGATACCCGGCACCTGCCAGGCAGCGGCTTCCGCCTTCACCTGGCCTTCGGTGTAGCCGATCTCTTCGAGGTTGCGGAACGCCACCTGCTTGAGCCCGTGACAGGCCGAGCAGACTTCCTTGTAGACCTGGTAGCCGCGCTGCAGCTGCGCATAATCCCATTTGGCGAACAGGCCTTCGTGGGCAAAGCCGCCTTCGGGGCCCTCGGCCTCTTCGTGATAGATATGCTCGGCCGTTTCGGGCGCGGGCTCGACGAAGCCGGAATAGGTGTCGTTCCCCCACGACCACAGGACTGCGATGGTGAAGAATAGGCCGGTCAGGATGCCGAAGATGCGGATCATGATACTCGTCTTTCGCTAAATCTCAGGCCCGGGTTCAGGCTGTGGCCGGCTTGTTGCCGATCGGACTGTCCGGATCGTGTCCCAGAACGGCCTCGGTGATCGAATAGGGCATCGGCTCGGGGCGTTCGACCAGCGAGACGATCGGCAGGATCACGAGGAAGTGCAGGAAGTAGTAAGCGGTCGCCAGCTGGCCGAGGAACACGGTCCAGAAGGTCAGGTGCGCGCCGCCGCAATAGCCGAGCACCACGATGCAGGGCAGCAGGCCGAACCAGAAGAACTTGCGGAACAGCGGGCGATAATGGCCGCTGCGGACCGGCGACTTGTCGAGCCAGGGGAGGAAGAACCACACCAGGATCGAGGCGAACATCGCGAGCACGCCCATGAGCTTGGCCGGGACGAAGAAGAAGTCCGCGGTGAAGCTGCGCAGGATCGCGTAGAACGGCCAGAAATACCATTCGGGAACGATGTTCGCCGGGGTCGAGAGCGGGTTGGCCGGGATGTAGTTGTCCGGGTGGCCAAGCGCATTCGGCATGAAGAACACGAATGCGAAATAGATGATCAGGAAGACGCCGAGACCGAAACCGTCCTTGGCCGTGTAATACGGGTGGAAGGGCAGCGTGTCGCTTTCCTTCTTCACTTCCACACCGGTCGGGTTCGACGAACCCGGGATGTGCAGCGCCCAGATGTGCAGGATCACGACGCCCGCGATCACGAAGGGCAGCAGGAAGTGGAGGCTGAAGAAGCGGTTCAGGGCAGCGTTATCGGGGGCGAAGCCGCCGAGCAGCCAGTTCTGCAGGCCTTCGCCGACCAGAGGAATGGCACCGAACAGGCCGGTGATCACCTTGGCACCCCAAAAGCTCATCTGGCCCCAGGGCAGCACGTAACCCATGAAAGCGGTCGCCATCATGAGCAGGAAGATGACCACGCCGAGCAGCCAGATCATTTCGCGCGGGGCCTTGTACGAACTGTAATAGAGGCCGCGGAAAATGTGGATGTAGACCACCACGAAGAACGCGCTCGCGCCGTTCGCGTGGGCATAGCGCATCAGCCAGCCCCAATTGACGTCGCGCATGATGTGCTCGGTCGAATCGAAGGCAACCAGCGTGTTGGGCGCATAATGCATCGCGAGCACCACGCCGGTGACGATCTGCAGCATCAGGCAGAAGCCTGCCAGCACGCCGAAATTCCAGAAATAGGAAAGGTTGCGCGGCACGGGGTAACCGGCGCCGACGGCGTTGTAGACGAGGCGCGGCAAAGGCAGCTTCTCGTCGAAGAACTTCATCACGCCGTTGGTCGGCTCGTAGTGCTTGGCCCAGGGAAAGCTCATCGTATCTACCTCAGCCGATGCGGATCAGGGTGTCGGACGGGAACGTGTATTCCGGAACGACCAGATTGGTAGGCGCCGGACCTTTGCGGATGCGGCCGGCAGTGTCGTAGTGCGAGCCGTGGCAGGGGCAGAAATAGCCGCCATATTCGCCGCGGTTCTCGCCTTCGCCCGCGCCCAGAGGAACGCAGCCCAGATGGGTGCAGACGCCCATGGTAACGAGCATGTTGGTGTGGCCTTCGAGCGTCCGCTCGGCCAGCGTTTCGGGATCACGCAGGGCCGACAGGGAAACACCGTTGGCTTGCGCGATCTCCTGCGGCGTCAGCTTGCGCACGAACAGCGGCTGCTTGCGGAAAACCGCCTTGATCGCCTGGCCTTCCTCGAGCGCCGACACATCGACCTCGGTGCTGCTTTCGGCCAGCACGTCCTTCGACGCCGACATCTGGCTCACCAGCGGCACGATCACGGCCACTCCGCCGACACCCGCCGCCGAAATCGCCGCGATATTGATGAAATCGCGCCGACGGACGCCGGCGTCGGTTCCGTCACCTTTGGTGACGACCGTCGCCGCACTATCGTTACCGGCAATCGCCTGATCTGCCATGTGCTTCGCCTTGCCCTCTTTATTCTCCCGGATCCGGGAGCATGCAGTCCAGCCGATACCCGATGGTGGCCCCCGGAACGGGGATCGTCCCGACACGCGTTTGCGCTTTGCGGGCTCGACTTTGGCGCGGCTGATAGCCGCGAAACCCCGCACCATCAACCGCAATTTCGGCACCCTTTGTCCGCAACCGTGCAAGGGTCGCCTGGGCGAAGCCAAGTGTCAGTCCGGCGAAAGGCCGATCAGCGAGACCTGCCGCCCGTGGCACACCACATCGCGGTGGGTATCGCGGCGGTAGGAATAAAACCGCGCCTCGTCGGCATAGGTATCGGTATGGGAGGCCTCGACGATCGCGATCCCGGCCTGGACCAGCCGTGCCATGAGATAGCCTTCGAGATCGAAGTGCACCTTGCCCGGCTTGCCCTGGCGGAAAAAGCGCGCATTGCGGCGATCGGCGGTGAGGAACGCGTTGCCGAAATCGTCGCCCACTTCGTAATTCGCCTGCGCGATGCACGGCCCGATCGCGGCGCGGATTTTCGCACGATTGGCGCCGAGGCGTTCCATCGCGACGATCGCCGCATCGGTCACGCCATAAAGAGCGCCCTTCCACCCGGCATGGGCTGCGCCAATGACGCCGTTTTCGGCATCGGCGAGCAGGACCGGGGCGCAATCGGCGGTGACGATGCCGAGCAACAGGCCCGGCACCTTGGTCGCCAGCGCATCGCCTTCGGGGCGCTCTTCATGATTCCAGGCTCGCTCGACGATGATCGCCTGCGGCGAATGCGTCTGCCGCAACATGGCGAAGTCTGCGCCGGGCAGAACGGCCTCGCGCTCGGCCTCGAAAGGCCTGTCCGCTTCCGAATCGCTTTCGCGGCCGAAGAAACCGTGCGGAATGCCGCGCAGCGCCTCGGCGCGAAGGGGCGAAAACAGGTCAGCCAAGGCTGCGGTTCACTTGCTCGTAGGTGTCGCGCGACAGCCCGTCGGCGGCGGCAATCCTTTCGAGCTGCTCCCGCATCATCGTGCCATGCGGTTCGGCCATCCGCTTCCAGCGCCCGAATGGCGGCACGAAACGCGCCGCGGTCTGCGGATTGATCGGATCGAGAGCAAGGATCAGGTCGGCGATCAGGCGATAGCCCTCGCCCGAGGGATCGTGGAAGCCGGCCTTGTTGGCAGCGAAGGCCATGTAGAGCGAGCGCACGCGATTGGGGTTGTTGAGGCGGAAATCGGGGTGATCGGCCAACGCCTTCACCTGCGAAATCACATCGGGATGGAGCGACCCCGCCTGCAGCGCGAACCATTTGTCGATCGCCAGGTCGTTGCCGTCGAAACGCGCGTGGAAATCCTCCAGCGCCGCGTCGCGCTCGGGCTGTTCGAGCCCGGCCAGCACCATCAGCGCGCCCTGCCGATCGGTCATATTGCCGGCGCGATCATACTGCGCCTTCGCGCGCGACGCTGCGGCAGCGCCGTCGGCTGCTGCGAGATAGACCAGCGCCTGCGTCTTGACCTTGCGCGCGCCACGCGCCTTGCGGTCGAGCGAATACGGTACCGCGCTCGCGCGGTCGTGCATCGCTTCGAAGCGATCGCGCAATTCGCTGCCGAGCCAGGCCTTCAATCCCTCGCGCGCTTGGTGCAGCGCGACCGGATCGGCGACCAGCACCTGCTCGCACAGATAGGCCACCGGCGGCAGCAGCAGCATCTCGCCGCGCATCTGGTCGTCGAGCGCCCCATCATCGACCACCCCGTCGTCGAGAATGGCAGCGAAGGCTTCGCCCAGCGCCGCGCGACTCGTATCATCGCTGCGCGCCGCGCCATCGGCACCCGCTTCGGCGAGAAGATGGCCGATTACGAGCTCCTGCAAAGCCTCGTACCGCGCGAACGGATCGTCGTCATTGGCGGCAAGGAAGACGAGATCGCCCTCGCCCCGTTCGACATCGAGCGCGACCGGCGCGGTAAACCCGCGATTGATCGAAAGCACGGCATCGGCAGGCGAATCTTCAAAGCTGAAGCTCGCTTCACTTTGGTCGAGGACGACGAGTCGCTCGCCCGCACTTTTCCCCGTGGAACGGTCGAACAGGGCCACCCGCAGCGGGATCACGGCGGGTTGCTTGTCGGGCTGGCCGGGGGTCGCGGGGACCTCCTGCGTTAACTGCAATTGTCCATCTTTGAACGCGGCCGAGACGCGCGGCGTGCCCGCCTGTTCGTACCAGCGGCGGAATTGCTTGAGGTCCAGACCGGCCCCGTCCTCGATCGCGGTGATGAAATCCTCGCAGGTCGCCGCTTCGCCGTCGTGCCGTTCGAAATAAAGGTCGGAGCCTTTGCGAAACGCCTCTTCACCCGCCATCGATCGCATCATGCGGATGACTTCGGCGCCCTTGTTGTAGACCGTCGAGGTGTAGAAGTTGGAAATCTCCTGGTAACTGTCGGGCCGGATCGGGTGCGACAGCGGGCCGCTGTCCTCGGGGAATTGCACCGCGCGCAGCACGCGGACATCCTCGATCCGCTTGACCGCTTCGCCCTGCATGTCCTGGCTGAAGAGCTGGTCGCGCAACACGGTGAAGCCCTCTTTCAGCGAGAGCTGGAACCAGTCGCGGCAGGTCACGCGATTGCCCGACCAATTGTGGAAATATTCGTGCGCGATCACGCCTTCGACGCCGTCGTAATCGCCATCGGTCGCGGTTTCGGGGTCGGCCAGCACATACTTCGTGTTGAAGATGTTGAGGCCCTTGTTCTCCATCGCACCCATGTTGAAATCGCCGACCGCGACGATGTTGAACACGTCGAGATCGTATTCGCGGCCAAAGGTTTCCTCGTCCCACTTCATCGATTTCTTGAGCGAATCCATGGCGTGCTGCGTGCGGCCGAGATCGGCCTCGCGCACCCAGATCGCGAGATCGACCTCGCGCCCACCCATGGTCGTGAAGCTGTCCTCCAGTGCGACAAGGTCGCCCGCCACCAGCGCGAACAGGTAGGACGGCTTGGGCCACGGATCATGCCATTCGGCCCAGTGGCGCCCGCCATCGAGATCGCCCTCGCCGGTCTTGTTGCCATTGCACAGCAGCACCGGCAGCACGTCCTTCGGCGCTTCCATCCGCACGGTGTAGGTCGACAGCACGTCGGGCCGGTCGGGGAAGAAGGTGATGCGCCGGAATCCCTCGGCCTCGCACTGGGTGCAGAGCATGCCGTTGGAGGCGTAGAGACCCATCAGCTTGCTGTTCTGGTCGGGCGTGAGTTCGGTGGTGATCGAAAGCAGCGCTTCGTCGCCTTCGATGCTGACGAGCAGGTCGTTGCCGTCCATCGTCCAGCTTTCGCACGGCTTGCCGTTGCAGAGCACCGTTCGGGGCTCGATTTCGTCGCCGTTCAGGCGGATGTTCGGCGCCCGATCAGACGTATGATTGCGTACTATTTTGAGCTCGGAACGGACCACCGTTTTCTCGATCCCGAGATCGAAATGGAGGGCGACTTCGGGGACCAGCCAGGCGGGCGGGGTGTAATCCTCGCGCCGGATCGTCGCCGGAACGTGCGGCTCGGGCGGCGCATCGGCCATCATCGGGTTGCCGTCGGCGGTCGAGGGAGTGCGTGCTACGTCCATGGTAATCCTTCAAACTCGGGTTTTGTGGCCACAACGCGCGTGGGCCGCGATCGTTCAATCGCGCAACGCTACGGCGCCTTGGGTGGAGAGGTGATCCGCCCCGGATCGCGGGCCTGCAACGCGATCAGCATGCCGACCATCGCCAGCGCGGCTCCGCCGGCAGCCAGCACAGTCCATGCAAAGCCTTCGAACAGCGTCGACAGCACCATCGCCACCACCGGCACCAGCACCGAGGAATACGCGGCCTTGCCCGCGCCTACGGTGCGAACCAGGGGATAATACAGCGGAAACGTCGCCACCGAGCCCAGCAGGCCGAGGTATAGAATGCCGAGGCCGTAGCCCGGGCGCGGGTCCCACACCGGCGGCCCGAAAAAGGTGAAAGCGACGACGGCGTTGAGCACCATCCCGACGGTCATCGACCACGCCAGCAATGTCAGCAAGGGCAGCGCCTTCCCCCGCTCGGTCGCTTGCAGGATGTTGGCGAACGACGCGCCGAGAATACCGCCAATGGCCAGCGACGCGCCGAAGATCACATCCCACAACCCGGCAGGCGATTCGCGGTATTCGTGCAGGAACAACAGCGCGATACCGCTGGCGGCGACCAGCGAGCCAATGACGAAATTGCGCGTGATCGACTGGCCGAGAAAGATGCGCCCCAGGATCGCGTTCGGCACGATCAGCAGGGCGAATATCACCGCGACCAGACCAGACGTCACGAATCGTTCGGCATTGTAGACAAAGGCGAAATTGACGAAGAACTGCAGCACGCCCATCCAGAAGGCGATGACCCAGCCGCCCCGCGGCAAACGCCATGGCTGACCGCGCAAGCGCGCGAGCAGGAACATGCCAACCAGCGCTACCATGAAGCGATAACAGATCGACCAGAAGGACGGGACGCTCGAAAGCTGGTCCTTGATGATGATCCAGGTCCCGCCCCAGATCAGCGTTACGAGCAGGAAGGGCAGCAGATACCGCGGCTGAGCCAGGCTCGGCGTTTCGGCGCTCACAGATCGGCGATCGCATCGGCGAGCTGGCGCGCAGCTTGCTGGTCGGTATTCCAGGCACTCACGAAACGCGCGGCATCCTCGCCCCAATCGTAGAAGCCGAAGCCCTTTTCGCGCAGCGTCTCTCGCTCGCTGGCAGAGCAGCGCAGAAACACCTCGTTGGCCTCGACCGGGTGGAGCAGCCTGTCGTCTTCCGCGGCCTTGGCGGCATCCCCGATCGCGCGCGCCGCTTCGTTCGCGGCAGCGGCATTCTCGAGCCACAGATCGCCTTCGAGCATGGCGAGCACCTGTGCGGCGAGATAGCGCCCCTTGGATTGCAGGTGCCCGGCGCGCTTGCGGCGATAGCGAGCGACATCGGCCAGTTCGGGATCGAAGAACACGATCGCTTCGGCACTCATTCCGCCATTCTTGATGAAGCCGAAACTCAGCGCGTCGACATGATCCACCCCAGCCGCGCTGGCCGCACCTTCGCCGAGAAACGCCGCCGCATTGCCGAATCGCGCGCCGTCCATATGCAGCTTGAGACCGCGCTCCTTCGCCAGTGCGCCGATCGCGGCAATCTCGTCGCGGCGATAGCTGCAGCCATATTCGCTGGCCTGGGTGATCGAGATCGCGGCAGGCTGGACCTGATGCACATCGTCGCGAATCGGATCGATCACGCGGGCGATGGCATCCGGCGTCAGTTTCGCGTGATCGCTCCCGTCGCTGGCTCCCCCGAGCAAAAGCTTCGCGCCATGGAGGTAGAATCCCGGCGCGCCGCCTTCGTCCATCTCTATATGCGCCTCGCGATGACACACCACGCCGCCATGCGGAGGGCACATCGTGGCAAGCGCGAGGCAGTTCGCTGCCGTACCGGTCGCCACCCACATCGCGGTGCACTCCCGCCCGAACAGCGCCGACATCTTGTCGTCGAGCTGCTGGGACAGCGCATCGCCATCATAGGGCGCATCGGTCGCGTCGGCAGCGCGCATGGCTTCCCACAGCTTGGGATGAACCGGCGCCGCATTGTCGGAGAGGAATTGCATGGAACGCTCCTAACCGCGCGCCCGTTGGGAGGGAAGAAGGAGATTCCCATGAGTGCAGACGGCGTAGACATCACCCACGAGAACAGCGGCGACAGCGGCGAATATCGCGCCACCGTACCGGACAGCGACAAGATCGGTCGCCTGACCTGGAAGCAGCGCGAGGAAGGGGTCCGGGTTGCCGATCACACCCTCGTGCCCCCGGAGATCGGCGGACGCGGGATTGCCGCAGCACTGGTCGATGCGCTGGTGGAGGACGCGCGCGAGCAGGGCTTCAAGATCGTGCCCCAATGCAGCTATGTCGAAGCGAAGTTTCGCAAGAACCCGAGTTGGAGCGATCTGCGCGCCTGACCTGCGGGAAAGCAATGGTGCCACGAGAGAGAATTGAACTCTCGGCCTCACCCTTACCAAGGGTGCGCTCTACCACTGAGCTACCGCGGCGTACCATATTGCGATCGGAACGGCGCGACAGAACATGTCTGCGCCGACCGGCGCGCGCTATTGCCATCGCCCGAACAAATGTCAAGCGAACCTGCGCTTGAATCGTACGCGCCGACACGCCAAACCGACCGCATGAGCTCCAAGGACGATAAGATGTCGCGTGAAGAACGGCTCGCCGCCAAGCTGCGGGAAAACCTGCGGCGTCGGAAGGCGCAGGCACGTGCAATCGGCAGCGAAGCGAATGCGCCGGGCCACGAGCGCGCCCAGGCGCTTCCCAAAACCGATTCGGATCGCTAGGCCACGGCGCTCTCGCAACGCCACAGGAGAGCGCCCTTGCCCCGTCTCATTCTCGTTCGTCACGGACAGAGCGAATGGAACCTTGCCAACCGCTTCACCGGATGGTGGGATGTCGGCCTGACCGACACGGGCGTTGCCGAAGCCGAAGCGGCCGGTCGCCTGCTCGCCGAAAAGAACATGTTGCCGACGGTCGGATTCACTTCCTTCCAAACGCGCGCGATCAAGACGCTGAATCTCGTGCTCGAGGGCTGTGGCCGGCTGTGGATCCCGACGCGCAAGAGCTGGCGGCTCAACGAGCGCCATTATGGTGGCCTCACCGGGCTCGACAAGCAGCAGACCCGCGACAAGCATGGCGACGAACAGGTCCATATCTGGCGGCGCAGTTTCGATACGCCGCCCCCGCCGATCGAGCCGGGCAGCGAATTCGATCTCTCGAGCGATCCGCGCTATGCGGAGGTCGAGGTTCCTGCGAGCGAAAGCCTGAAAGACACGATCGCGCGCGTCCTTCCCTATTACACCGAGAACATCGAACCGACGCTGCGCGGCGGAGAGACCGTGATCATCTCGGCCCATGGCAATTCGCTCCGCGCGCTCGTGAAACACCTCTCGGGCATTTCGGACGACGAGATCACCGGGCTGGAAATCCCCACCGGGCAGCCGATCGTCTACGAACTGGACGACAATCTCGCTGCCACCGAACGCTATTATCTATCGGAGCGCTGAGATGAGCGGTTCCGCCAAAGTCGCCATCGTGATGGGCAGCCAGTCCGACTGGGAAACCATGCAGCGGGCCGCCGATGTCCTGGCCGAACTCGAGGTGGAGACCGATATTCGCATCGTGTCCGCCCACCGCACCCCGGAACGGATGGCCGAGTTCGCAAGAGGCGCCGAAGAAAGCGGGTTCCACGTCATCATCGCAGGTGCCGGCGGGGCTGCGCATCTGCCGGGCATGATCGCGGCGCAGACGCATATTCCGGTGCTGGGCGTGCCGGTGAAATCGCGCGCGTTGAACGGCCAGGATTCCTTGCTCTCGATCGTCCAGATGCCCGCCGGAATCCCGGTCGGCACGCTCGCGATCGGCGAGGCAGGCGCGACCAATGCCGGACTGCTCGCCGCGGCAATCCTCGCCAATGGCGATGGAGACCTCGCCACACGACTCAAGGACTGGCGCGCCGCGCAGACCGCGCGCGTCGCCGAACGCCCCGAATAAAGGCCAACCGAATGAGCGCGACCATCATTCCGCCGGGATCGACCATCGGCATTCTCGGCGGAGGCCAGCTGGGCAAGATGCTCGCCACCGCCGCCTCGCAGCTGGGCTACCGGGTCGAGATCTATTCCCCGGAGGAAGACAGCATCGCCGCGGAAGTGGCGCTGCATTCGACCACCGCAGAATGGGACGATATCGCCGCGCTCGAACGCTTTGCCCGCGAATGCGCGGTAGTGACTTACGAGTTCGAGAATGTGCCGGTCGCTCCGCTGGCGGCGATCAAGGACATGAACCTGCGCCCGGGTCTGCGCGCGCTCGAAGTGGCGCAGGACCGGCTTGCCGAAAAACGTTTCGCCGAGGATCACGGAGGCAGCCCTGCGCCCTACGCTGCGGTTTCGGACCGCAAGGAACTCGAAAAGGCGATGAAATCGATCGGGACGCCCGGCATTCTCAAGACCCGGCGCGAAGGGTATGACGGCAAGGGCCAGTGGCGCACAGGGGCGGACGGCGAACCCGACGACGGGATCGAATTTCCCGAGACCGGCTGCGTCTTCGAAGGGTTCGTCGATTTCAAATCCGAATTCTCGGTCATCGCCTGCCGCGCGCTCGACGGGACGGTCGTGTTCTACGACAGCGCCGAAAACGATCACGAGGGCGGTATCCTCGCCCGTTCGACCCTGCCCGCCTCGCTCGCGATCACCGGCCAGGTCGAGGAAGCGCGCGCGCTCACCGCGCGGATTGCCGAAGCGCTCGACTATGTCGGCGTGCTGACGATCGAATTCTTCGCCACCGAGGGAGGCCCCGTGTTCAACGAAATGGCCCCGCGGGTCCACAATTCGGGCCATTGGAGCATCGAAGGGGCCGTCACCAGCCAGTTCGAAAACCATATCCGCGCGATCTGCGGCCTGCCGCTGGGCGACACCTCGCTGACCGGAAGCCGGGTGGTGATGGACAATCTGATCGGCGAAGCGGCCAATGGCTGGGAAGACATCCTCGCCGATCCGCACGCCGCACTGCATCTCTACGGCAAGGGCGAAGTGCGCGAAGGGCGCAAGATGGGACATGTCACGCGTGTCGAACGCCACTAGCGCCGCATCCTCCCCCGATATCGTCCTCGTTGCTGCGGTTGCCGAGAATGGCACGATCGGCCTCGATGGCGGGCTGCCGTGGCACATCCCGGCCGATCTCAAGCGCTTCAAGGCGCTGACGATGGGCAAACCCATGGTGATGGGGCGCCGCACTTTCGAATCGCTGCCAGGCCTGCTGCCCGGCCGGCGCCATATCGTGCTCACTCGCGACGCGACGTATCAGGCCGCCGGAGCGGAGATCGCCGCTAGCCTCGACGATGCCTTCGCTCTCGCCGACGCGCCCGAGATCGCGGTCATCGGCGGCGGGCAGATTTACACTGCCGCCCTCCCCCGCGCGACGCGGCTCGAATTGACCGAAGTCCACGCACAGATCGAGGGCGACACCCATTTTCCGGCGATCGGCGACGACTGGAGCGAGACCTTCCGCGAACGTCGTGATGGTGGGGACGACCGTCCCGCCTTTTCATTCGTTACGCTGACCCGAAAGGCGGATTGACGATGCTGAAGAAAGTCACCCTCGGGCTCGTCGCGCTGGTCGCCATAGCGCTGATCGTCTTTTTCGCATTTGCGCCCCGCTGGGCGGACGAATCGATGAACACGATCGACGGCAAGGCGCTGATCGAGGTTTCCGACGAGGCCCGCGATCTTCACGCTTCGCTCACCATCGTCGATCTGCATTCCGATACGCTGATGTGGGATCGCGATCTCTCGGAGCGCTCCGGTCGCGGCCACATGGACCTTCCTCGACTGGAGGAAGGCAATGTCGCGCTGCAGGTGTTTTCCAGCGTCACCAAGACCCCGCGCGGCCAGAATTACGACGGCAACGATTCGGATACCGACAACATCACGCCGCTCGTGATCGGGCAGATGCAGCCGGTGCGCACGTGGTTCTCGCTGCTCGAACGCTCGCTCTATCACGCGAAGAAGCTCGACGCCGCGATCGCCCGATCGGGCAACGGCATCGTCCCGATCGAAAGCCGCAGCGACATCGACGGGCTACTGGGCAGAAGAAGGATCAAGGGCAACGGCCTAGGCGCCCTGCTGAGCATCGAGGGATTGCACAATCTCGAAGGCGATCCGGCCAATCTCGACCAGCTCTACGCCGCAGGCTTCCGCATGGCGGGCCTCGTGCATTTCTTTGACAACGCACTTGCCGGTTCGATGCACGGGCTGGAGCGCGGGGGCCTCACGCCAATGGGCAAGCAGGTCATCGGGCGGATGGAGGATCTCGGCATGGTGGTCGATATCGCGCATTGCAGCCATGCGTGCGTGGCCGACATCATCGCCATGGCGCGGCGCCCGGTGGTTTCGAGCCATGGCGGCGTTCAGGCAACCTGCCCGGTCAATCGCAACCTCTCGGATGAGGAAATCCGCGGCGTGGCGAAAACGGGCGGGATCGTTGGCGTCGGCTATTGGGAAGGCGCGGTGTGCGACACCTCGCCGCGCGCGGTGGCTAAGGCGATGAAGCATATTCGCGACCTCGTCGGCATCGAACATGTCGCGCTCGGCAGCGATTACGATGGTGCGACCACGGTGCGGTTCGATACATCGCAACTGGTGCAGGTGACGCAGGCGCTGCTCGACGAAGGCTTCAGCGAGGACGAAATCCGCGCGGTGATGGGTGGCAATGCGATCCGGGTTTTGACCGCCGGGCTGGCGCCGCTCTCCGAATCGCCCGCGCCTAGCCGCGAAGAGCCTGCCGCATGATCCGCCTCCACCATCGCGATTCGATCCCCGAGCATTTGCGCGGCGCGGTGATTGCGCTCGGCAATTTCGACGGGTTTCACATCGGCCACCGCCGCGTCGCCGGAGAAGCGATCGCCTGGGCGAATGGCGAGGGACGCCCCGCGATCGTCGCGACGTTCGATCCGCATCCGGTGCGCCATTTCAGGCCCGGTGCGCCGCCGTTTCGGCTCACCACGCTCGACCAGCGGCAGGAATTGTTCGCCGATGCCGGGGCCGATGCGATGCTGGTGTTCGATTTCGGTGACGAACTCGCGCAGACCAGCGCCGAAGGCTTCGTCGACCTGCTGGCCAAACGGCTCGGCGCGGCAGGCGTGGTGACCGGCGAAGACTTCTCCTTCGGCAAGGGACGCAGCGGCAATGTCGAGGTCTTGCGCGAACTGGGTGCCGAACGGGGCATGGAAACACGACAGATCGGGCCGGTGTCCGAGGGCGACGAGGTCGTCTCCTCGAGCCGCATTCGCGAGGCCCTCAAAGCAGGCGATTGCGCCACCGCGACGCGGCTGCTGACCCGGCCCTTCGCGATTCGCGGCGAGGTGATCCATGGCGAAAAGCGTGGCCGCGAGCTCGGCTATCCCACCGCCAATCTAGCGCTGGGGCATTATCTGCGCCCCCGCTTCGGGATCTACGCGGTGACCGGACGTCTGCCCGATGGACGCATCCTCAAAGGCGCCGCCAATATCGGTATGCGCCCGCAATTCGGGGCCGAGGAAGAGCTGCTCGAGCCCTATTTCTTCGATTTCTCGGGCGATCTCTACGGGCAGGAGATCGAAGTCGCGCTGCACCATTTCCTGCGGCCCGAAGCGACTTTCGATTCGCTCGATGCGCTGACCGACCAGATGGAGCGGGACTGCGACCGCGCGCGGGAATTGCTCGGCTGATCAAGGCTTTGAGGGGGATGACATGAAACTAGGCGTGTGGCCAAAACGAATCCTGTTCGTGCTCGCGGCGATCTTTCTCGTGGCGACGTTCGTGCATGCGAGCTGGATCGCGCCGACGCCGCGCGGCATGCCCAAGCTGATCGCCCATCGCGCGCTCGGCCAACCGCTGTTGCAGCATGGCGCGACCGGGGATGAAGAGTGCCTCGCCGCGCGGATCGAGGAGCCGTATCACGACTTCTTCGAAGACACCCCGAAATCCGCGCAGAAGGCGAGCTATACGGGGGCGAATCTCGTCGAAATCAACGTCTTGCCGACCGGCGATGGCGATCTCGTGCTGTTCCATGACGATGACCTGAAATGCCGCACCGGCAAGGACGGCAAGGTCAGCGAAACGAGCGTCGAGGACCTGAAAAAGCTCGATATCGCATGGGGTTACGTCACCGAAGACGGCGCGCATCCATTGCGCGGAAAAGGCGTCGGGAAACTGCCGACGCTCGATGAGACTTTGGACCAGGCGCGGCAGCCGCAATACCTGTTTCACCTCCTGAGCGACGACCCTGCCGACGCCGATCTGCTGGCGGAAAAACTGAAGGCCGCGCCGCGCGCCGTGCGCGAGAACGAGCACGCATTCGTCGGCGAAGGCATGTCAATCAAGCGCTTGATCGAGCTGTTTCCAGACGCTTGGGTGCTCGATCTCGACCGAGCACGCGCTTGCACCTCCGAATACATGAAAACCGGCTGGCTCACCCTGGTGCCCGAGGCGTGCGAGAACGGCACGCTGCTGGTGCCGATCAACCGCCAGTGGATGTTCGCCGGCTGGCCCAACCGCACCATCTCGCGGATGGAAGAGGTCGGCGCGAAGATCGTGGTGGTGGGACCTTACGATGGCGAACACGTGACCTACGGGCTCGACCTGCCCGAACAGTTTCACGACATTCCGAACAGCTTCAACGGCTACATCCTGGTCGACGATCTCTACATCCTCGGTCCGGCGCTGCGGCCCAGCCTCAATCGCTGGGGCAATGAAGAACGCGACCGGATGACAGAGGTGCTCGATCGCCGACGAAAAGCGCGCGACTGATTGCTTTATCCGCGCGCCGCTTTGTTCTAACGGCGCAGGCATGTCCGAAAAGCGCGATTACAAAGATACGGTTTTCCTGCCGAAGACCGATTTCCCGATGAAAGCCGGCCTTCCGCAGAAGGAGCCGGGCATTCTGGCGCGTTGGGAAGAGATCGGGATTTACGAACGCTTGCGCGAAGCCCGCGCGGGCCGCGAGAAGTTCATCCTCCATGACGGCCCGCCTTATGCCAATGGCGACATGCATATCGGCCATGCGCTGAACCATGTGCTCAAGGACACGGTGGTGCGCACCCAGTCGCTGCTGGGCAAGGACGCGCCCTATGTGCCCGGTTGGGATTGTCACGGCCTGCCGATCGAATGGAAGGTCGAGGAAAAGTACCGCAAGAAGAAGAAGGACAAGAAGGAAGTCCCCGCGGCCGAGTTCCGGCAGGAATGCCGCGAATACGCGCAGCACTGGGTCGACGTACAGCGCGAGCAGCTGCAGCGGCTGGGCATCGGCGGACGGTGGGACAAGCCCTACCTCACCATGCGGCCCGAAGCCGAGGCCGACATCGTGCGCGAGCTCCACAAATTCGCCGAGACGAACCAGCTCTATCGCGGTGCCAAGCCGGTGATGTGGTCCCCGGTCGAGGAAACCGCGCTGGCCGATGCCGAGGTCGAATACCAGGATTTGACCGACAGCCCGCAGATCGACGTCGCGTTCGAGATCGTGGAATCGCCGATCGAAGAACTGGTTGGCGCGCATGCGGTGATTTGGACGACGACACCTTGGACGATCCCGGTCAATCAGGCTCTCGCCTATGGGACGGAGATTGAATACGCGATTTTCTCGCTCGTAGTCGACCTGAGTGGGTTAACGGACGGGAAGTCTGGTGGCGAGATCGCCGGCGATGTGAACGAAGCAGAGAAGCGATTGCACGAAGCAGGTCTTGCTTTTGACGGCAGGCGGGTTTTGATCGCAAAAGATCTCGTGCCAAGTTTCATGGCTAGATTGAATGCATTGGCTGCCAACGTCGATGTAAGTGACCTCGGTGCCAAGAATGCTGTATTTGAGATTACGGGCGAATGGCTTGGTGAACAACGTTCGGCACCATTCGAGCGTATGCTTCATTCGATCAAAGGCAAAGACCTAGCCGGCACCATCGTCCGCCACCCGATGCACCATCTCGGCGGGTTCTACGCCAAGCCGCGCCCCATGCTTGCGGGCGATTTCGTCACCACCGATAGCGGCACTGGCATCGTCCATATGGCGCCCGATCATGGCGAGGACGATTTCGACCTGTGCAAGGCGAACGGCATCGATCCGGTCTTCGCCGTCATGGGCGACGGACGTTATCGCGACGACTGGTTGTGGCTCGGCGCCGACGATCTGGGCGAAGACGGCAACGAACGTCGCCGCAGCGTGATCAACAAGCCGTTCAATTCGCCCGAAGGCCCGATCTGTTCGGACCTGCGCGAGGCCGGCGCGCTGCTTTCCGCAAGCGCGGATTACCAGCATTCCTACCCGCATTCGTGGCGCTCCAAGGCCAAGGTCATCTACCGCTGCACCCCGCAGTGGTTCATCGGGATGGATGGTGATCTTACGCCCTCTCTCCTTCAGGGGAGAGGGAGGAGCGACGAAGTCGCGGAGGGAGTGGGGGAGCCGGGCGAAGCATCGCCTGCCAGCCCCCACCCCCCGACCCCCTCACCTGAAGGAGAGGGGGAGAACACGCTGCGCTCGATCGCCATGTCCGAGATCGGGCGCGTGCGCTTCGTGCCCGAAAAGGGCCGCCGCCGCATCGGATCGATGGTGGCTGACCGGCCCGACTGGCTGATCAGCCGCCAGCGCGCCTGGGGCGTGCCGATCGCGCTGTTCGTCCATCGCGAAACTGGCGAATTGCTGGTCGATGCAGAGGTCAATGCGCGCATCCAGTCGGCCATCCGCACCGACGGGATCGATGCCTGGGAAGAAGGCCGCGCGGCCGAATTCCTCGGCCCGGATCGCAACCCCGACGATTACGAAATGGTCGGCGACATCCTCGATGTGTGGTTCGACAGTGGCTGCACCCATGCCTTCGTGCTCGAATCGGACGAATGGCCCGAGCTGCGCAGCCCCGCCGATCTCTATCTCGAAGGGTCCGACCAGCATCGCGGCTGGTTCCAGTCCTCCTTGCTCGAAAGCTGCGGCAC
The DNA here is from genome assembly GCF_009827575.1 of Alteriqipengyuania halimionae. NCBI lineage: Bacteria > Pseudomonadati > Pseudomonadota > Alphaproteobacteria > Sphingomonadales > Erythrobacteraceae > Pseudoblastomonas > Pseudoblastomonas halimionae. The sequence continues at coordinate 2,535,906 of NZ_WTYR01000001.1, read as the reverse complement.
CCGCGGCCGCGCGCCCTACGAGGCGGTGCTGACCCACGGCTTCACGATGGACAACAAGGGCATGAAAATGTCCAAGTCGCTCGGCAACACCGTCGATCCGCTGAAGGTGATGGAGCAATACGGCGCGGACATTATCCGCCTGTGGGCGCTGTCGGTCGATTACACCGAGGACCACCGAATCGGCGACGAAATCCTCAAGGGCGTGGGCGACCAGTATCGCCGCCTGCGCAACACGTTCCGCTATCTCCTCGGCGCGCTCAATGGCTACGATGCGGAACGCGAAGCGGTCGATCCGGCGCAGATGCCCGAGCTCGAACGCTACGTGCTGCACCTGCTGGCCGGGCTCGATGCCAGGCTGCGCCGCGCGGTCGATGCCTTCGATTTCAACGCCTATACCCGCGCGCTGGTCGAATTCGCGAACGAGGACCTGTCGGCCTTCTTCTTCGATATCCGCAAGGACCGGCTCTATTGCGACGATCCCGAAGGGACCGCGCGCCGCGCCTATCGCACCACGCTCGATCACCTGTTCCAGGCGCTGGTGCGCTATGCCGCGCCGGTGCTCGTCTTCACCGCCGAGGAAGTGTGGGGCACGCGCTATCCCGAGGCCGCGAGCATCCATCTGCAGGAATGGCAGGCGATGCCCGACGAATGGCACGATGACGATCTCGCCAAGGGGTGGGACGCATTGCGCGAGCTGCGCGAGGACGTGAACGAAGCGATCGAACCGCTGCGGCGCGAAAAGACGATCCGGTCCAGCCTCGAAGCCGATGTCGTGGTGCCCGCCGATGCGGTGCCCGCAGGGTTCTCGGACGAGGACCTCGCCGAATTGTTCATCACCGCGTCAGTGAAACGCGGGCAGGAGATCAAGGTGACCCGGACCGACGACCACAAATGCGGCCGCTGCTGGCGGCTCCTGCCCGAAGTGGCCGAGGACGGCGATCTGTGCGATCGCTGCGAAAGCGTCGTCGCCAAGCTGGATGACCCGGCATGAGCGTGCTGTCCCAAGCGGTGTGGAAACGGCGCTGGATGGGTCTCGGGCTCGCGATCGTCATCTTCGTGCTCGACCAGCTGGTGAAATGGTCGATGATCGGCCCGCTGGCGCTGCGCGAGAAGCGGCAGATCGAGGTTCTCCCGTTTTTCGACCTGACCTGGGCCGAGAATTACGGCGTCTCGCTGGGCCTGTTCCGCGCCGACAGCATGGAACAGCAGATGATGCTGATCGGGGTCACCGGGCTGATTGCCGTGATCGTGTTCGTGTGGATGCTGCGCGAGAAGAACGGCTGGGATATCGCCGCGCTCTCGCTGATCCTGGGCGGGGCGCTCGGCAATATCCGCGACCGGGTGAATTACGGCTATGTGGTCGATTATGCCGACCTCCATATTGGCAGTTTCCGGCCTTTCCTGATCTTCAATCTCGCCGATGTCGCGATCACTTTCGGCGTCATCATCATCCTTGCGCGAAGCTTCTTCTTCAGCGACAAGGACCCCATGAAAGACCCTTCGCTGCTCGATGCGAAGGACGATACGGGCGAAAGCGCCCCGGAGAAGACTGCATGAATCTCGCCAAAATCGCCACTGTCGCCGGCCTCGCAGCCATGCTTGCCGCGTGCGGATCGACCGGCGTGTTCAACCGCGAACGGCCCGATGAATTCGCCGTGCAGCGCCAGGCGCCGCTGGTGATCCCGCCCGATTTCAACCTCGTGCCCCCGGCCGAAGGCGCCCCGCGCCCCGCCGATGGCAGCGCCGCACAGCAGGCGCTCGAGGCCCTGTTCGGTGGCCCCGCCCAGCGCAGCGGCGTCGAAACCAGCGCGCTCGATCGCGCCGGTGCCGCCGAAGCGGGCATCCGCTCGCAAGTCGGCGATCCGCAGACCAACACCGTCGACAAGGGTGCCATCACCCGCGACATCGTCGCCGCGCCCGAGAGCGAAGGCGTCGTGGCCCGGGCGGTTATTCCTTCCTGAGGTTTCGCTTCGCGCTAGTCGCGCTCAGGCGACCGCCTTGGTCGTATCCGCTGGGCGCTCCATCGCGATATCCGTCCTAAACTTGCACGCGGTAGCGTGCACGCGTGCGACCGCACGCCGCCGCTTATGCGGCGAAGCCAAGGCGGACGGATGTCCGCCGCCCGGCGTCTGAGGGACTAAAACAAAGACTCAGGCGACAAGCGCAAGCGCCGCATGGGCGTAACCACAAAACTCAACACACCCGACGCGCCCTACTCCTCGACAGCGCTCTCCGGCTCGGGTTCGACCCGCGTGACCAGCAGCTTGTCGATCTTCCTGCCATCCATATCGACGACCTCGATCCGCCAGCCCTCGTCCTCGAAGAACTCGCCGGCTTGCGGGATCTGCTTCATCATCGCGAGGACATAGCCAGCGGCGGTTGCGTATTCGCGTTCGTCTGGCAGGGTCATGCCCAGACGCTCGGCCAGCGCATCGGCGGGCATCGCGCCCGAGACGAGCAGCGAACCGTCCTCGCGCTCGACCACTTGCGGACCGTCGCCCAGATCGCGGTCGCTGGCAAATTCACCGACCAGCGCCTGCAGCAGGTCCGCCGGGGTCACGATCCCGTCGAGGTGGCCGTATTCGTCGTGCACCATCGCCATCGCGACGTCCGATTGCTGGAGCATCCGCAACGCGTCGATCGAATCGAGCTGGTCGGGCACGACCTCGGCCCGCGCCATCAGCGAGGCGAGTTGCGGCACCCGGCCGTCGACGATCTGGGCGAGGACTTCGCGCGTCTTGACCACGCCGATCACATCGTCGGGCGAACCCTTGGCGACGGGCATCAGCGAATGCGGCGAATCGGCGATCGCGGCCTTGATATCCTCCAGCGAGGCATCGGCATCGATCCAGTCGATCTCGGTGCGCGGGGTCATCACTTCGCGGACTGGGCGATCCGCGAGCCGCATGATCCCGGTCATGATCGCGCGCTCTTCCTCTTCGAGCACGCCGCTGCGCGTGGCCTCGGCGAAGATCATGTGCAGCTCTTCATCGGTCAGCTGGTTCTCGTCCGAGCGCTTGGCGCCGAACAGTCGCAGCAGCAGGCCCGAGGATCGCTCCAGCAACCAGACGAGCGGCGCGGCGAGCCGGGCGAGGAACGACATCGGCGGCGCGGCGAGCATCGCGAGTTTTTCGGGTGCGCGCAGCGCCAGCTGCTTGGGCACCAACTCGCCGACCACCAGGCTGGCATAGGTCACCAGCAGGATCACCAGCGCGAATCCGGCATTGTCGGCATATTCGAGCGGGACGCCCAGCGCGGCGAGCCTTTCGCCGACCGGCCCGCCAAGGCTCGAACCCGAATAGGCACCGGCGATGATCGCGACCAGGCTGATGCCGATCTGGACGGTCGAAAGGAACTTGCCCGGCGATTCGGCCAGCTGAAGCGCCTGCTTCGCGCCGGCCCGGCCCTCGTCGATCGCCACTTTCAGCCGCGCCCGCCGCGCGGAAACGATCGCCAGTTCGCTTGCCGCGAACAGGCCATTGAGGACGACGAGCGCCACGATGATTGCCAAATCTGCCCAGGGAAAGGGTGTCACGCGGATATCGCTAGCAGAAAGTTGGTGGAGGTGGAAAGGATTGGAACGCCCATGCGGCGCGAGCGTTTCCACAACCGACCCTTATTTGACGGGTCCGCCCCGCAAGTATCGGGCGCGCCCACGGGAAAAGGATAAAAACATGAAATCACCCAAATTCGCAATCGCGGCCGCCTGCGGCCTTTCGCTCGTCACTGTGGGCTGTGTCACCGATCCCAATACGGGTGAAAAGACCTGGTCGCGTACCGCGGGCCTCGGTGCCGGCGGCGCGCTCGCCGGGTATCTTCTCGGCGGCCTGATCGGCGGCAAGACCGCGCGTATCGTTGGCGCGGGCATCGGCGGCGTTGCCGGCGGTGTGGTCGGCTACAAGATGGACCAGCAGATCAAGGAACTGAAAGAGCAGACTGCCGGATCGGGCGTCGACGTTACCAGCGACGGCGAATCGATCCTCGTCAATCTGCCCGACGGCGTCACCTTCGATGTCGGCAGTTCGACCCTGAAGCCGAGCTTCCGCAACACGCTCGACAATGTTGCGCAGAGCATGATCGAATATCCCAACAGCCTTATCGACGTCTACGGACATACCGATTCGACCGGTTCGGATTCGTTCAACCAGGCCCTCTCTGAACGTCGCGCCAAAGCTGTCGCCGACTACCTGATCGCGCGCGGTGTCGACAGCCGCCGCATCATGACGCAGGGCTTCGGCGAAACGCAGCCAGTCGCCGACAATGGCACCGAAGCGGGCCGGCAGCGCAATCGCCGCGTCGAAATCAAGATCATCCCGATCACCGAAGACGACGTCTCCGAAGCGCAGTCGCAGCAGTAAGCCTCACTGGGACGGGTGCGCGGTGTCCTCGGCGATATCGCGCGCCCTACCGCCCCAACGCTCCAGCGCCGGTCCGTGCAGGGCCGGCGTTGTCGTAAGTGTTCCGAAAATGCGCGGGTCCGGCTTGTTGAAGCGATAGGGCTCGCCGGTCGCGGCGGTCGAGATAGCCCCCGCCTCGCGCGCCAGCAGCACGGCAGCGGCAAGATCCCACTCCGCTCCCCAGCGCATCGTCAGCACCATGTCGGCTTCGCCCGCCGCCACCATGGCGAGGCGCAGCGCAATCGAATTGGGCTGGAACACCTTGGTGAGATCGCGCTCGCTCTTGGGCAGATCGTGGATCGGCACGCGCGCGCCCACCAGCTCGGCGCAATCCGAACAGCGTAGGCGCTCGCCATTGCGGAAGGCGCCCTCGCCCTTCGCTGCAATCCAGACCTCATCGCGCGCCGGAGCCTCGAGTCCGGCCAGGACCGGCTCGCCATCCTCGACCAGCGCGACCGAAACGCACCAGCCCGCGCGGCCGCGGAGAAAATCGCGCGTTCCATCGATCGGATCGACCACCCAGCACCGCCGCCTCTCGGCCCGCGCCGTGTCGTCGACCGTTTCCTCGGACAGCCACCCGGCATCGGGCGCGAGTGCGCCGAGGCGCTGCTTGAGGAAGGCATCGACCGCCAGATCGGCTTCGCTCACCCGGTCGCCGGGACCCTTTTCCCAGGATTCGACCGTCTGGCCGACCCCCGGCCATTGCGCCATGGCGAGGGCACCTGCTTCGCGCAGAATCGGTGTCAGGTCGGCTGTCGTGAGCATCGCAACACCGCTGCGGCGTAACCGCGCACTTTTCAAGCCGCGCCGCATATGCGAAGGCGCGGCGCAAACCCTTTCCCGACTCTTTCAAGAGAGAGACCCTCCTCATGAACATTCACGAATACCAGGCCAAGGAACTGCTCGCCGAACACGGAATCGCCGTGCCCAAGGGGCATGCCGCGCTCACCGTCGAAGAAGCGGTCGAGGCCGCCAAGCAGCTTCCCGGCCCGCTCTATGTCGTGAAGGCCCAGATCCACGCCGGCGGACGCGGCAAGGGCAAGTTCAAGGAACTCGACGCCAACGCCAAGGGCGGCGTTCGCCTCGCCCAGTCGATCGACGAAGTCGAGGAAGCGGCGCGCGAAATGCTCGGCAACACGCTGGTGACCGTGCAGACCGGCGACGAAGGCAAGCAGGTCAACCGCCTCTACGTGACCGACGGCGTCGATATCGCCCACGAATACTATCTCTCGCTGCTGGTCGACCGCGCGAGCGGCAAGGTCGCCATGATCGCCTCGACCGAAGGCGGCATGGATATCGAGGACGTCGCCCACAACACGCCTGAAAAGATCACCACGATCACGATCGACCCGGCGCAGGGCTTCATGCCGCACCACGGCCGCGCGGTGGCCTTCGCCCTGAAGCTGACGGGCGACACCAACAAGCAGGCCCAGAAGCTCGCCAAGCAGCTTTACGAGGCCTTCCTGCAGCTCGACATGGAAATGCTCGAGATCAACCCGCTGGTCGAAGACAAGGAAAGCAACCTCCTGGTGCTGGACACCAAGATGAGCTTCGACGGCAATGCTCTCTATCGCCACAAGAACGTCGAAGAGATGCGCGACGAGACCGAGGAAGATCCGGCCGAAGTCGAAGCGAGCGAATACGATCTCGCCTACATCAAGCTCGACGGCAATATCGGCTGCATGGTCAACGGCGCGGGCCTCGCCATGGCGACGATGGACATCATCAAGCTGAACGGCGCCTTCCCGGCCAACTTCCTCGACGTGGGCGGCGGCGCCACCACCGAGAAGGTGACCGCGGCGTTCAAGATCATCCTCAAGGACCCGGCGGTCGAGGGCATCCTCGTCAACATCTTCGGCGGCATCATGAAGTGCGACGTCATCGCCAACGGCATCGTCCAGGCAGCCAAGGACGTGAACCTCTCGGTTCCTCTGGTCGTGCGCCTCGAGGGCACCAATGTGCAGGCGGGCAAGGAAATCCTCGAAAATTCGGGCCTCCCGATCGTCAGCGCCGACGATCTGGGCGACGCGGCGAAGAAGATCGTCGCCGAAGTGAAGAAAGCGGCCTGAGCGGCAGTTCTTGACGGGCGCGCCCCGGAACGCGAAGGCGCGCCCATCATTGTTTAATCGAGCGGCTAAACCCCGCGACATCGTTTCAACGAAGGACCTGAACCCATGAAAATCCTCGTCCCCGTCAAACGGGTGATCGATTACAACGTGAAGCCCCGCGTCAAGGCGGACGGCTCCGGCGTCGATCTCGCCAACGTCAAGATGAGCATGAACCCGTTCGACGAAATCGCCGTCGAAGAAGCGATCAAGATCAAGGAATCGGGCAAGGCCGACGAAGTAGTGGCCGTGTCGATCGGCCCGGCCAAGGCGCAGGAAACGCTGCGCACCGCGCTCGCCATGGGTGCCGACCGCGCGATCCTGGTCGAAACCGATGATGCGGTCGAACCGCTCGCCGTGGCCAAGATCCTGAAAGCGATCGCCGAAGAGGAAGAGCCCGGTCTCGTGATCCTCGGCAAGCAGGCGATCGACGACGATTCGAACCAGACCGGCCAGATGCTGGCGACCCTGATGGGCCGTCCGCAGGGCACCTTCGCCAACACCGTCGAGGTGGACGGCGACAGCGTGACCGTGAAGCGCGAAATCGACGGCGGTCTCGAAACGGTCAAGCTGACCCTGCCCGCCATCGTTACCACCGACCTGCGCCTCAACGAGCCGCGTTACGCCTCGCTGCCCAACATCATGAAGGCCAAGAAGAAGCCGCTCGACACCAAGAGCCCGGCCGATTTCGGCGTCGACACCGCACCCCGGCTCAAGACCACCAACGTCTCCGAGCCGCCGGTTCGCCAGGCTGGCGAAAAGGTCGAGGATGTCGATGCGCTCGTCACCAAGTTGAAGGCGCTCGGCGTCGCTTAAGAATTTCGAGGACAGAGATATGAAGACTCTCGTACTGGTCGATCACGACAACAAGACACTCGGCGACGCCACGCTCGCCGCCGTCACCGCAGCTTCGAAACTGGGCGAAGTGCACCTGCTCGTCGCGGGCAAGGATTGCGGCGCGGTGGCAGAAGCCGCCGCCAAGATCGAAGGCGTGGGCAAGGTCCATGTCGCCGACGATGCCGCCTATGAGCACCAGCTGGCCGAGAATGTCGCGCCGCTGATCGTCGACCAGATGGGCCATCACGACGCGTTTCTCGCGCCGGCCACCACCACCGGCAAGAACATCGCCCCGCGCGTTGCCGCCGGGCTCGACGTCATGCAGATTTCGGACATCCTGTCTGTCGAAGGCGACAAGACCTTCACCCGCCCGATCTATGCCGGCAACGCGATCGCGACCGTCGAAAGCTCGGACGAAAAGCTCGTCATCACCGTGCGCGGCACCGCTTTCGACAAGGCCGTCGCCGAAGGGGGTTCGGGCGAGATCGAAGCGATCACCGGTCCTGGCGATGCGGGTATCTCCACCTTCGTCAGCCAGGAAATCGCCGAAGGCGGCGATCGCCCCGAACTGACCAGCGCCAGCATCATCGTATCGGGCGGCCGCGCGCTGAAGGATGCTGCGACGTTCGAGGAATACATCATGCCCCTCGCCGACAAGCTTGGCGCTGGCGTGGGCGCGAGCCGCGCCGCGGTCGATGCGGGCTATGTGCCCAACGACTACCAGGTCGGCCAGACCGGCAAGATCGTGGCACCGGACGTCTATATCGCGATCGGCATTTCGGGCGCGATCCAGCACCTTGCCGGCATGAAGGATTCCAAGACCATCGTCGCGATCAACAAGGACGAGGACGCGCCGATCTTCCAGGTCGCCGATATCGGCCTGGTCGCGGACCTCTTCAACGCGGTGCCGGAGCTCACCGAAAAGCTCTGATCCGGCCTTCAGGCTGACGCAAAGAGCCCTCCGACACTCTTGGGTGCCGGGGGGCTCTTTGCATGGTTGCTAGGCGATCGATTTCCAGAATAGCCATCGCGCGCGCGACGGGTCCTCGACCGGATGGACTAGGTGGTCTCTGCCCGCCGTTGCTGAGGCAGCCGCTCCAGCAGTACCAGGTCCACGCCTTCCATCGCCGCCTTGCGAAACGCGTGGAAGCCCAAGTGCGCAGCCAGCGCGAAGCTCGCCACATTGCCCGGCTCGATCATGGCGGTGATGCGCTGCGGGCCGTGGGTCTTGTCGAACCAGGCCAGCGCCGCCTCCATCGCTTCGCGGGCATAGCCCTTGCCCGCATAGGCGGCATCGATGATCCAGCCCGCTTCGGGGCCGTCGTCCATATCCGCGCCCAGGCCGCGATAGGTGTGGAACACGCCGCAATTGCCGATCACGTTTCCGCTCTCGCGCTCGCGCACGATGAAAATGCCGTAGCCGGACAGGAACCAGCTGCCGGCATTGCGCTGCGAGCGCACATAGTGGGCTGCGAAATCGTCGGGCGGGCCGAGGAAGCGTTGTGTATCGGGGTGGCTGACGATCGCGTGCATTGGCGCGATGTCGTCGCGGGTCGGCAGGCGCAGATCGAGCCGCTCCGTCACGAGATGCGGCCGATCCGTCAGAACAGGTAGCCCAATGCGTGCAGCGTGAGGCCCACCAGCCCGCCCACCAGCGTGCCGTTGATGCGGATGAACTGGAGATCGCGGCCCACCGCGCCTTCGACCCGATCGGTGATCGTCTGCGCATCCCAGCGGCGCACGGTTTCGGAAACGAGGCGCACGATATTGTCGCCATAGCGGGTCGCCACGCCCACGGCGGTGCGGCGGGCGAAGCGATTGACCATCACCTGCAGGCGCGGGTCCTTGGACAGGGCGCTGCCCAGTTCGCGGACCATCTTGCCGATCTCCCCCTGCATCGCGCGATCGGGATTGCGCGCGGTGTCGAGCATGGCCCTGCGCGCGCGTTCCCACACGCCCTGCCACCAGTCGCCGAGCGCCGGATTATCGAGCAAATCGTTCTTGGCCTTTTCGACCCTGGCGCGAAGCTCGGGGTCATCCTGCAGATCCTGCCCCAGCTTTTCGAGGCTCTCCTCGACCTTGGTGCGGATCGGATGCTCGGGATCGACCAGCGTTTCGGCGAGCAGCTTGTAAAGGCCGTCGATCACCGAATTGGCGAGGCGCTCGTCCAGCCCGGTGAAGCGCAGCAGCGTGTTGGCGCGGCGATGGATCATCTCGCGCACGAGATCCTCGTTGTCCTCCAGCGCGAGCGCGACCCAGCGGATCACCGAATCGATCAGCGGGCGATGGCGACCGTCGACGATCGCGGCCTCGATCATCTTGCCCGCTGGCGGGGCAACCTCGATCCGCGACAGCGTGGCCTTCAGCCCGGCGCGGACCTGCCCGCCCATCCGTTCGGGATCGAGCGATTCGAGCATGTCGGCAAACAGGCTCGCTGCACCCGCCGCGATCCGCGAGCCTTCCGATTTGGGCGGCTTGTCGAGGAAATCGCCGATCGCACCGGCCACGTTCATGCCGATCATCCGGCGCGCGACGACGGCGGGAGTGAGGAAATTGTCGCGCAGGAAATCCGCCATCGTGTCGGCGATGCGATCCTTGTTTGTCGGGATGATCGCGGTGTGCGGGATCGGGATGCCGAACGGGTGCCGGAACAGCGCGGTCACCGCGAACCAGTCCGCAATTCCGCCGACCATCGCGGCTTCGGCAAAGGCATGGACGAAGCCCCAGACGGGATGCGCATCGAGATAGAAGCCCGAGATCACGAACACCGCCGCCATCACGGCGAGCATGCCGGTGGCCACGATCCGCATCCGGCGCGCGCGATCGGGCGGGATCGGCGCTCCCGGATTCGGGCTAAGGGTCAGACGCTTGCCACTCACTCGGCGGGCAGTGCGCCCTTGTCCCGCCTGTCGTCAAGGTCCCCCGGATAACGGGCGTTCTCGGCGTCTTTCGGATCGTAGCTCAGCAGGCGGGTGCGCAGCCAAGGGCCGACCCGCTTTTCGATGCCGTCCGCCAGGCTGAACCCGGCCGGGACGATCAGCAGCGTGAGGAAGGTCGAGACGATCAAGCCGCCGATCACGGCCACGCCCATCGGCTGGCGCCAGGCCCCGTCGCCCGACAGCGCGAGCGCGGTCGGCACCATGCCGGCGGTCATCGCGACGGTCGTCATTACGATCGGTTGCGCGCGCTTGCGCCCGGCTTCCATGATGGCATCGTATTTGCGCTTGCCCTCGGCCATGGAATCGATTGCGAAGTCGACCAGCAGGATCGAGTTCTTGGCAACGATACCCAGCAGCAGCAGCAGGCCGATGAAGAACGGCAGCGAAACCGGCTGCCCCACCATCTTGATCGCGATCACCGCGCCGAGCGGCGCCAGCAGCAGCGAGCCCATATTGACCAGCGGCGACATCAGGCGCTGGTAGAGCAGCACCAGCACCGCGAAGACCGAGAGGATGCCGGTCAGCAGCGCGATCTGGAAATTCACCAGGAACTCTGCCTGCCAGCGATCCTGCCCGGAGGGTGCGTTCGACACACCGGTCGGCAAGTTCTGCAAAATCGGCAGTTCGTTCACCTTCGGCTTTGCAACGCCTTCTTCAGCACCCGGCGCGAGATCGGCGCTGACGAACACGCGCCGCTGGCGGTCCTCGCGCTGGATCGTCGTCGGACCGGCGCCGAAACGGATATCGGCCACCCGCTCTAGCGGCACGGAGCCGCCCGAAGCCGTCTGCACCGGCAGGTTGCGAATGGTGGAAAGGCGGTCGCGCGATTCCTCCGGCAACATCACCCGGATCGGGATCTGGCGACCTGCGAGCGAGAAACGCGCGGCGTTCTGGTCGATTTCTCCGATAGTGGCGATACGGATCGTCTGGCTGAGCGCAGAGGTCGTTACGCCGAGCGAGGCCGCGAGTTCTGCACGCGGGGTGATGATGAGCTCGGGACGCTGGAGGTCGGCCTCGACCCGCGGAGAAACGAGCTCATCGAGTGTGCCCATCTGTTCGACCAGCGTCTGGGCGGTAGATTCCAGCAATTCGGGATCGCTACCCGACAGCATGACGTTGATCGGACGGCCGCTGCCGCCACCGCCGCCGCCCTGGAAATCGGCAAAGGTGATACGCGCGTCGGGAATCTTGCTGAAGGCGACAGCCATGTCACGCTGGAATTCTTCACTGCTGCGTTCGCGATCGTCCTTGAGCGTAATCGATACCGACCCGCTGCCCTCGCTGGCCGACACGATCGTGCTTTCGACCTCGGGCTGTTGCTCGATCAGCGCATTGACCTGCTCGGCCACGGCAGTGGTCTGTTCGAGCGTCGTACCCGGCACCATCTCGAACTCCGCGCGCGCCGTGTCCTGATCGACATTGGGGAAGAACTGCGCCGGCGTCGTCGCGAACAGGAAGAGCGTCACGATGAAGGAAAGAAGACCGATCCCCATGATCCAGGCACGGTGGTCTCCGCGCAAATGCGCCCAAAGCTTGCCGAGAAATCCGATACGCCCCTTCCGCTCGATCTTGCGCTGCTTGATCGCGCGCGCCTTATCGCGGTCCAGTGTCCAGGCGAGGATACGGGCATAGCGATCGATCCACGGCCCGTTGGCGTGATCGGCCGTGCCGTGCTCCTTGAGGAAATAGGCCGCCAGCATCGGCGTGATCATGCGCGCGACGGCGAGGCTCATCAGCACCGAGACGACCACGGTCACACCGAAGTTCTGGAAGAACTGACCGGCGATACCCGGCATCATCGCGACCGGCAGGAACACCGCGACGATCGAGAAACTGGTGGCGACGACCGCCAGCCCGATCTCGTCGGCGGCATCGATCGAAGCCTGATAGGCGGACTTGCCCATGCGCATGTGCCGGACGATGTTCTCGATCTCCACGATGGCATCGTCGACCAGCACACCGGCAACCAGCCCCAAAGCGAGCAGGCTCATCTGGTTGAGCGTGAAGCCCATCGTGTAAAGGAAGAAGAAGGTCGGGATGGCCGAGAGCGGGATGGCGATCGCCGAGATGATCGTCGCACGCCAGTCGCGCAGGAAGAAGAACACCACGATGACGGCCAGGATCGCGCCTTCGATCAGCGCCGCCATCGAGCTTTTGTACTGCGCCTTGGTGTAATCGACCTGGTTGAACAGTTCGACGAATTCGATGCCGGGATTTTCCTCGGCAATCTTGGCGAGGACGACCTGCGCCTCGTCATAGACGGTGACGTCGGATTCTCCGCGAGCACGCGCAATCCCGAACGTCACGACCGGACGCCCGTCGACGCGCGAAATGCTCCGGATTTCGCTTTCGCCATCGCGCACCTCGGCGATGTCGCTGAGCTTCACCGTGCGGCCACCCCCCAGCGAAATCTGGCGCTGGCCAAGCTCGTAGGCAGTTGCGGCATTGCCGAGGACACGCACGGCCTGGCGCGATCCGGCGATTTCGGCTTGGCCGCCGCCGGCATCGAGATTGCTCTGCCGCAGCACGGAATTGACCTGCGACGCGGTGACACCCAGCGATTGCATCCGCGCCGGATCGAGAATTACGCGGATCTCCCGATCGACACCGCCGCGACGGCTTGCCTGCGACATGCCGGGCACCGCCAGCAATTGCTTGGTCACCGTGTCGTCGACGAACCAGCTGAGCTGTTCCATCGTCATGTCGTCGGAAAGCACCGCATAGCGGGCAATCGTGTTTTCGTTGCGCGCCTTGAACACGCGCGGCTCGATGATCCCGTCGGGCAGATCGCCGCGAATCTGGTCGACCTGCGATTTTACCTCGTTGACGAGATCGTCGACGTCGCGACCGATCTCGAACATGATGAACGTGGTCGAGTTGCCTTCCGAGACGGAGCTGTTCATCCGCTCGATGCCTTCGATCGAACTGAGCGAATTCTCGACCTTCTCGGTGATCTGGGAATCGAGCTCGGTCGGCGCCGCACCCGGCTGCGAGATCGAGATCACGACCGCCGGAAATTCGATGTCCGGATCGTTCTGCACTTCGAGCCGGCTGAACGCGACCAGGCCGGCCAGCGTCAGCGCCACGAAGAAAACGAGCGGAACAACAGGGTTCTTGATCGACCAAGCAGAGAGATAGCGCAGATTCATCGGGTCACTTCCGCCTTTTCTGGACCTGCGGCGAAACCTTTTCGCCCGGCTTCAGGAACCCGGCCGCGCGCAGGACCACGCGCTCGGTGCCGTCGAGCCCGTCGACAATCGCAATCCCGTCATCGGTGATCAGGCCGGTGGTAACGTCGCGGCGGACGATCTTGTCGTCCTTGTCGACGATGTAGACGTAGCTTTGGCCGTCATCGTCCTGAATGGCACTTTCGGGCAGCCTCGGTGCGACCACCGCACCCGACGCGATCGTGGCGGTGGCGAAACCACCCGGCTTGAGGCCCGGCGCATAGGACAGCGCGATGCGCGCGGTGCCCTGGCGGGACTGGGAATCGATCACGGGATCGATCTGCCATACCTGGCCGGTAAAGGTGCGGTCGAGACCGACGGGCGTTACCTGGGCCGTCACGCCGGTGGAAATACGCGCCAGATCGTCTTCGCCGAGCTGCGCCATCAATTCCATTTCGCCGCCGCGCGCCATGAGGAAGACCGCACCGGTACCGCCGCCAACGACCTGACCGGGTTCGATATTGCGCTCGAGGATCAAGCCGGCTGCCGGGGCCACGATGCTGAGCTGTGCGGTGCGCGCCTGCAATTCGCCGAGCTGGGCCTTGGCCACTTCGACCCGCGCGACGGCCGCATCGCGGGTCGCGGTCAGACGGTCGACATCGGCCGTCGAGATGAAACCACGGTCGACCAGCTTGAGCGCGCGATCGAGATTGGCCTGCGCCAGTCGTGCATCCGATTCCGCGACGCGCACCTGCGCGCGCTGCTGCGAAACCTGCTGGCTCTGCACCGAGCGATCGAGCACCGCGAGAATCTGCCCCGCATTCACCCAATCGCCGGCATCGACCAGCACGCGGGACACCTGTCCGCCCGAGCCCTGGACCCCGACCGGCATTTCCCGCCGCGCGGCCAGCGTGCCGGTGGCGTTGATCTCTCCCTCGATCGTGGCGCTGCCGGGAACCATGACGGTGATGGCGGGGCCGGCCTCTTCCTGTTCCTGCACTGCGGCCGGAACCTGTTCTTCCCCACCACGGGTCAGAAACCACAGACCGCCGGCAACCAGCACGACGATCGCGCCGAGCACGATCCAGAGGCGGCGGCGCTTGCGGCGCTCATCGGCGTCCAGCGCGAACGGATCGTCCACCCGTGCAGCGTCCTGCGTTTCGATTTGCATTTCGGCGTTCATGTCGATCCCCATGGTGGAAATGGTGTATTACATTTCTATCACACCAATCTCAAGTCCGGGTTACGCTGCAGCGCGAAATACGACAATACCGCCTTCTGCGAACGGCTTATAATCGACGGCGAGCGATGCGTGCCCGCCACTGTCGAAACCCCGCTTGCACCGGACAAACGAAACGGGCGGCCCCGCAAGGGAGCCGCCCGTCGAAAGTCGCACCGGAGTGCGATTACCTATGGCGTAGCGTTATCGTACGCGACCACGCTGAACGAGATTGATGATTAGCAGCAGTACCACCGCGCCGATGAAGGCGGTGATGAGATAGTTGATCCACTCAGCGCCGACATTGATGTAGGCACCGAGCAGGAAACCACCGATCAGGCCGCCGATAATACCGACGACGATGTTGAGAAGAATTCCCATCGAGGCATCGCGTGCCATCACCATGCTGGCGAGCCAGCCTGCGATACCACCGACAATAATCATTACTAGAAAACCTGGCATTGCGTGCATCCTCCTGTTGCGTCCTAATTTCGGAACGGACCTGCGGGCGGGTGCGCGCTGTTGCCCGTCCCATCCGGTCAATCAAACGGTCGGTAAGGAAGATGTGTTCCCGTTGAGGCACCTAAATACCGAAAGGGCGCCCGCTCCCGGGTGGGAGTGGGCGCCCTGTCAGCTGTCAAATACCGGAAAATTCAGTATTTATGCTGGCGTTCGTACAAGTCTCGATAATGCTGGATGCGCGTCACCCGCAGGCCCTGCATGCCCGAGCGGTCCACCGCCCGTTGCCAGGAAGCGAACTCTTCAAGCGTGAGGTTGTAGCGTTCGCAGACCTCGTCGATCGTCAGCAGACCGCCATTGACGGCAGCGACGACCTCTGCCTTGCGGCGCACGACCCAGCGACGCGTATCGGGCTTCGGCAAGTCTTCGAGCCGCAGGGGCTCTCCGAGCGGGCCGATCACCGATTCCGGTCGTATCTTCTGGTTCTCGATCATCTAATCCCTCGTGTGGCCGGGCAAAGCTGTCCCGGCCTCCTCAGCCCCGTCTGACACCTGCGGCTTGCCATTGGTTGAAACCCTATGGTTAACGCCGCGTTTACCTTGGTTAACGCCACCCCCCGGGGCGCTGTGCGAATCTTCTGCCGTTTCTTCTCCCAGCGAGCCGATGCTTTCCGCCGATCCGGGCGAAAAACTGCCATTGCGACCCGCTTTTGCAGCCTCGTCGCCTGTCACCCGCACGCTGTGGGCGGCGTCGAGTCGGGCCCGCAGGGTTTCCCATTCCGGCCCCGGCGACTCGTCGGAATCCCGCGATTCCCGCGGCAATTGAGGCCATTCCGTCGGTGAGAAACCCATGGTCATGAGACTCGGCCTAGCAACACATGGCAAACGAAAGGTAAACCGTTCGAGCAAGCGATTGCGATGCCCCTGCCCACGCCCGGGAATTGCCGAGGCGCGCTCGAACGCCTATGTGAGCGCCATGCCCTCCACCGCCAGCCTTTCCAGCGCCGATCCGGCCGCGCTGTTCCAGCTTGCCGGCAACCTCGCCGACAAGCGCATCGTCGTCGCCATGTCGGGCGGGGTCGACAGTTCGGTCGTTGCCGCGCTCGCCGCGCGAACCGGGGCCGAGGTGATCGGGATCACCCTCCAGCTCTACGATCATGGCGAGGCCGTGGGCCGCGCGAAGAGCTGCTGCGCAGGCGACGATATCCGCGATGCCCGCCTGGTGGCCGATCGTCTGGGCATCGCCCATTACGTCTTCGACCATGCCTCGAGCTTTCGCGAAGAGGTGATCGACCAGTTCGCAGACGACTACATGCAGGGCCGCACGCCGATCCCCTGCATCCGCTGCAACATGGGCCCCAAGTTCAAGGATTTGCTGGGCATGGCGAAGGAACTGGGGGCGGATTGTCTCGCCACCGGCCATTACGTCCGGCGCGAGATAGGGCCTGCCGGGGCAGAACTGCACCGCGCGCTCGATCCGGCGCGCGACCAGTCCTATTTCCTTTACGCCACGACCGAGGAACAGCTCGACTATCTGCGCTTTCCTCTCGGCGGCCTGCCCAAGCAGGATGTGCGCGCACTGGCCGAAGAGGCCGGCCTGGTGGTCGCCAACAAGCCAGACAGCCAGGACATCTGCTTCGTGCCCGATGGCGATTACGCCCGCGTGGTGCGCAAGGTGCGCCCCGATGCCGAGGATACCGGCCCGATCGTCCATGCCGAAACCGGCGAGGAACTGGGCACACATCGCGGGGTGATCCACTACACCGTCGGCCAGCGCCGCGGGCTCGAAATCGGCGGACAGGCCGAGCCGCTTTACGTGGTCCGGATCGATGCCGAAAAGCGTGCTGTGGTGGTCGGCCCCAAACGCCTGCTGGGTGTTGCCGCGGCGCGGATCATCGAAACCAACCGGATCGGCCCGGTGCCCGAAGCGCCGCTCACCGCCAAGGTCCGTTCGCTGTCCAAGCCGGTGCCGGTCACGCTCGACGGGCCGCTGGGCGATGGCGCGGCGGTCTCGATCCGGTTCGAAACGCCCGAATACGGCGTCGCGCCGGGACAGGCGGCGGTGATCTATGCCGGGGACCGTGTCATCGGCGGGGGCTGGATCTCTTCGACCGAGCCTGTCGCCACCAGCGACGCCTAGTTCTCCCACTCCTCGAGCACGCAGCCATAGCCTTTGCGATAGGTCGCGGTCTGGCTCGATACGAGCGGGAAGGTCGCGGTCACGCTTTTCGCTTCGGGATCCTCGCTCAACCGGATGAGCTCCATCCCGTCTTCGAAATCCTTGCGGCAATCGCCGAGCGAGCGCCCGCCGATATACCGGCACGAACAGGCGACGCGCGCGCCGTAGGACGTGCCGGTCACGGCAAAGTCCGACACCGTCTTTCCATAGACTGCCCAGGCCGCGCCCAGCGCCAGTACGATCAGCAGCGCCACCCAGCCGAGCACGCTCGGCCAGCGGCGGCGGGGCCGTGGCGTTGTGCGAGGCGGGTCGGGGGGCACGTTTGCGGTTGCCATGGCGCGAGGCTTTGCGCATCAGTCGCCGCGATGTCCAGCCGCTTGCTCGCCACCCTGCCGCTCCTGCCCGCTTTCCTGCTCGCAGCATGTTCGGGCGATCCCGAATACGACCCGGAAACATCGCCCCTGGCCGAATCGGCGTATGAAGGTGTGGTGGAAGAACCCAACGTTTCGCGTGAGGCGCTGGCGCGGCGAGTCGATGCGCTGTTCGCCGAGGATGTTGCGGAAACGCGCGCGGTCGTTGTGGTGCACGACGGGGCGACCATCGTCGAACGATACGCCCCGGGATACGATGCCGAGACCCGCTTCGTCAGTTGGTCGATGGCCAAGACCGTCACCGGGGTCCTGATCGGCATGCTGGTCACCGATGGCCTGCTCAGCCTCGATGAAAGCGCGCCGGTGCCGGCCTGGACGCGGCCCGGCGATCCGCGCGGCGAGATCACGCTGCGGCAATTGCTCCAGATGCGGTCGGGGCTCACCCACACCGAAGCGGGCGATCCGATTTACGAATCGGACGAGGTCCGCATGCTGTTTACCGACGGACGCGACGACATGGCGGCCTATGCCGAGGCGCAGAGTCTCGAGGCCGACCCGGGCGAGAAGTTCGAATATTCGAGCAACACCACCGTGATCCTGGCGGACATCGCGGCGCGCACGCTGGCGACTGCGGATACGCCCGAGGTGCGCCGCCGCGCGGTCGACGACTATCTGCGCACCCGCCTGTTCGGCCCGCTGGGGATGGATTCGATGGTCCCCGAATACGATGCCTCGGGCACGCTGGTGGGTGGCAGTCTGATGCACGCAACCGCCCGCGACTGGGCGAAGTTCGGCGAATTCCTGCGCCGGGGCGGCAATGTCGGCGGCGTGCAGGTCGTTCCGCGCCGCTGGATCGACTTCATGATCACGCCGAGCCCGCGCGCACCCGATTACGGTGCGCAGATCTGGCTCAACCGGCCATCGGGCACCGAGCGGAAATCGCTGTTCCCCGATGACGCGCCGCAAAGCGCCTTCGCGATGATCGGCCATCTGGGTCAGTATGTGTTCGTTTCACCGAGCCAGCAATTGACGGTGGTACGGCTGGGCAAGACCCCGGACGGCGATTTGCGAAACGGCGTGGTACGCCGGATCGCGCGGCTGACGCAGCTTTTCCAGAACTGAAGCGGCGAAATTACAGTCTGAACGTTCCCTCGACCACCGTCACGCAGGGGCCGCCGAGCCACACGCGCGCGCCGTCGACACCGCAACGCACGTGACCGCCGCGTGCGGATGCCTGGAAAGCGGTGAATTCGTCGCGGCCGAGCCGCTCGGCCCAGAATGGAGCCAGCGCCGCATGGGCGGAGCCGGTCACGCTGTCTTCCGGAACACCCCATGCCGGCACGAACACCCGGCTGACGACATCGGTCGAATCCCCGGGCGCGGTGCAGATCGCCATCCGGTCGATCTGCTCGAGCGCTCGCATGTCGGGCGCGAGTGCGCGCACTTGCGATTCGTCGTCGAGCAATATGATTGCCGTCTGCTCGGCCCCCTGGACCGTATCGAACACCGCGGCATCGCCAGTGCCTAGCGCGCCCGACAGGTCGGGCATGGCGCGCTGCTCGACGCGACTCGTCGGCAAGGCGAGCTCATAGGCCCCGCCTTGCCTGCGCACTTCGAGCACGCCGGCGTTCCTCGTGCGGAACAGGACCTTCTCTCCTCCATCCCGCGACAGCACCACGTGCCCGCTCGCCAGCGTCGCGTGGCCGCACATCTTCACTTCGCTGGTCGGCGTGAACCAGCGCAACTCCCAGTCGGCCACGCCGCTGTCGTCGCGAACGAGGAAGGCGGTTTCGGCAAAATTATTCTCGGCCCCGATCGCCTGCAAGGTCGCATCCGGCAACCACTTGTCGAGCACCATCACCGCCGCCTGATTGCCGCCGAACGGGGCATCGGCAAAGGCGTCGACGTGCCAATAGGGTATCGCCGTCATGTCTTGTCCTCCAGCGCTTCGAACTCGTCCTGTTCGACCAGCGGATTGTCGGGTTCATCGACATGGCCCATCGGATCGATATGAATCAGCAATTCCATCTCGGGGAAATGCGCGCACAGATCGCTCTCGACCCGCTCGATGATCTCGTGCGCCTGCTCGACCGTCATGTTCCCCGGCAGATCGACATGGAACTGGACGAAATCCTGCGAGCCACTCGAACGCGTGCGCAGATCATGCAGGTTCGACAATTCGGGGTGGCGCGCGGCGAGTTCGACGAAGCGAAGGCGCTTCTCGTCCGGCCATTCGCGATCGAGCAATTGGTCGACGGCCTCGGTTGCGGCGCGGAAGCCCCCCCACAGCAGCCATAGCGCGATAGCGAAGCCGAACACCGGATCGGCTCCGGCCAGGCCAAGCCATGATTCGAGCAGCAGCGCCACGATCACCGCGAAGTTGAGCAGGATGTCGGACTGGTAGTGGACGTGATCGGCATGGATCGCGACCGACCGTGTGCGCGCGATCACATAGCGCTGCCAGGCCAGCAGCCCGATCGTGGCGACGATCGCGATTCCCGAGACGAGGATCCCGTCACCGGGCGCTTCGACGGCGGTATCGGCCGCGATCAGTCGCATGGCCGAACGCACGATGATTGCCGTCGCCGAGATCGCGATCAGCACCACCTGGAACATCGCCGCCAGCGCCTCAGCCTTGCCATGGCCGAAGCGATGATCGTGGTCGGCCGGTTGGGCCGCGAACCAGACCCCGATGAGGGTCGCAAAACTTGCGACGAGGTCGAGCGCGGTGTCGGCCAGGCTGCCGAGCATCGCGGTCGATCCGGTGCGCCACGCGGCCCAGACCTTGAGCCCCACGAGCAGCAGGGCAACCGACATCGAGGCCAGTGCCGCCGATCGGGTCAGCCGGGCGCGTTCGGCGTCCACCATCACGGATACAACAGCGTGGAGGTCCACCCCTCGGCGGAGCGGGTGTAGAGTCGCCGGTCGTGCAGGCGATTGGCCCGATCGGACCACAATTCGACGAAACGCGGCGCGACGCGAAAGCCCGTCCAGTGCGGCGGGCGCGGCACGTCCTGCCCTTCATAGCGAGCCTCGACCTCGGCGATCCGCTCGAGGAAGGTTGCCCGTTCGTCGAGCGCGGCGGATTGCTGCGAGGCATGCGCGCCGATTTGCGAATCGCGCGGACGGCTGGCGAAATAGGCATCCGCTTCTTCGTCCGAAACCTGTTCGAGCGGCCCTTCGATCCGCACCTGGCGCCCCAGCGTCTTCCAGTAGAACAGCAACGCAACTTGCGGGTTCTGCCCGATCTCCATGCCCTTCCGGCTCAGCCCGTTGGTGTAGAAGGTGAACCCGTCCGGGCTCCAGTCCTTCAGCAGCACCATCCGCACCGACGGCGCGCCGCCCGGCGTCGCGGTGGCGAGCGCCATGGCGTTGGCATTGTTTGGCTCGCTCGCTTCGGCTTCTTCGAACCAGGTGGCAAACAGGCCGAACGGTTCGGTCTGGGGAAGCTGGCTTTCACTATCGTTCATTGGAGACATGGACCGGGTGTTACACTGTTCAGAAGCAAAAAAGTCTTCGCCCACTCCGACGCCAAATCGACGTGGCTGGTGCTGGACGAAAACGCGTTCATGATCCGCTATCTAGAGCGCTGCCCGACTGTAGGAAAGGGGCAGACCTCCCGTGGCACCACTCAGGAACGCAACGCGACGCCGGCAGCATCCGCAGGCCAAACTTTGACACAGCGTGCACTTTGCATTACAAAGTGATTCGCAAATCAACAAAGGAGGCTTGCATGTTGCTCAAATCCACTGCCATCACCACTGCCCTGATCGGCGCGATCGCCACATCCCCCGCCTTGGCCGGCGACGTCGAGATCGTCCTCGACGAAGTGCGCGGCGAAGCGGGTACCCTTTATGTGTCGCTGCAGACCGAGGAGCAGTTCCTGAAAGAAGAGGGGATCGTCGGAGAAATCATCGACGATCCGCAAGCCGGCACGGTGACCGTGCGCTTTACCGACGTGCCCGAAGGGGCGTATTCGTTTACCGCCTGGCACGATATCGACCGGGACGGACAATTCACCATGGGATCGCGTGGCCCGCTCGATGGCTGGGCGATGGTCGGCGGCGCGCAATTGCGCGGTGAACCGGTCTTCGCCGAGCAAAGCTTCACCGTCGGCCAGGGCACCGCTCGTGTTCGCGAAACCATGATTTACCCCGCTCAGGAGCGATAGGATGACCGATACCCTCTCCTCGCCGGCGAATCCGATCGCGCATGACGATCTCGCCCGGCTGCGCGCACTGGCCGAGGAGGGGCGCATCCGCCCCCTGCTCGGCGGCCGCGAACTCGTGCTCTACGGCGTCGCCATCGCCTTGGCCGCCATGCTCCACGCCTTGATCGGAATGCGCGTGCTGGCGTGGCCCCTGTGGTCGATCGCCGCAGTGTGGCTCGTCATCATGAGCGCAACCGGCCTCGTCGCCCGGGCTGCTCGCGCGAGCGAGGATCGGCCGGCTCCTGCAACCACCGCAGCGCTGGTCGAACGGCAGGTGTGGCAAGTGGCGGGCGCGACGCTCGGCACGCTGGCGCTCGCGATCCTTGCTTACGCCTATCTTGCCCTGTCGCGCGGGGACGATACCGGTTTCCGGCTGTTCGTCCTGATGCCTCCGGTCGTGTTCGGGGTCTATGCGATCGCCATGGCGGCAAGCGCCACGGCCGCGCATTCGGATACGCTGCGCCCCTTCGCCGTGCTGTCGATCGCCTTCCTGGTCGCCACGACATTGCTGGCCGGAACGGCGTGGCAATTGTTCGCCACCGCATTGGGCGGGATCGTGGTGTCGGTGGTTCCCGGCATGCTGCTGCTCCGGCGCGAGCGCGATCGTGGCTGAGCCCCCGCACGACTATCGCAGGATCGACGATCTCATCCACGGGCGGGTGCGGCTGGCGATCATGGCGTATCTCTCCGGTGCCGAAGCCGCCGATTTCGCCACGCTGCGCGAGAAGACCGGCGTGACCGACGGCAACCTCTCGACCCATCTCAGCAAGCTCGAACAGGCGGGTTACGTCCGTCTCGAAAAGCAATTCCGGGACAAACGCCCGCTCACCACCGTCCATTTGAGCGAAGCGGGCCGGGACGCCTGGATCGAATATCTCGACCGGATGCGCGGCTTGCTGTTCGACGAGTGATCGCGGTTAGGCGTCCGGGAAACTTGCAGTCCATCGGTGGTTTACCTAGCTAACCCACATGGCTGACCCTTATGCGATCCTCGGTGTACCCCGCTCGGCGAGCGAGAAGGAAATCAAGAGCGCCTATCGCAAGCTTGCGAAAGAGCTCCACCCCGACCGCAACAAGGACAATCCGCAGGCGGCGGACAAGTTCTCCGATGCGACGAAGGCGTACGACCTGCTGTCCGACAAGGAGAAGCGGGCCCAGTACGATTCCGGGCAGATCGACATCGACGGCAATCCCAAATCGCCGTTCGGAGCCGGCGGCTTCGGCGGTGGCGCGCGTCCGGGCGGTGGCCAAGGCGGATTCCGTCCCGAAGATTTCGGCGGCTTCAGCGGTGGTGGCGGCGAGGAAGTCGATCTCGGCGATCTTTTCGAAGGCCTGTTCGGTCGCCGCGGCGGACCCGACCCCCGTGCGGGCATGGGCGGCGCCAGAGGCGGTAATTTCGGTCGCCGTTCCGCGCCCCCGAGCAAGGGGGCCGATATCAAGTATCGCCTGCGCGTCCCCTTCACCGATGCCGCGACGCGCAAGGACCAGCGGATCACGCTGGCCGACGGCAAGACGATCGACCTCAAGCTGCCCGCCGGGGTCGAGAACGGCACTACGATGCGTCTCAAGGGCAAGGGCGAGCAAGGCCCCGGCGGCGCGGGCGACGGAATCGTCGAGATCGCGGTCGACAGCCACGCAAATTTCCGCCGCGACGGCGACAATATCCGCCTCGACGTGCCGATTGGCGTCGATGAAGCGGTGCGCGGAGCCAAGGTTCGGGTTCCGACCGTCGATGGTGCCGTCATGCTGACGATCAAGCCCGGCATGTCGGGCGGCACCACCATGCGGTTGAGCGGCAAGGGCTGGTCGAAAAAATCCGGCGGACGCGGCGACCAGTTGGCGACGCTGAAAATCCAGCTGCCCGACAATGTCGACGACCTCGCCGCCAAGCTCGAAGGCTGGACCGATTCGACCGATCATCGCGCCGATCTGACGGGATAATGGCGGCCAAGGCTACCGAACTGGTCGAGGGAGAGGCCAAGGCGCTTCCTCCGCCCGAAAAGCGCCCACCGCCCAATTTGACGCCCGAAGGCCGCCGCAAGGAGGCCTTGCGCTATCGCGTGCGGCAGCGGATCGGCCCCGGCACGCGCTTCTTCCAGGTGCTCAAGCGGGTCGGGGCTGGGGCCTGGAACGACGGCATGATTCATGCCGGCAACCTCGCCTATCTCTCGATCGTCGCGCTGTTTCCGTTCTTCGTCACCGCGACCGCAATCTTCAACGCCTTCGGTGAAGCCGAAGACCGCGCCGCCGCGATCGTCACCATTCTCGTTACCCTGCCCAAGCCGGTGGCCGATGCCGTCGGCCCGGTCGCGTTCGACATCATCGATGCGCGCAGCGGGTGGCTGCTATGGGCCGGCGGGTTCGTGGGCCTGTGGACGGTCGGCAGCCTGATCGAGACCATCCGCGACATCCTGCGCCGCGCTTACGGGACCGAGCCGGCCGTGGCCTTCTGGCGCTATCGCCTGTTCACCACCGGGATCATCGTGATCGCGGTGTTGCTGATCATGCTGTCGCTGTTCGTGCAAGTCGCCATCGGCGCCGCGCAGGAAGTGATCGCGGCCTACCTGCCGGGGCTCGAAAACGTGCTGTCCGATCTTGCCCTGTCGCGGATCGCGCCCGCTTTCGTGCTGTTCGGGTCGCTCTACATGCTGTTCTATGCGCTGACGCCGAGCCATTATCGCGCGCGCCGCTATCCGAAATGGCCGGGCGCCCTGTTCGTCACCGTGTGGTGGGCTACGGTGACCCTCGCCCTGCCCGCGGTGATCCGCTCTTTCTTCAGCTACGATCTCACCTATGGCAGCCTGGCAGGCGTGATGATCGTGCTTTTCTTTTTCTGGCTCGTCGGACTAGGGGTGGTTATCGGCGCCGAGCTCAACGCCGCGCTTGCCGAGACACCCGAGGAAGCTGAAAACCACTTGGGGCGGGCAGACGATCGCGAACGCGAAGCGAAAGAGCGCGCGGCGCACAAAGAAGACGAAGACGAAAGGGAAGAATGATGAGCGGATTGATGGCCGGCAAGAAGGGGCTCATCATGGGCCTCGCCAACGACAAGTCGCTGGCCTGGGGCATCGCCAAGCAATTGCACGAACAGGGCGCCGAAATGGCGTTTTCCTATCAGGGCGAAGCGCTCAAGAAGCGCGTCGGCCCGCTGGCAGCGCAATTGGACAGCGATTTCTTGGTCGAATGCGATGTCTCGGACATGGATGCGCTCGATGCGACCTTCGCCGAGATCCAGCAGCGCTGGGGCAAGCTTGACTTCCTCGTCCACGCGATCGGCTTTTCGGACAAGAGCGAGCTGCGCGGGAAGTATGTCGACACCAGCCTCGACAATTTCCTGATGACGATGAACATCTCCGCCTATAGCCTCGTCGCGGCGTCCAAGCGCGCCTATCCGCTGATGAAGGAAGGCGGATCGATCCTGACGCTGTCCTATTACGGCGCCGAAAAGGTGGTGCCGCATTACAACGTGATGGGCGTGGCCAAGGCCGCACTCGAAACCAGCGTGCATTACCTCGCCAACGATCTCGGCCCCGACAACATCCGCGTCAACGCGATCAGCGCGGGCCCGATCAAGACGTTGGCGGCGAGCGGGATCGGCGATTTCCGCTACATCCTCAAATGGAACGAACTCAATTCGCCTTTGCGGCGCAACGTTACGATCGACGATGTCGGCGGCGCGGGGCTTTATCTGCTGTCGGATCTCTCGTCGGGCGTGACCGGCGAAGTGCACCACGTCGATGCGGGCTACCACACCGTCGGCATGAAGCAGGTCGACGCGCCCGATATCGCGCTCGACTGAGCCTGCCTCAGTAACGCATGCGCGAAAGCTCGACCGCTTGGCGCGACCGTCAGCGTCGCTCTGTCGAACGTGAACGGGCGAGCAATCGTCGCATTGCTCGGCATTTCGGCCTGCTGCTGATGGGGCGCTGAACGCAGGGCGAGCGCAAGGGGTGACACGCGTTTGCGCCCTTGATAGGGCGGCGGCGTTCGGCGCATTCCATTGCGCGCATGAGGAAATATCTGTGAAGGGCATCATTCTCGCCGGTGGCAGCGGCACCCGGCTTTACCCGGCGACCATGGCTCTCTCGAAGCAGCTTCTGCCGGTGTTCGACAAACCCATGATCTACTACCCGCTCAGCGTGCTGATGCTGGCGGGGATCCGAGAAATCCTGGTTATTTCGACCCCGCGCGACCTCCCGATGTTCGAGCAATTGCTGGGTGACGGTTCGGCCTTCGGCGTCGATCTGAGCTATGCTGTCCAGCCCGAGCCCAACGGGCTTGCCGAAGCCTTCATCATCGGCGCGGATTTCGTCAATGGCCAGCCGAGCGCGCTGATCCTGGGCGACAATATCTATCATGGCGAGAAAATGGGCGAGAAATGCCGCGCCGCGGCCGCCGAAGCTGCGGCGGGCGGGGCGAACGTCTTCGCCTATCATGTCGACGATCCGGAACGCTATGGCGTCGCCGCTTTCGATCCCGAAACCGGCAAGGCCACCAGCATCGAGGAAAAGCCCGCCAACCCCAAGTCGAACTGGGCGGTTACGGGCCTCTATTTCTACGACAAGGACGTGACCGCGATCGCGAAGGACGTGAAACCCAGCGCGCGAGGTGAGCTGGAGATCACCGACGTCAATCGCGCCTATATGGAGCGCGGCGACCTGCACATCACGCGCCTGGGTCGCGGCTATGCCTGGCTCGACACCGGCACGCATGAAAGCCTCCACGAAGCCTCCAGCTTCGTGCGCACGCTCGAGCATCGCACCGGCATCAAGATCGCCTGCCCAGAGGAAATCGCCTTCCGCCAGGGCTGGCTCGAGGCCGACACGGTGCTCGAACGCAGCGCTATGATGGGCAAGACCGGCTATGGCGCCTATCTCAAGCGGATCGTGGAGAACCCGGCATGACCGAATTCATCCGCCACGCCATTCCCGAGGTGATCGAAGTCCGCCCACCCAAATACGGCGACCATCGCGGCTTCTTTTCCGAAGTTTTCAAGCGCTCCGCCTTCGAAGACGCTGGCATCGACATCGACTGGATCCAGGACAACCAGTCCTTCTCCGCCGCCGTCGGCACGGTGCGCGGGCTGCATTTCCAGGTCCCGCCGGTGGGGCAGGACAAGCTGGTACGCGTGCTGCGCGGAGCGATCTACGATGTCGCGGTCGATATCCGCAAGGGATCGCCGACCTATGGCAAATGGGTCGGCGTGGAGCTGTCGGCGGAGAAGTGGAACCAACTGCTGGTGCCGATCGGGTTTGCGCATTGCTTCATGACGATCGAGCCCGACACCGAAGTGCTCTACAAGGTCAGCGGGCCCTATTCGAAGGAGCATGAGGGCGCGATCCGCTGGAACGACCCGGCGCTGGGCATCGACTGGCCCGATCCCAAAGAGAAGTTCGGCGTGGAGCCCACGCTTTCGAACAAGGACGAGGTCGCCCCGTTTCTCGCCGATTTCGACTCCCCGTTCACCTTCGAAGGTTAAGTCTGATGGAAACGATTCTCGTCACCGGCGGTGCGGGCTTCATCGGCTCGGCGGTCGTGCGCCAGCTGGTGCGCGACGGGAAACGCGTGATCAATTTCGACAAGCTGACCTATGCCGGCAATCCCGAAAGCCTCAAGGTGATCGAGAACGCGACCAATCACCGGCTGGTCGAAGGCGATATCCTCGATAGCGAACTCGTCCTGAACCTGCTGCGCGAGGAAGATGTCGACGGGATCATGCACCTAGCGGCCGAGAGTCATGTCGATCGCTCGATCGACGGGCCGGGCGCGTTCGTGGAGACCAATGTGGTCGGCACCTTCCGCCTGCTCGACGCCGCGCTCGAATACTGGCGCGGACTCGAAGGCGACAAGAAGTCGAACTTCCGCTTCCACCACATCTCGACCGACGAAGTGTTCGGCGATCTCGATTTCGACGATACGCTGTTTACCGAGGACACGCCGTACGCGCCGTCTTCCCCCTATTCGGCATCGAAGGCGGCGAGCGACCATTTCGTGCGCGCCTGGCACGAAACATACGGTCTGCCGGTGGTGCTCTCCAACTGCTCCAACAATTACGGGCCCTACCACTTCCCCGAGAAGCTGATCCCGCTGGTCATCCTCAACGCGCTCGATGGAAAGCAGCTGCCCGTATACGGCACCGGCGAGAACGTGCGCGACTGGCTGTATGTCGAGGATCATGCGCGCGCGCTGATCGCGGTGCTGACCACCGGCGACCTGGGCGAGAGCTACAATATCGGCGGCAATCAGGAGCGGACCAACCTGCAGGTGGTCGAGGCGATCTGCGATGCGCTGGACGAGCGGCGGCCGCTCGAAGGCGAAAAGTCCCGTCGCGAACTGATCACTTTCGTCACCGACCGCCCCGGCCACGACCGGCGCTATGCAATCGACGCCAGCAAGATCGAGCGCGAGCTCGGCTGGGCTCCGCAAGAGAGCTTTGAGAGCGGACTCGCCAAGACGATCGACTGGTATCTCGACAACGAGTGGTGGTGGGGCCCGATCCGTTCGGGCAAATATGGCGGTGAACGGCTGGGTGAGAGCAAGCCGGGCGGCTCTGAATGAAGATTCTCGTCACCGGACGTGAGGGACAGGTTGCGCGGTCGCTGGCCGAGCGGAATGCCGCCCACGAACTGGTCTTCGCCGCGCGGCCCGATTTCGATCTCGCCGACCCGGCTGGAATCGCGCGCACCATCGCCGAAGAGCAACCCGACCTGATCGTTTCCGCCGCCGCCTACACCGCAGTCGACCAGGCCGAAGACGAACCCGAGCTCGCCCGGCTGATCAACGGCGTCGCCCCCGGACATATCGGCCGCGCGGCCGCCGAAATCGGCGCGCCGGTGATCCATATCTCGACCGATTACGTGTTCGACGGCAGCGGCGAACGCGCTTGGCGCGAAGACGATGCGACCGGGCCGATCGGTGCCTACGGTGAAACCAAGCTGGCGGGCGAAGAGGCGATCGCCGCATCGGGCGCGACGTATGCGATCCTGCGCACCGCATGGGTCTACAGCCCGTTCGGCGGCAATTTCGTCAAGACCATGCTGCGCCTCGCCGAAACCCGCGACACGCTCAACGTCGTCGACGACCAGTTCGGCAATCCCACCAGCGCGCTCGACATTGCCGACGCTGTGCTGGCGGTGGCCGATCGCTGGCAAGATGAGCCCGGCCATGGGGCCAATGCGATTTACCATTTCGGCGGCACCGGCTCGACCGACTGGGCCGATTTCGCCCGTGCGATCTTCGCGGAAAGCGCAAAGCACGCAGGGCCCACCTGCGAAGTGAGCGGCATCCCGTCTTCCGACTATCCGACCAAGGCAGCACGCCCGGCGAACTCGCGCCTCGACAGCACGAAGTTTGCCGAAACGTTCGGGCATTCGGCGCAGCGCTGGCAGGATTCGCTGGAAGAGACGGTCGCCCGCTTGCTGGACGAGAGCGCCTGACGCCCCTCGGCGCTTTGCCCTAACTCTTGGTGGCGGGCCGTTTGGCAGCTGCGATCGGGGTCACATTGGCGACCGACTTTGCCTTGCTGGCTTCGGACGGTAGCGGACCCGCAGCCCGCGCTTTGCGGATGGCCTTTTCACAAGCCACCCAATCGACCAGTGGAGATTGCGGCTGGAATTCGGGTACGAGGGCGATGATCAGGTCGCGCGCTTTTGCCGCATCGCCGTCCTCGAGCGACCGACGCAACCGTTCGAGGCCGCGTTCCAGTTCTTGCCAGGGCACGAAGTCCTCGCGCGAGCGCATGATGCGCGAATGCTCGGTCTCCAGCGGTTCCTCGCCGATCAGCAGCTCTTCGTACATCTTTTCGCCCGGACGCAGGCCGATCGTCTCGATCGCGATATCGCCGTCGGGATTGTCCTCGTCACGCATCGTCAGGCCCGACAATTCGATCATGTTGCGCGCCAGATCGACGATCCGCACCGGATCGCCCATGTCGAGCAGGAAGACCTCTCCGCCTCCCGCCATCGCCCCGGCCTGCAAGACGAGTTGCGCGGCCTCGGGAATGGTCATGAAATAGCGGGTGATCTTCGCGTCGGTGATCGTGACCGGACCACCCTTGGCGATCTGGTCGCGGAACACCGGGACAACCGAGCCGCTCGATCCCAGCACATTGCCGAACCGCACCATCGAGAAGCGCGTTTTGCCGCCTTCGTGGGCCAAGGCCTGCAGCACCATCTCCGCCAGCCGCTTGGTCGTGCCCATGATATTGGTAGGACGGACCGCCTTGTCGGTGCTGATCAGGGTGAAGTCGGCCACTCCATGTCGCTGCGCCGCGCGCGCGAGGGTCAGCGTGCCGAAGACATTGTTGGCGATGCCCTGCGTCGCATTGTGTTCGACCAGCGGGACATGCTTGTAGGCAGCGGCGTGAAACACGGTATCGGGCGCGAATTCGGCGATCACCTCGTCCATCCGCCGCTCGTCCATTACCGATCCGAGGATCGGGATCACGCTGGCCGGATCGATATCGTATTCGGGCATTCTGCCCGTCAGTTCACGATGGATCGAGAAGAGGTTGAATTCCGCATTTTCGACCAGGATCAGCCGCGCTGGATGGACGGCTGCAATCTGGCGGCACAATTCGCTGCCGATCGAACCGCCTGCGCCGCTCACCAGCACGGTCTTGCCGGTGACGTTGCGGCGGATCAGCGCGGGATCCGGTGGCACGGCAGAGCGCCCCAGTAGATCCTCGATCTCGAGATCGCGCAGATCGCCGACCGAAATCGAGCCGCGCGCAAGGTCCATGACCCCAGGCAAGGTCCGGACATGGAGCTGCAAGGGCTTGAGCTGGGCCACGATTTCCCCGCGACGCTGGCGCGAGGCCGACGGCAAGGCCAGCAGGACGTCGGTCACCTTCTTGCGCTTGACCAGCCCTCCCAGTTCCGCCGGTGAGAATACGGTGGTGCCGTTGATCGTCGACCGCCACAGATCCGGATCGTCGTCGATAAAGCCGACCAACCGCATCTCGCCGCTTGCGCGAATGGCGCTCGCCAGTTGGCGACCGGCCCGGCCCGCGCCGTAGATCACGACCCGGGGCAGTTCCTCGCTGGTCCACAAGGCGCGATAGGTTTCGCCCAGATAGGCCCGGGCGAGGAGACGCGAGGCCGCCACGAACAGAAATAGCAGGATTGGCTGAATCAACCCGATCGTGCGCGGGACGCCGTACACGCCAATCACCGTATAGATGGCGATATAGGGGATCGCGTAGAGCGCGACCGCGCGGCCGACCGTGGCCAGCGCATCGAACCCGGCATGGCGGAAGATCGCGCGGTACAGGCCCATCGTCACGAAGATCGGCAAGGCGATCGCGATCGCCCCCATCGTAGGATGCGGCGGCCCCACGAACGGGTTCACCAGCACGCCGAGCCGCAGGAAGAACGCCAGATAGACGGTAATGCCGCACAGCATCGCGTCGAGCGCCAGCGCTATCGCGCGCTTGGCCGGGCGCGGCAAGGTCAGCAGCAGGTCGACGAAGCGGCGCTTTCCTTGCAGGTCCTCGAGATCGCTCCCCAGCATCTCAGGCCTCGTCGCCGAACCGCCGGGTCGCGGCATCGCCACGCCCGCCACCGGTCGCAGTACGAACGATTATGGACAAATCTCCGAAGAAATCCGCATTCTCGATATAGCGCGCATCGGCCTCAGCCAGGCGAGCCGGCTCGGACATGTCGATACCGCGTATCTGTGCCGCCCCGGTCACGCCGGGCCGTACCGCGAAAACGTCGCGCTTTTCGCGTTCCTCAATAAGCTCGTCCTGGTCTGGCAAGCACGGGCGCGGTCCGACCAGCGCCATCGATCCCGACAGGATATTGGCAAGCTGCGGAAGTTCGTCGAGTTTCAGCTTGCGCAGGACGGCCCCCAGGCGGGTGATCTGCGCCGCACCCACCAGATGCGATGCGGCATGTTCGGTATCCGATCGCATCGTGCGCAGCTTGAGCATCCTGAACGGCTTTCGGTCGCGACCCACACGCTGCTGAACGAACAGGGGTGCGCCGGGAGATTCCAGTCGGATTGCAACCAATAGGATCAAGCATAGTGGCAAGGCGACCGGCGCGAGCACGATCGCGACCGCCAGGTCGAAGGCGCGTTTTGCGACGCGGTAAGGAAACGAAGGCTGGTTCATAAGTCTCTAGTATCCAACGACTTGGCCGAAGGACAGGGCCAGCGTAGTACTTGGAAGGTTAATGAGCGGCAACACCTTACGATCGAATCGAAGCGCGCAGTTGCTCGCGCGGGTCGAAGGGCGGATCGAGACCGAGCGCGCCCCAGCTCGACGCGGTTTCGAGTTCGAGCGAGCCGAACAGGCGCTGCACTTCGGCCCCGCGACCGAGGACGGAGGCGACCGCCGTCATCAACGCCGGGGGCACCGGCACGAGAAGTGGCTTGCGTCCGACGGCACGGCCAAGCTCGCGGATCAGCTCGGGCGTCGAAACGGTGAGGTCGGCAATATGCAGGACACGCCCGGCGGCATCGGTGGCATCGGTTGCGGCGATGGCGGCAGCGGCCAAATTGCGCACCGACACGATGCTGCGCGCGTTGCGCACCGCACCGAAAGGCAGGGGCAGGCCGCGTTCGATCAGCCGCACGAGACGTTGCAGATTTCCTTGGGCGCCTTCGCCATGCACCAGCGGCGGTCGGATGATCGTCCAGCCGATTCCGGCGGCCTCGCAGCGTTGTTGCACCAGCCCCTCGGCTTCGCGCTTGGATTGTCCGTAGGCGTCTTCCGGCTCCGGCGGCGTGTCCGGCCCAAGCGGCGCGCCGGGGGCCGACCGTTCGCCGACAGCCTTGACCGAACTCATGAACACCACCCGCCCGACTCCTGCAGCGAGCGCCGCATCGAGCAGTCGATCGGTGCCTTCGACATTGGCCCGACGATACTCCGGCAGCGGATCGCTTTCCGTTTCGTTCATGACATGCGTGCGCGCCGCAAGGTGGATAACGGCGTCGCATCCGGCCAGGTCCTGCGCCGAAAGGCGGCCCTCATCGAGATTGCCCGTGACGACCTCTCCCGGGAGACCGGACGCGCTGCGGACCAGCGGAACGACGGAATGCCCCGCCTGCGGCAACTGCCGGAGCACTTCGCGTCCGACAAATCCGTTGGCACCGGTAACAGCAATCTTCATGGGCGCTCGATTTCCTGTTCGGCGAAGCCATGGCTTCGGGCGTGGCGAGCCGAATAGGCAGGTTTTCCACCCCCGGCAACCAAGCTGGCGGAGCTCCGGCCCGGACAGGAAAAACCCGTTGCCATGCCTTCGTTCGCGCCTGTAAGGGCGCGCTCGACAACTTCCCCGATGCCGGGCAAATTTTCCAGCGAATTCATGCGCAGGCGCCCCGGCCCCGGATCATTGAGAACAGGCCGGACAGGCGTCCAGGAGACATTGCCGTGAAGCTCGAAAACAAGAAAATCCTGGTCACGGGCGCCGACGGTTTCATCGGTTCGCATCTGGTCGAACATCTGGTCAATCTAGGCGCCGACGTGCGCGCCTTCGTCTATTACAACAGCTTCAACAGCTGGGGCTGGCTCGATCGCGCGCCCGATCACGTGAAAAAGGCGATCGACGTTTTCGCCGGCGACATCCGCGATCCCAACGGCGTACGCACCGCGATGCAGGATTGCGACGTGGTGATGCACCTGGCCGCGCTGATCGCGATCCCCTTCTCCTACCACTCGCCCGACAGCTATGTGGACACCAACGTGAAGGGCACGCTCAACATCGTGCAGGCGGCGCGCGATCTGGGCGTCGAGCGCGTGGTCCACACCTCGACCAGCGAGGTCTATGGCACCGCGCGCTTCGTGCCGATCACCGAAGAGCACCCGCTGCAGGGCCAGTCGCCCTATTCGGCGAGCAAGATCGGCGCCGACCAGATCGCGCAGAGCTTCTACCTCTCGTTCGAAACCCCGGTGGCGACGATCCGCCCGTTCAACACCTATGGTCCGCGCCAGTCGGCGCGTGCGGTGATCCCGACGATCATCACCCAGATCGCCAATGGCAAGGACAAGATCCGCCTTGGCGCGACGCACCCGACCCGCGACTTCAACTATGTGCGCGACACGGTGCGCGGGTTCTGCGCGGTGGCCGAATCCGACAAGGCACTGGGCGAAGCGATCAATATCGGCAGCAATTTCGAGATCTCGATCGGCGATACCGCCGCGCTGATCGCCGAACGCATGGGCCGCGACGTCAGGATCGTCAGCGAAGACCAGCGCATGCGTCCCGAAAAGAGCGAAGTCGAACGGCTCTGGGCAGCCAACGCCAAGGCCGAGGAGCTGACCGGCTGGACGCCGCAATATGGGGACCGCGAAGGCTTCGGCCGCGGGCTCGACGAGACCATCGAATGGTTCACCGATCCGGCCAACCTTTCGCAGTACAAGGCCGACACTTACAACATCTGAGGCTCTAGCGGAGGGGCGGCACCCGCCGCGACCGACATGACCGAACTGACCGACGCCATTCTCCGTACCGTCCGCACCATTACGGGCGAGCGGGACGGCTTCGTCCCGCTGCACGAGCCGGAATTCGCAGGCAACGAGGCGGCTTACGTCTCCGATTGCATCGAGACCGGCTGGGTCTCCTCGGTTGGTTCCTATGTCGACCGGATCGAGAAGGACCTGGCCGAATTCTGCGGTACGGAGCATGCCATTGCCGTGGTGAACGGCACGGCGGCGCTGCACGTCTCGCTGTTGCTGGCCGGGGTCGAGCGCGGCGACGAAGTGCTGATGCCCACGCTCACCTTCATCGCCACCGCCAATGCGGCGACCTATGCCGGGGCCGTGCCGCATTTCGTGGATAGCGAGGCGACTTCGCTCGGTGTCGATCCCGAAAAGCTGGCGGCGCATCTCGACGCGATCGCCGAACTGCGCGACGGGGCGTGCTACAATCGCGAGACCGGCCGCCGGATCAGCGCACTGATCGTGATGCACGCCTTCGGCCACCCGGCCCGGATGGAGAAGCTGGTCGCTGTCTGCGAACGCTGGAACATCCCGCTGGTGGAGGACGCCGCCGAATCGCTCGGTTCTTCCTATCACGGCACCCACACCGGGAATTTCGGCCTTGTTTCCGCGCTCAGTTTCAATGGCAACAAGGTGATGACCACCGGCGGTGGCGGCGCGATCCTGACCAATGACGCCGCGCTGGCGAAGCGCGCCAAGCACCTGACGACGACCGCGCGCGTGCCCGACCGCTGGAACTTCATCCACGACGAAATCGGCTTCAACTACCGCATGCCGAACCTCAACGCCGCGCTGGGCTGCGCGCAGCTGGAGCGGGTGCCTAACATGCTGGCGCGCAAGCGCGTGCTGGCCGAGCGCTATGCCGAGGCGCTCGACCGGATCGATGGCGTCAGCTTTCTGCGCGAACCCGAAGACACGGTCAGCAATTACTGGCTTTGCACGCTGATCCTCGATGCCGATCGCGCCGGGGAGCAGGAGGCGCTGCTGGGCGCGCTCAACGATGCGGACCTGATGGCACGGCCGGTCTGGACGCTGATGCACCGCCTGCCGATGTTTGCCGACGCGCCGCGCGCCGATGTGTCCTGTGCCGAAGATCTGGCCGGGCGGGTCATCAACGTGCCGAGCAGCCCCAACCTTGCCGAACCGGCAAAGGCGGGCACATGACCCTTGCGCTGATCCCTGCCCGCGGCGGCTCGAAAGGCATTCCGCGCAAGAACATCCGCTCCATCGCGGGCAAGCCGCTGATCGCGTGGACGATCGAGGCGGCGCGCGCTGCCGAGGGCATCGAGCGCGTGGTCGTGTCGACCGAGGACGAGGAGATCGCCGAAATCGCCCGCGAATGGGGCGCCGACGTTCCGTTCATGCGGCCCGCCGAATTTGCGAGCGACGAGGCGCCCGGCACCGCGCCGGTGCTGCATGCGCTCGAGCAATTGCCCGAGCATGATGACCTCGTGCTGCTGCAGGCAACATCGCCGCTGCGCACGGCGGCGCAGATCGACGCGCTGCTCGCATTCGCCGAGAAGAGCGGAGCATCGTCGGTCGTCTCGGTGCGCGAGGTGGACGACCACCCGGCCTGGATGTTCTACCGCGATGCCAATGGCGGCCTCGATCGCTACGACACCAGTGTCGACGCCGCCCGCCGGCAGGACCTGTCCGAACTCTACACGCTCAACGGCGCGATGTACTGGAACACCGCCGCGCGCCTGCGCGAAACCGAAATCCTGGTCGGCGCGGATACGCTCGGCTTCGTGATGGACGCCGAAAGCTCGGTCGATATCGACACGATGCTCGACTGGCGGATCGCGGAGCTGTTGCTGGCCGACGCCTCGCGCGGGTAAGGAAGGCGCCATGACCAAACCGACAATCTACATATTCGGGACTTCGGGCTTTGCGCGCGAAGTGGCGGACATCGCACATGCGAACGATCATGCGGTCGCCTTCTTGACCAACGATCCCGCGCAGGCCGAAGACCTTTCCGATTTCGGCGAGGTTCTGCCCGAGAGCGAAGTCGACTCGCTGTCGGATGCGCTCTTCGCGATCGGCATCGGAGACAATGGGGTGCGGCGGAAAATCGCCGAACGCTATGCCGGCACACTCCAATTCCCCGCGCTTATCCACCCGTCCGCTTCGTTCGGTGTCGGGCAGCGCGAGCGGGTCGAAGCGATGCCGGGGGTGATCGTGTGCGCCGGTGTGCGCTTCACCAATCGCATCGCGGTCGGCGCTTTCAGCATTTTCAATCTCAATGCGACCGTCGGCCACGACGTCATCGTCGGCGACTATTGCAACATTGCGCCCGGGGCCAATCTTTCGGGCTATGTCCACCTGCACCCGGGCGTGTGGGTCGGCACCGGCGCAGCGGTCAATCAGGGGCAGCCGGGCGCCCATCTGGAAATCGGAGCCAATACGATGATCGGCTCGGGAAGCGTGGTGGTGAAATCCTGCGATCCCGACAGCATCTATGTCGGCATTCCGGCGAAGGCCCGTGGATAAGGATATGCCGATGAAACCCTGCCTCATCATTGCCGAAGCCGGCGTCAATCATAATGGCGACATGGACAAGGCGCGCGAGCTGGTGCGGCTGGCCGCAGAGGCGGGCGCGGACCTGGTCAAATTCCAGACCTTCGACACCGCCAAGAGCATTTCGCGCAGCGCGGCCAAGGCGGAGTACCAGATCGCAGCGACCGGCGATGGGGAAACCCAATACGAAATGGTCAAGCGGCTCGAACTCTCGATCGACGACCACCACATGCTCAAGGCGGAATGCGAGAAGCACGGGATCGGCTTCTTCTCGACCGCTTTCGATCCGGAATCGCTGCAATTGCTGCTCGACCTCGGCGTCGACCGGATCAAGGTGCCCTCTGGCGAGGTGACCAACCTGCCGCTGCTGCGGCATTATGCGGCTGCGCAATTGCCCGTGATCCTGTCCACCGGCATGGCCAACCTCGACGAGATCGGCGATGCGCTGGCGGTGTTCGAGGATGCCGGCCTGTCGCGCGCCGACATCACCGTGCTCCACTGCAACACCGAATATCCCACCCCTTTTTCCGACGTGAACCTGCGCGCGATGAGCCAGATTGCCGACACGTACGGCGTGGCGATCGGCTATTCCGACCACACGCCGGGGATCGAAGTGCCGATCGCCGCCGTGGCGCTGGGCGCGACAGTGATCGAGAAGCACTTCACGCTCGACCGCACGCTGCCGGGCCCCGATCATCTCGCAAGCCTCGAGCCCGACGAACTGGCGGCAATGTGCTCGGGCATCCGCAATATCGAGCAGGCGCTGGCAGGGGATGGGCGTAAAACGCCCTCGCCCAGTGAGTTGCCCAATCGTGATATCGCACGCAAATCGATTGTCGCGAGTGGCATCATTGCCGAAGGCGAGCAGTTCAGCGAAAGCAATCTCGGCACCAAACGTCCCGGCACAGGCATTTCGCCGATGCGCTGGGACGAGGTGATCGGCAAGACGGCTAAGCGCGACTTCGCGGAAGACGAGGCGATCGAACTGTGACGCGCCGCATTGCCATCGTTACCGGTACCCGCGCCGAATACGGGCTGCTAAAGCGGCTGATCGCGCGCGTTAATGAAAGCAACGATACCGAACTCCAGCTGGTCGTTACGGCCGCACACCTTTCTCCCGAATTCGGTACGACCGTGCGCGAGATCGAGGCCGATGGCTATCCCATTGCAGAACGGGTCGAGATGCTGCTGTCATCCGACAGCGCGGTCGGCGTGACCAAGGCAACGGGCCTCGGCATGATCGGCTTTGCTGACGCCTATGCGCGCCTTCAGCCCGACATGGTCGTGGTGCTGGGCGACCGGTACGAGATCCTTGCCGCCGCCGCCGCCGCGCTGTTCGCGGGAATTCCGATCGCCCACCTGCATGGTGGAGAGACCACCGAAGGCGCCTTGGACGAGGCAATTCGCCATTCGGTGACCAAGATGGCGGCGCTTCATTTCACCGCCGCCGAGCCCTATCGCAATCGCGTGATCCAACTCGGAGAAGACCCGGAACGGGTTTTCAATGTCGGCGGCCTGGGGATCGATGCGATCGCCGAACTCGAACCGATGCCGAAGGGCGAGCTCGAGCAATTCATCGGTCTGCCATTCGGCGAGGAATCCCTGCTGGTGACATTCCACCCGGAAACGGCTGGCGCGCAGGATCCTGCCCAGCAGACGCAAGAACTGCTCGCAGCGCTCGACACGAGACCGGACGCGAATGTCGTCTTCACCCTTCCCAATGCCGATACCGGTGGGCGCCACCTGATCGAGATGATCGAACGCTATGTCGCCCAACGCGACAACGCGGTGGCGCACCCATCGCTGGGCCAGTATCGCTATCTATCTGCACTATCCTATGTCGATGCGGTGGTCGGCAATTCGTCGAGCGCGCTTGCGGAAGTGCCCAGCTTCGGGATCGGAACGCTCGACATCGGCAATCGCCAGGCCGGACGACTGCGGGCAAAAAGCGTCGTGAACTGCGCAGCCGAGCGGGCCGAGATTGCGGCCGGCATCGAAAAGGTCCTTTCGCCAGAGTTTCGCTCGGCGCTGTCCGATGTCGAGAACCCCTATGGTAGGGGTGGAGCAAGT
Organism: Alteriqipengyuania halimionae; assembly: GCF_009827575.1. Taxonomy (NCBI): domain Bacteria; kingdom Pseudomonadati; phylum Pseudomonadota; class Alphaproteobacteria; order Sphingomonadales; family Erythrobacteraceae; genus Pseudoblastomonas; species Pseudoblastomonas halimionae. The sequence continues at coordinate 2,496,995 of NZ_WTYR01000001.1, read as the reverse complement.
GCGGCCATTTTCGAGACGTTGCGCACACACCCGCTCGAAGGCCTGACATCCAAGCACTTTCACGATTTGCCCATCGCGGCAGCCGGACGCGACGGCCCGAGCGAGGGAGCGGACTGACATGGGTATCGAGAACTGGCGCGATGCGCTGCTCGACAGTGAGGCGACGATTGGCGAAGCGGTTGCGTCGCTCGATCGCTCCGCCCTCCAGATCGCGCTCGTGACGGATGGCGATGAACGGCTCGTCGGCACGATTACCGACGGCGATATCCGGCGCGGCCTGTTGCGCGGCCTCTCGCTCGACGCGCCTGCAAGCGAGATCACCCATGCCGAGCCGATGGTCGTGCCGCCCAGCCTCGACGGCGAGATCGTGCTGCAGATCATGTCCGCCAACAAGATCCACCAGCTCCCGATCGTCGACGAGGCGCGCAACGTGCTGGGGCTCCACGTGTGGGATGCCATGCAGACGCCCACGCGGCGTCCCAACACGATGGTCGTAATGGCCGGCGGGAAAGGTACAAGGCTGCGCCCCCATACCGAGAATTGTCCCAAACCGCTCCTGCCGATCGCTGGCAAGCCGATGCTCGAGCATATCATCGAGCGGGCCAGGCTAGCCGGGATCGAGCGGTTCTACATTTCGGTCCATTATCTCGGCCATATGATCGAGGAACATTTCGGCGACGGGTCCGAGTGGGGCGTGTCGATCGAGTATATCCGTGAAGACGCGCCGCTCGGCACCGGCGGTGCGCTGAGCCTGCTCGAGGAACGGCCCGATGCGCCGTTCGTGGTCACCAATGGCGATGTGATGACCGACGTCGGCTATGGCGAGATGATCGACTACCACGTGCTGCACCGGGCGACGGGCACCATGGCCGTCCGCAACCACGAGATCCGCAACGAATTCGGCGTCGTCCACACCAGCGGGGTCGACATCACCGGATTCGAGGAGAAACCGCTGGTCCGCAGCCACGTGAATGCCGGGATCTATGTGCTCGATCCGTCGGTGCTTGACTGTCTGTCGCCGGGAAAACACTGCGACATGCCCACGCTGTTCGAGCGGTTGCGGCAACATAATCACCGCACTATCGTCTACCCGTTGCACGAAAAATGGATCGATGTTGGTCGGCCGGACGATCTGCAATTGGCGCGACTGGCAAACCCCGATCCGCGCTCCGAATAGCGTTTGATCACAAGGTCTGTTTCATGGATATCGCCTTGCGCGAATATATCGGCCGGGTCGGTCGCGATAGCGACGGCACAAGCACGGAAACGTGCGAGACGGATCTGCGGATGCTGACGCCTTTCGCTATCCGAAGCGCTGCCAGGACCTCACCCACCCGGCCGGGATATGGCCAAGCAGGTGCAGCGCAATGAGTTTCAGCCCGCCCAACCGCGGCCACGCAATAGCTTATCGTCCCGAAATCGACGGAATTCGGGCGTTCGCCGTGCTTGCGGTGGTGTTCTACCACGCGGGGTTTTCCGGGTTTGCAGGCGGTTTCGTCGGCGTCGACGTGTTCTTCGTGCTCAGCGGCTACCTGATCAGCGGCATTCTCCTGCGTGAGGCCGAACAGCGCCGCTTCTCCGTTGCCGCATTCTACGAGCGACGCGCCCGCCGCATCCTGCCTGCGCTGACCCTCGTCTGCCTCGCCGCCGTACCGTTCGCGTGGCTGCTGATGCTGCCGGAGGAACTGGCTTCCTTCGGCGAAAGCCTGGCAGCGGCAGCCCTCTTCGTGCCGAACGTCTTCTTCTGGCAGACCAACCCGTATTTCGGTGGTGGCCCGGAACTGACACCGATGATCCACACCTGGAGCCTGGGCATCGAGGAGCAGTTCTATTTCGTCTTCCCGTTCGCGCTCATCCTGATCCTCCGATTCGGGCGAAAGCTCCTCTTGCCGGCGCTGCTCGTCGCCAGTGTGGCATCGCTGGCGATCTCGATCTGGCTGTCCTCGCGTAATCCGGGTGCCAATTTCTACCTCCTTCCGTCGCGGGCTTGGGAAT